>JAFYOJ010000090.1 GCA_017560225.1 Clostridia bacterium
CACCTACCACCAAAATCAGCACCGCAACCGCCAAAGACGCCAGATATTCAATCCGTCCATGACCGAAAGGATGCTCCTTATCCGGTTTCTTATTACTCATCTTGGCACTGAAAATCAGCACAGCGGAAGTGCCCATATCGGACAAATTATTGAAAGCATCCGATATGACAGAAATACTGTTCATCAAAATACCGATGGTTAGTTTCAGTACAAAAAGCACGGCATTTCCGCACATACCCAATATGCCGGCCAACACGGCATATCGCTGTCTTACCTGTTTATCCTTGACTTGTTCGTAATCAGGAACAAATCGACGAATAAGGGCTTTGATCATACTCTGCTTGCAACCTCTTTCAGGAATTCGTCTAAGCTTAATACCTTTTTATTCGGTACCGTAGAAATAAGTGCAAGGTCGCCGGTCATAAAGCCTTCTTCAACAGCCTCAATGGTCACTTGTTCAACCTTTTTAGCAAATGCGGTTAATTCAGGAATATGATCCAACTCACCCCGTCTTGCCAAAGCGCCCGTCCAAGCAAACAGCGTTGCAATAGGATTGGTAGATGTACTCTCGCCCTTCAAATATTTGTGATAGTGACGAGGAATCGTACCGTGAGCCGCTTCGTATTCGTAGTAGCCGTCGGGAGAAACCAATACAGAAGTCATCATAGCAAGGCTTCCGAAAGCAGTCGCCAACATATCAGAGAATACGTCTCCGTCATAGTTCTTACAAGCCCATAAGAATCCGCCGCTGGACTTCATAACACGGGCAATGGCATCATCAACCAACGTATAGAAGAACGTAATGCCTTTCTGTTCAAAGGCTTCTTTGTATTCTGCTTCGTACATTTCAGCAAAAATATCCTTGAAACGGTGGTCGTAAGTCTTCGAAATGGTATCTTTGGCAGAGAACCAAAGGTCAATACCCTGATCCAAAGCGTATTCAAAACAGGTCTTGGCAAAACTGCGGATAGAGGCATCGGTATTGTGCATACCCATCACAATGCCATCTGTTTTGGGGAATTCTTTAATGATCGTTCTGGTTTCGTTGCCGTCTGCATCTGTTACTACCAATTCGGCTTTGCCACCTTGCGGTACTTTGGACTCTACAGCAGAGTATATATCGCCGTATGCGTGACGGGCAATGGTAATGGGTTTCGTCCAAGAGGGCACCAAAGGTGTAATGCCTTTGGCTAAAATAGGCGCACGGAATACAGTGCCATCCAATGCCGCACGAATGGTGCCATTGGGGCTCTTCCACATTTTATGTAAATTGAATTCTTTCACACGGGCTGCATTGGGGGTGATTGTCGCACATTTTACCGCAACACCGTACTTCTTGGTGGCCAGTGCGCTGTCCATCGTTACTTGATCCTCGGTGGCATCACGGTTTTGAATGCTCAAATCATAATATTCCGTTTTGAGCTCTACAAAGGGATCTAATACAATCTCTTTAATCTTCGCCCACACAACGCGGGTCATTTCGTCTCCGTCCATCTCCACCAAAGGTGTTTTCATCATAATCTTATTGTTCATATCTGTTCCTCCCATTTTCTCGGATTAGTTCTTTCAAATTCTAAATACATTTCTCTGGCTGACTCTGCACTATCGATGCCCGTAGGATTCTTAACCGGGGCAAATTCTTCTGTCCGTTCGATGCGCACCACTTGTAAATCATCCAAGTATAAGAACGTATCAAACAAGAATAATTCAAATTTATATCCTTTCGGCACTGTAATCTCCTGTTTTGTTTCCGGATCCAAATAGGTCAGCTTCTTAACCGCAATATGGTACTCCGTACCTAAGGCTGCCAAACGCTCCACGGCATCCAACGTAAATATGTAATTTAATACGTTGGTATCACCATAGGTCCATTCCCCATTGTCATTCTTCATTTCTGCATATAACGTAGGAATTTCCGTATACTCCAATACGCCGGGACGCCCATCGCGGCGACAGAAGATACCGGCTTTCTCTCCGGGATCCCGTTTAATATAAGACTTTGCCGTAGCTTGCGGCTGCTTCTCATCGGTAAGCAGGGCACCTAAGAACATAGGATCTGCCATCTTTACTAAGCAGTTATCAATACCGCAAACAAATAAATATTTAGCACCGTGGGCCTTCATCACGTCTAACAAACCGCAATTGGCAAGAGAAATAAACATACCACCGTTTCCATTGGGACTTCTCAGCAATTCACTTTCAGAAGCCAATTGTAATTTCCCATCTTCGGTAACCGCCGGAATCATGGTTTGAGGGAAAAAATGAATTTTCTCCTTGGGATAACCAAAATAGTTCTTTGCTTCAAAGAATGCCACTGTATCCCCATGATTGATGGTACTGGTCATAATATACCAATGGGGCTGGTATCCTGCGCGCTTTGCCACGGCATCAATCCCCTTACACTGAATCTCAAATAAAGATTCATCTCCGGGAAGTTGAATGGAATAAGTTCCCTTTGGTCCATCATGCCCAAGACGCGTACCTTGACCGCCGGCCATGGTCAATACCGCCAATTCACCTTTGCCAATGGACGCTAAACCCACACGACTCAATGCAACCTTCTCAGCATCCGTCATCTTGGTGGTATCCAAGTACGGCAACGGTTCAATTTCATTAAACGCAGGGGTCACTTCCGTAGTAGACGCTGCGCTGGCTTTCTCATAAAGTTTGCCCATCAGGTCAAAATCAACTGCATCCAATTGTTGCAGTAAAGAAGCTTTGGCTTCGTCACCCAATCCGTCATAGGTAGACAGCAAGTGAAGCTGCCCCGCCTTCTCTAATTTCTCATAAATACGATTATATAAATCCATATTAATCTGCGTGCTCCTGTTCTGCTGTATGATTGGCATGATTGTGATGTTTCTTTTTCTTCAAAACCTCGACTTCTTCTGCCTTAAACTTATGCAGTTCACCATTCTCACCATCTTGATCCAAGCGAACTTGCACCGTCTCACGAAGCAAGTCATTGGCTTCCACCACACCTTTGCCCTCCGGGGTTTCTACCCAAGCACCTACACCGGGCACTCTTCGAATGGCATCCTCATAGGCCTCTTGCTCATACTTCAGACAGCACATCAGTCTTCCGCAAGTACCGGAAATTTTGGTTGGATTCAGCGACAAGCCCTGTTCTTTTGCCATCTTAATGGACACCGGTTGAAAATCTCCAAAGGCAGATGCGCAGCATAACACGCGGCCGCAAATACCCAAACCGCCCACGGTCTTCGCTTCATCCCGCACACCAATCTGGCGAAGTTCAATGCGAGTACGGAAAACGGATGCCAACTCTTTCACCAAGTCACGGAAATCAATGCGATTCTCGGAGGTGAAATAGAACAACACTTTACTGCCGTCAAAGGTATATTCCACATCAATGAGTTTCATATCCAATCCGTGTTCCCGGATTTTCTCCTGACAAACTTTGAAAGCCTCTTTCTCTTTTTGTTTGTTTGACTCAAAGGTCTTTCGATCCTCTTCTGTGGCAATCCGAACAATATCCCGAAGAGGTGCTACCAGTTCGCTGTCCTCTACTTGCCGAACATCCGTAACGGCTTCACTATATTCAACACCTCTGGAGGTATCCGCAAGCACGTACATGCCTTTTCGAATTTCCAACCCATTCGGTGCAAAATAATACATCTTTCCTGTGTTCCGGAAACGAACACCTACTACTTCTGTCATTTCATTGCCTCCTGCAATTTGATGGCCGTACTGCCCACCATCAATTTATAATTTATATTCCGTCTGAGTAATCCCCACGCATCGTTTAAAATACGAATACTGTCAACTGCATGGTGATAACCCAGTGTTTCTGCCAACCGTTCAATTTCTCGTCTAAATTGTTCATTCTGTAAATCGCACCGGTTGCCGTATCGCGCCATTGTCATCGCATCTCTTAACAGAGAAAGTACAGAGAAGAACACAAACTCTCGATTTTCTTCGTTTTGTTCAAACAACCGTGTAAAACGAATTAAGAAATCCACCTTGCCACCGGGAAGTAAAGAAAGTACTTCCAGCGCTTCCGTAGGAATTTGTTTAAAAATCTCAAAATCCGCAATATCCAAAGCTCTTCCGATAATACCGTCAGCGTACGCACAAATCAACGTCTTAGAAACACCTTGTGCCCCATAATCAACCCCTTGGCGATCCATGGCACAAATCACTTCTTGGTCGCTGTTTCTGGCAAAATCAATGCGTACCACGCGAGACCGAATGGTTTCTAACAGCAATGCAATATTGGTACAAACTAAGATGACTACCACATATTCCGCCGGTTCTTCCAACGTCTTCAAAAGCGCATTCTGCGCTTCTAACGTCATCTTCTCCGCCACACCAATCACATATACTTTACGCATACCGTATTCCGGTGCTTTCGCCATATCTTCCTGCAAAGCACGAATCGTTTCTACACCGATGGAGTTCTTATCCTCATCCTCCATAATAAGGGAGAAGTCCGGATTGGTCTGATTCTTCATCAAGGTACAGCCCACACAGGCGCCGCAGCAATCATCCTCATCGGGATGCCTTTGTGCACACATAATCCCTTGGGCAAAAGCACGGGCAAAAGATTTACGACCAATTCCGGTAGGTCCGCAAAACGCAAAAGCATGACCCACACGATCGCCGGTGATCATATCCGTCAATGTTTTCTTTATTTCATTCTGCCCATACAATCCATCAAATAACATAATACTCCGTTAGAACTTATGAAACTGATCCACATCCACCACAAAAACCGTGGCACCACCCACTGTAATTTCCACAGGATAGGAAAGATATTCGCCGGTTGCTGCCGGAGACACGCCGGGATTGATCACTTTCCGATGGCTCTTACAAGTGGATTCTATAATTTCCAGAACGCGAGCCACACCATCTTCCTCTACGCCAATTAAGAGCGTCGTATTGCCCACGCGTAAAAAGCCGCCGGATGAACACATCTTGGTCACCATAAAACCGTTTATGTTCAATTCATCCATCACATTCACTGAATCTTCATCCTGGACAATAGCAAGCACCAGCTTCATACGAATCCCCCCAAACGTATTAAACCCCTAATTTCGCCGCAGAAATTTCAGAAATTTCCATTTCAATTTCTTTCTCAATGCGACGAATATCTCTTTGAATATCCTCTAATGTCTCATTGGCTTTCACATGTTCATGGTGTCTGTGAGAAAAATCACGTCTGTAATGCTGTCCGTTATTTCCGTTATTGTTATTGTTGCCATGACCGGCATTCTGTTCCCCCTCTTGTCTTTGGGGATTATTGTTATAACGGTTATGATTGCGGTGTCCGTGATGACGTCTGCGTCCACCGTTATGCCCACCTTGACGGCCATTTTGTTCCCGATTTCTCTCCTCGTTCCCTTCTGCCATTCAACTTCACAATCCTTTCTTTTCTAATATGTCTTTACAGGATAGAATAACCAAATAAAATCCGTTCTTCCGTTAAAGACGTAAATACTACGTAATCGTCCCCCTCATTTCGATGCACCCGACCTTGCTGTGCCTCCTGTTCATAGTAAGCACGCAGTGCCAGTTCTTTGAATGCATCGGATTCTTGTACCGGTCCCAGCACACAATCCCGATATAGCGATTCCGAATTCTCATACAAAAGCGGTTCGTCCATAGCAGCATCATACCGCTCAATCTGCTCCGGGAAAACGGAAGCAATAATCAAACAACGGGGCTTCCGGTACGTGCCCAATCGATAGGATTTAGCAGGGACAAGAGATGCAAGATAGCGTTCTCCCGTAAACATCCCCTCTCCTACGAATGCCTTGTTATCTTCCAACTGAAGTTTCAGCACCGCCGTACCACGCTTGGTTAAAGCGTAATCAGCCGGATGCAAATAGGCTTCCATATAAGGATGTTCTGTCCCGTACACAGACACACACCCAGCGGCATTATGGCTTAACTTAAGACCATACGTAACCGCATCTTCGGCAATCTCTTCAGTTGTAAACAAATAAGCCTTCATGGATTCACACACCTATTGAGAAAGGTTCTAATTATACCTCCCTATTATACCTTGATTTTGCGTAAAATGCAACGAAACAAAATGCAGAAATCCCGGCTAATACAATCCACAAGCAGCCATTGGGCGGAGCTTCTTCTCCCGTAGTAGGATTCACAGGAATTTTTCGGTTCACAAGAGGAGTTCCACCATAAATGGTACCGTTTTCAACCCGGTAAATAGTTTCATCCAACTGATATTCTTCCGCTGTTACAATTTCCTGCACATATAAATCAACGGGAAAATACGTAAATAGGCAAACCCGCCCACTTTGATCAGGACTGGCTACACACAAAAGGTCACCGGGATTCACCGCAGTGCCATCCGGGGCGACGTAACTGTCATTGGCATATAACCCAAACCAGACTTCTTGAAATCGGCTTGCGTCGCCGTCTTCTAACTTTTTGTCAAACATAACCGGGTACTTTTTCAAAACATTCTCCACCTCTACCACGCAAATTTCTTCCGGCAAAATCGTGACCAAAAGAGGGGACAAATCGCAGGGTGCTTCATACCCTTGCGCCACCACACACTCCACCAATTGATAGACGCCCGGATATAACGTTCCGGACAAATAACGACCTTCGCAGCAACGAATCTGTTCTACCCACGTTCCTGCCGGAATGCGCACTGTCCCATCCTCTCCGCAAATGTCCGCATAGGCATATACGTCGAAAGCACACCCCTCTAATTCCACGCGATCCAATGTAGGCTTTTTAAATCCGCAAATTTCTTCCACCGACACAATCCCCAGCCCGGTTTTTGAAATTTCAAATTGCCCCCGAAGGGCTTTATTTTCAAGGAAAACATTTGTGGTTTCGCCCGCTTCAATTTGGCAGGTAACCGGATCACACAAGGCATATCCTTTTGTATGCTCGTTCGCAAGTTCCGTAACGGTGTACGTGCCAATGGGCAATTCTGAAAGGAGAATACCGCCTTGTTCATCGGTAACAACCGTTTCGCAATATACGGTTTCCGACCCATAAGTTCCCACAATTTCAAACGCAACACCTGCACGCGACGTCATACACCCCTCAAAAGTTTTGACAATGGATAACGCCCCGGTTTTCAACCGATTTTGAAAAACTACTTGCGTAGTAGTACGGTCCTGTACTTCCACACGCTGAGAAGGGGGCTGCTGCCAAGGAGTTTCATCGGCTAAAAGTTCCGACACCTGATACCAACCGGCAGGAAGCCCCGTTAGAAGAGCACAACCATCGTCGTTGGTTTCTACCAACCGGAGAAATTCAACATTTTCGCCTCGAACTTCAAACGCATATCCGGAAAGTGCTCCAATTTCCACCTGTTTCCGAATTTGGATATCGCCAATTTCCACGTAATCTTCCGTTTGAAGTGCCATCACACCCACTTTCCCCGCCGCCTCTGACACCGTGGATTTGCAGGCAACCACCTGGGTAGCACCACTCCCGTCGGAGAAGAACAACATTTTCTTACCACCGTCCGGAAGTTCCTTATGAATCTCTACGGCCAATAAATTTTCAATGGGCTGTACTGACTCAAAGCGATATCGATACTCTCCTAAATAGGAAACTTGCAACCAGGGAATCGTGTTGCCTTGTGTGTCTGACAGGGTAAAATGTGCTCCTGTACAATATTCATCCTGCAGTTCCAACACATACCGGCCATTTTTCTCATACTGTACCAACGTTTCTCCGGTTTGACGCAAATCGCCGGAGGGTTGCACAAAAGAAGGAAGTTGCAAATAGGTCTCCATTTGCGTAAGAATCCAATGATAACAACGTTCCGCAGGGCGGTCTTTGATCATATTATAATAAATATCGGCTTCAACTTGCCCATTGTTCTGTCTTGGGAAAACGCCCCGGCGAATCCCTTGTTGATACTCCCACACCAGCACTTGCGTGGCTAGCCAATAGTCATCTTCATTGGTATCGGGCACAGGGGAAGCTTTTCCATCTTCATATCCAAATTGAAGCGTCAACCAAATTCCTTGCCGAGCCGCCTCCGGCAGCCGTTCGTAGTAGTCATTTGGCATTTCCAAATCTTCTTGCATATATTTGTCCCCACCGTAATAATAAGGAAGTCCGGTACCGATACAATAGACAGAATGAATGGTGCCATCATAGCAAGCAATGCGTAATTTCTTTTGGATGTGACCACCCGCCGTATACTTGTATGAAGCCGTACCATCCTCCTCGTAGAGCAGAATCCAATAATCTTGATCCGCCGTATATTTCTCCCCATCGCTGCCAATGCAATCTACCATATTAGGATCCCATATTTCATTCCACGCCGGTTCTTGGGCGTAGACCATCCCATTCCCTACGATTCCACCAATCAACAAAATCACCATCTGCACAATACAAATTACTTTTTTCACAAACATCCCCCTTCCCAATCCTTCTCAAAAACCAACAAAGCGGCATACAAAACCACTTCCATTTCCCCAAAACCTTTACAGTCTTGCACGATTTCCTCCAATACATCCGCCTGTACCATCGGGTTGCTCCCCGCCGCATGCATCACTTTCTGCAAACAAGTCCGAATCGCCTTTCCGTGACGTCCCCGGGGACTTTGATATAACAGAAGTTGAATTTGTTCCAATCCCGTAAACTTATCACTCATCAAGGCCCCTTCTACGTGAAGCAATTCATCCGGCACCTTCCCAAACAGCCACGTATGGACCGGCAAGCTACCCAGCGCCATCAACAGCTGACGAAGACAATGCCGTTCTTCTAAAAGATAGGGCATCATAAAAATCAAATTAACAAACATACGTATAACCGGTGCGTATTTAAAGGTGTTCCAAAGACGTTCTGCCGCTTCCGAAACTGCATCCGAATCGCCTTGTTGCAAAGCCTGTAACCACGGCAGCAAATAATACGCCGCTACCTTCGGCAGTCCCACGGAGCAACGAGTATATACCTCATTTGCAGAAGAGGCTCCGGCTAAACCATAGCAAAAAATACGGATGGTTTTAGGAATTTGCCGAACAAACATAAAATGACGAATCATTTAACCGATCAAACGCTCAATGATTTTTTCATACTGCAGCGCATCTTCCCGACAGGCTTCTGCCGGCTGTACAGGAAGACGATTTTTCTTGCGCGTTCTGCTTTCGCTGTGAGTCACTTCGCCTAAATACAGTTCTTTACCCACAATTTTTGCCAGTTGATCCCGTTTCGGGGACGCGCCTTCACAATAGTCCCAGGCCACAAAACGCACTTTAGAGAAAACCAAGCGCTTATTGTCCGCCAAGGACACATAATAATCCCGATAAGACTCCAAATCCTCCACACTGGAAAGCGGCGTTGTAATCACGCAGCTGCAATAGCGCATAAAACAGTCCACAACAGCAGGATCATCCTGTCGCTCTGCCGTAAATAACACCAAATCAAAATTTCCGTGACACCAATCAAAAAACTGATCAAAATCCGACTCCGTACGCAACGGAAGCTCCAGCAGAAGTTTCCCCGACCCTACAAACAACTTGTCCGAGCAAGCGTGAAGCAAGCCCCGCTGCACCCACTGATTACTGGTACGCAAATACAAAGACTGATGATCAAAAATAAAAGGATAATAATCTTCACAAACCAATTCGCTCAATTGATTTAAATTTAAAAAATAATATTCCAAATTGCGTTGCCCTTTTTCCGAAACTGCGAATACGCCGGTGCGAAGCCCTAACAAATCCGATGCAACGTGGGCCATTTCACTGGCGAAACAAGCATTGCAGTCCACCATAACCGAATATTTCCGATAATTCCCCAGCACACGAACACCATCCTGTCGTTCTGCCCGCACCGTATCCAAGGACAATATTTTCTTATCTTTTCTCCTTTTTCTCCGGGCAACATCAATCAAAGCTTCTTTCAATTCGCCCACGTGACCATACCGGCCGGCGGGGTCCGGATGAATACACTTCATAATAATCTGCCCGCAAGGAAAATCCCCTTCCAGCGTCCCCGGATATTCCTCCTTCCCTGTAAGCATCGTGTATAAAATAACACCCAGAGAATAAATATCACAGGTTATATCCGGAGATCCGAAAATCACCTCCGGCGCCGTATAGTAACAGCTGCCTAATTTTCGCGTTGCAGAAACTGCGCCGGACGACTCCGATTCTTTCTCCAGCCGAATGGCCGCCTCGTAGTCCACCAACGTGATCCCGAAGATACCGGTTTCAACGTCCCCCCGAATCATAATATTGGCGGGTTTCAAATCCACAAAAGCAATAGCGCCCCGCTTATTCCAATGAAGAAAAGAAAGTGCGTCACATAGCGCCTTTAGAATCTCCACGCTTTGCTCAAAAGAAAGGGCACCCTCGCGACGAATCAAATCCGAAAGGGTTTCTCCCGGAATCCATTCTTCTGCTAAATACCGAACCCCATCTTCTTCAAAAGTACAAATAAATTTAGGCGTATACGGACTGTCAATTCCCGTCAACATCGCAATTTCATTGTTCGCCTGTTCATCTCCCCCACGCCAACATTTCAGAAAAACATCCTGTTTGCTACCGTCATCATAGGCGCGATACGTACGATGGGTACACAAAGTTTCCCGTACCGTAAAACGGTTCCAGATTTGCTCACACATATAACTCTCCCCCAATAATTTTTTCTCCCTGATTTTCAGGGAAGCACATTGTAGCACTCCCCATTTTCCTTGTCCACGCGTCTTAGCATTATTTCCCAAAATGTACAACAAATGAACTTTCGATCCGGCGGCAAAACAAGGAAGGACGCCGTTTTTAAACCAACGGCGTCCCTAAACGTTTTTTCTTTTATTTCCCAAAACTTTACAATTCTGCAGGGCTCATAGTGGTAAAATAATCATCAATTCCCATCTTAATTGCCTCTGCAATACGTTTTTGATAATCCGCATTGACCAAACGCATTTCTTCCGCTTCATTGGACAAAAAACCACATTCCACAATAGTGGTAGTCACTTTACAATCCTTTGTAATCAAGATATCTTCTGCTTTCAACAGCGCTTCTCGCGTATTGGACTCATCCAAATGTCCCCGCAAAGCATCTTGCAATGCAATGGCCAACTTCTTACTGGATACAGACTGCTTGGTATAGAACGTTTGGGCACCGGAATACCGTTCATCGGTAAAAGCATTCAAATGAATACTGACCACAATATCCCCACCACTTTCGTCCATCATTTTCTTTCGTGCCTGCAAATCCTGCCGCCGTTTTCCCGTCATGGACAAATCCGAATCCGTGTAGTTCAAAATATCCTCACTACGGGTTAAAATAACCGTATATCCGTCTGCTTCCAACAGTTTCTTCGTTTCTAACGTAATGGCTAATGTAATATCTTTTTCTTTCGCACCGCTGAATTTGCTCACTGCACCGGGATCTTCGCCCCCGTGGCCCGCATCCAATACTACCGTCTTCCCTGCTTGCGTCAGCGTTTCCACCCACTCCAAAGAAACATCCGCATCGCCCGCAGGTTCCGCCATAGACGAAGCATTTTCCCCGGAAACCACCTGAACACCCACCAAGGTGACCACCAGCAGCAAAATCAAACCCAATAACATTACATTTGTTTTTCTGAATAAAAGAATCAACGACGACACGCCTTTCACACAAATTGCTTGATTCAACAATATGTGCGCAAGGGGTTATATATGCATAATATCTTCGTATTGACCGCCTAATTTATAAATAGCAGAGGCAATTTCTCTACACCATTCCATATTAAGGGGCATCTGACGAACCAAGGATTCCAAATATTTACGCAGCACAAGAATGGCGCCGGGATTGCCGTAGTCCCCCAGCAATACCCCCAAGAACTGTTTCTCCTCTGCGTCTTTCGCTTCTTTAAAATACCGTTTCAAAATGCCATACAGGGTATCACGACGAATATCCGACTCACAAAGGTAATTCAAAAGGCCAATTTGAATGCCGCGATGGAAGGTTTCTGTGGTCAAGAAACACTCTAATTGTTGATTTTTTGTATGCAGCAAGCCTTTCATCAGTTTCTCCGGCACAAATTCATGTTCCAAAGGAATCTTCGGCAACCATTCTACACAAAACTCCCCAAAATCCTCCGGATAAACACATTCCAACAGGAAAAATGCCTCCGCAAACTGATTCATACGCCGCACCGTAGGGGCATCCACCTGTTCTTCCCAATCCAAAACCAACAAGTCTTCTGCAAGATAGGTTTTGAGCAAAGCCTTGGTCTTCTCGCCATCCCACGCCGCACTGTTTCTGGCCACGTGCAAAAGTACGGTATCGCCCGCTTCTAATTGGGTTTGCAAGATTTGAAAGCATTCTTCCGGCGTCCATGCAGGCAGCATTTTCTTCTCCTGAATCCACTGTTCTTCGCATCGCTCCCGTAAAATGGCATCATTCCAACAAGGTACTCCCTCGGATAAATATGCGAAGTAGTACGCCTCAAAATCTTTAAAGATTTCTTTTGGGAAAATGGGTGGTTGCTGTTCAGCCATTTTCAATGCCTCACTGTTTCTTCATGGCTTTCTTACGTGCCTTTTCTTCTTGTCTGATCCGCTTGGGTTTTGGATAGAAAATGTTATGCAAGAATTTATTCTTAATATCCCACTTGATAATCCGTTTCCCGTGGAAACCCATATAGTAACCAAATGTAGAAAACACAATGATCAAGAGACCGGGAATCAAACAGTTCCAATAGGATACAGACGGAATGGGACAAAGTTCCCCTACCGGTCCTTCAATCAAGCGGAAAAACCAGTAAAAGGGCATGCACAACGCCAGACGCACATAAGCGTTCAATACTTCAATCACAAATTTAGGGTGGGACACAATTACGTATTCATTGGCTACCCCAATCATCACGTATTCAAGCAGCATAATAATTACATACGCAATGGCGCCACAAACCAAGCCTTTCCAAGGATAACGCACCCATTTATAGGGTTTCCGGTCATCCTCGCCAAAGCCATGCATAATACAATACGTTATGATACAAAAAACAATAGTAGAGAAAAGGGTATAGCTACTAAACCAAAAGTCCGGTGTCATATACCCGCTCAGCACAATGACAATTAAAGGGAATGCAGCCCAAGCCAGTACTACGGTTAAGACATAGCACAGCAGAACATTTCTGATTCCCTTTAAATGTGTCTTGAAATTCTCCACAAATAACTCCTTAAATCTGCGCCTTCAAAGCAACTACGCGAACGCTGTCGCTGATTGTCAGGTTGGACAAGTCCTCACCAAAGGCAATCAAGAGTTCCACGTCGCCCTTTGCAAGCATATCGGCCTCTTTTGCAGAAATCGCGCCAATGCCGCGAACTGCCACACCGTTTTGGTTGAAGCCTACTGCTAAATCTTCCCCTTCTGCCGCTTTCTTATTCCGAACAGCCGCATAAGTTGCACTGGCCTTCTGACGTCCTTCTTCAATCACTTTGTTCAAAGAATTGGAAGCCACGAAAGCAACGTCTTGAGCAATCGCCAGAATCGCATCTACTTGTTGATTGGAACAAGTGGTACCTACCAAGATCGCAACCTTAGAAGCATCCATAGACGCCATTGCCTCTTTTGCTGCAGCAACTTGATCCGTTACCGCGATCAACTTAGGCATTTCGAAACGTCCGCGAACGCAAAGTACGTCTTGACCCTTACCCTTCTTGGGAAGTACACGGGTTACGCGGCTACCGCAAGAAGCAACCTGAACGTCACAACCTGCCTGACACATCACGCACTTGGCATCCTTCACAGTTTCCTTCACAGGAACTTGCTTATCCAAAGCAGAAATTTCCACCAAGGCACCGGTAGGACATACGCTTACGCAAAGTCCGCAGCCCAAACACTCAGTTTGAGACAAAGGCATACCCATCTCAGGCTGTACAATGGTATCAAAACCACGGCCCACAAGACCGAGAATGGTCTTGCCTGTAATTTCTTCACAAGTACGGGCACACAGTCCGCAAAGTACACACTTATCAACATCGCGTACAAAGTACTTGCCGGCCGTCTTCATCTGTCTGTCGTGACGGTAACCGCCAAAGCGATCCGGATCAATATCATACCGATTTGCGTAGTTGATCAACTTACACTCGAAGTAGTCCATACAGCCGCACTCTAAGCAACGTGCTGCTTCCTGCTGTGCTTCTTCCCGCGTAAAGCCGTGCATATATTCCTTAAAGTTGTTCTTACGCGCTTCCGCATGGGTATGTGCCATCTGTACTCTGTCAGAAGGTTCTTCCTTACGGTGCGCATACAATTCCTTCACTTGATCATCAGAAAGTTTCCGTTTGGAGTAGAATGCCGCCTTAGGCGCCTCTACTTTACCGGTACGCAAGTACTGATCCACTGCTTTCGCCGCTTTCTGGGCTTCGCCGATGGCTGCAACTGCAATGCCGGGGCCCTTGTTGGTGTCGTCACCGCAAGCAAAAACGCCGGGAACGGAAGTTGCAAAGGTTTGCTCGTCTGCAACGAACGTATTCTTTCTGGTGAGTTCCAAACCGTCGATGCCGGCAGGATTTACACCCTGACCGATGGCCATAATAACCGTATCTACGGGGATAATCTCGAAAGCACCTTCAACAGGTACAGGGCTGCGACGGCCGGATGCATCGGGCTCGCCCAATTCCATCTTCTGCACTTTAACAGATACAACTTTGCCATTCTCATCGCCTATAATCTCAACAGGATTACAAAGGAACTTAAATACAACGCCTTCTTCCTCAGCCTCGCAAATTTCAATATCTTCTGCAGGCATTTCAGCGCGGGTTCTTCTGTACAAAGTATAAACGTCTTTCGCACCTACGCGAACAGCGGTACGGCAAGCGTCCATAGCCGTGTTACCACCGCCGCAAATTGCAACGCTGTTTCCGATTGCCGGTGCGTTCCCAAGAGCAACGTCTCTCAAGAAATCGATACCGCCCAACACACCCTTCAAATCTTCTCCGGGTACGCGCATCTTACTGCTGGTCCATGCACCGATTGCAACGATCACCGCATCATTCTCTTTGCGAATGGTCTCAAAAGCAATGTCCTTGCCGATTTGAACACCGGTCTTGGCCTTTACGCCAAGGGCTTCAATCACGGCAATTTCCTGATCCAATACAGCCTTGGGAAGACGGTACTCAGGAATACCATAACGAAGCATACCGCCCATCTTCGGCATCTGCTCGTAAATGGTTACGTCGTGACCCATGCCGGCAAGTTGTGTCGCTGCGGTCAAACCTGCAGGACCACCACCGATAATAGCAACTTTCTTACCGGTAGAGCTAACCGGCTTTTGATAAACCTTGGCAGCTTCTTCCAAGCCAAGTGCCAAGTTCTTATCGGCAACGTAACGCTTTAAGAATGCAATAGAAACAGATTCATCCAACTGACCTCTGCGGCACTGCTTCTCACAAGGATGGGGACATACACGACCGATAGATGCAGGAAGAGGAATCTTCTCCATTACCAAACGAACCGCTTCTGCGTCCATACCATTTGCGATCATACCTACGTAACCTTGACAATCGGTTTCAGCAGGACACGCCAACATACAAGGCGGACGACAGTCGCCGGTGTGGTCTGTCATAAGCAATTCCAAAGCCACCTTGCGGGCCTGAATAACACGGGGAGTCTCGGTGTAATACTCCATTCCTTCTGTACGCTCATTGACTTCCGTAGAGCAAGAACGAAGCAGTTTGCCACCGCCCTTCGCTTCAATCACACACATACCGCAAGCGCCATAGGACTTCACCTTAGGATCGTGACAAAGGGTAGGAATGTCAATACCAAAGCGAGCCGCTACGTCGGAAATCATCTCGCCGGCTTCTGCATAAACCGGAATATCGTTAATCTTAAAATTTATACTCATTGTCCTTACCTCCATTAGTCCTTGACGATTGCACCGAACTTACAACTTTCGAAGCACTTACCGCACTTGATACACTTGTCTGCATCGATCACGTGAGCTTCTTTCACTTTGCCTGCGATAGCATCTACCGGACACTGGCGAGCGCAAAGGGTACAACCCTTACACTTATCCGCGTCGATGGTAAAATGAATCAAAGTCTTACAGTTGCCGGCAGGACATTTCTTATCCCGAATATGAGCTTCGTACTCATGACGGAAATAACGAATGGTAGTAAGTACAGGGTTCGGTGCCGTCTGGCCCAAACCACAAAGGGCACCATCCTTCACCGTAGTACAAAGTTCTTCCAAATTCTCAATGTCGCCTTCACGGCCTTCACCCTCCACGATACGAGTTAAGATTTCGTGAAGACGCTTAGTACCCAAACGGCAGTGTACACACTTACCGCAAGATTCCTTGGTGGTGAAATCCAAGAAGAAACGAGCCATATCCACCATACAAGTACTCTCGTCCATAACAACCATACCGCCGGAACCCATGATAGCACCGGTAGCACCCAGTTTCTTATAGTCAATCACCGTATCCAGCAAGTCTGCAGGAATACAACCGCCGGAAGGACCGCCCATCTGAACGGCTTTGAATTCTGCATCATTCTTAATACCGCCGCCGATATCAAAGATAACGTCGCGCAAAGTCTTACCCATAGGGATCTCCACAAGGCCTCCCTTGCGAATCTTACCGGTCAAAGCAAATACCTTGGTACCCTTGCTGTCTTCGGTACCCATTGCAGCAAATGCTTCGCCGCCATGGAGCAAAATCCATGCAACGTTGGCAAAGGTTTCTACGTTGTTAATGTTAGAAGGCTTCTGCCAGTAACCCTTCTGTGCCGGGAACGGAGGCTTCAAACGAGGCATACCGCGCTGGCCTTCTAAGGATTCGATCAATGCTGTTTCCTCACCGCATACGAATGCACCGGCACCGGCTTTGATTCTCATCTTACAAGAAAAACCTGTGCCCAAAATGTTCTCACCCAAGAAACCGGCTTTCTCTGCCTGCTCAATAGCCTTGGTCAAACGAACAATAGCCAAAGGATACTCTGCGCGTACGTATACGACTGCTTCGGATGCACCGATGGCGTAGGCGCCGATCAACATACCCTCAATCAAATTATGAGGATCACTTTCGATAACCGCACGGTCCATAAATGCACCCGGGTCGCCCTCGTCCGCATTACAAATCAAATACTTCTGCTCGCCGGGAGAGCTCTTAGCCGCATTCCACTTAAACCAAGTGGGGAAACCTGCACCGCCACGGCCTGCCAGACCGGAAGTCTTAATCACTTCGATAACGTCGTCCGGCGTCATGGTCTTCAGTACTTTGGTCAAAGCCTGATAACCGTCAGCCGCCATATATTCTTCAATGCTCTCCGGATTGATATTACCGCAATGGCGAAGGGCAATTCGAGTTTGCTTTCTTAAATAGTCCTTGTCTTCCTCTGCAATTTCATAAGCTTTCAGTGCATCTGCATCTAAATTGCCGGATGCCACAGCTTCAGCTAACGCAAGAGCAAATTTCTCGTCCGCTTTGCAATAGGTACGACGTGCATCACCTTCGTAAACATCTACGATAGGCTCTAAATAACACATACCAATACAGCCGGTAATGGAAAGTGTAACTTCGGGATTGCCGGATACTTTCTCGTTCAAAACATCATATACTTTGCCGGCACCGGCAGCAATACCACAGCTACCTTGTCCTACTTTAATTAAAAACTTACTCATGCCTGCTTCCCTCTCAATTCCCGGATAATCTCTTTCGCTTTAGAAGGAGTAAGAGAACCGTATGTTTCGTCATTGATCATCATAACAGGAGACAAACTGCAGCAGCCAAGGCAAGCTACCGTCTTCAAAGAGAACAAGCCGTCATCGGTGGTGTCGCCGTCTTTAATGCCTAACTCTTCTTCCAATGCCGCCTCTACCAACTTAGCCCCATTTACGTGACAAGCGGTACCCTGGCAAAGCAAAATCAAGTACTTACCAACGGGTTTAAAACGGAACTGGGTGTAGAAAGTCGCAACGCCCAATACCTTTGCCGGTTTGATACCGGTCTTCTCCGCTACGTGCCACAAAACATCTGTGGGCAAATAACCGTATATATCCTGTGCATGTTGCAAAATCGTAATTAAACTGCCCGGTACACTTGCGTACTTAGCAAGTACCGGTTCCAACAAAGTAAGATCACTCTTACTACCGCATGTACAACAAAATTCTTTCTCCATACTTTCGCTTCTTTCTATAAAAAATCTATTCCAATCAAATTGTAATCATTATTCCCCGGAAGGTTCCTGAGAAGATTCTTCGGTAGGCTCATCAGAAGGCTCCTGGGAAGGTTGTTCCGTAGGTTCATCAGAAGGCTCTTGGGTAGGCTCTTCCGTAGGCGCATCAGAAGGCTCCTGGGAAGGTTCTTCCGTAGGTTCTCCGGAAGGCTCCTGAGAAGGTTCTTCTGTAGGTTCTTCAGAAGGTTCTTCGGAAGGTTCCTGGGAAGGAATGTCAGAAGGCTCTTCTGTCGGTGTTCCGGAAGGTGTCGCCGTAGGTTGTGTAGACGGCGGCGGTGACCATACCGGTTTAAGCGTAGGCGTTTGTGTAGGCTCCGAGGTGCTCGCATCTACGGTTTCTGATGCTGCAGGAATCGACGGAAGTGCCTGTTCGCCATCATTGGGCGTACTCAAATACTTATAACCAAGCACAATAAACAGAATAACAATAATCAAGCAAAGGGCGAACACAATCACTGCCGGCCAGATTTGCGCATCGGGAGAATCCGAATCTAATCCCAAGAAATTCTTTACCTTCGCCATAAAACCGGAGCTCTGCTTAGCCGTGCGGCGAGAAGAAACACGTCTGCGAACCGGCGCTACCGGCGCTACAGGATCCGCTTTCTCTTCGTCCATCACAAACAAAGAGGTCTTGGAAACAGGACGACTCGATGCAACACGGTCTTCCTGCGTACTCTCTTCCGTTCTCCAAGTATTGGGACGGGTATGAACATCTGCAGAAGCCATGGTAACGCCTGAAATGCTTGCAGGATCCACAACCGATTTGGGTGTATCCATCGCTGTCAGTACAACCAAAGTCGTATCTTCTTGAAAACCGGTTTCCGATACTTCTGCCATCAACTTATCAATAATGTCAGCAGCAGTTTGGTTTTTCGAAAGAATTGCCTGAATATCTTCCGCAGTAATACTTTCACAAAAGGCATGGCTGCAAATCAAGAATACGTCACCTGCTTCTGCCGTCATTTCAAAAACAGCAGGATTCAACGGAGACGAGTCACTATGGATGCCCATATACTGCGTCAATTTGTGTCTTTTCGGATGGGCTGCCGCACGCTCTGCAGGAATCATGCCCGCATCCACCATCTTCTGGGCTTGCGTATGATCTTCAGAAATTTGCTGCAGCAATCCATTTCTAAAATGATAAATTCTGGTATTGCCCAAATTGGCGGTAACTACCCGCTTCCCTTTCACACAAATCATGGCAAGGGTCGCACGCAATTGGTCGTCCCCTAAATTAGATGCCTTTGCCTTAATCGTGTTATTTGCGGATTGGATATAGGTATTTACAAAACCCACCATATCCATACCTGCGGTAGATTTCCCTGCCTCTCGGGCTGCTGCAAGTTCCTGCAATTTCTTGCCATGGAACTTAAACAGGGTCTTCATAGCAGACAATGAAGCTTCTTCACTGTACGTATCTGCACCAAAGCCCTCACTAATGGCATATAACTGAAGTCCTTTCTGATCTTTCTTCTGTGTCAGCAGGACTTGGGAGGAACAAAATTCCTCGGTTATGTATTTGGAATTTAAGTAGAAATTGTTGCTATTGTAGCTTTTCTTCTTGCCCGGACAAGTCGCCGCGGCTGCCCTATAAATCATCTCAACACCTCATACTCCCACGATAAAATTATACAGACTGATTATAGCACAAAAGAACAGCAAGAACAACACCCGGAACAATAAAAATAGGGTTTGGAAATATGCGCCAAAAAGCGTCAGGCAATCAGCGTAAAATGGAGAATTCCCAGTATTTCCCGCACCCAATATTCAGGTTGCATGGAGAAAGTTGTAAAGGTAAATGAGGTTACCGGAATTGCATACGCAGGATGATGAACGGCATTAGCGTGAAGATAGGCGCGAAGTTGATGGAAACCATCAGTTGCAATCAACATTGTTTCCGGCAAACCCTCCCGACGGATAATTTCGCCTGCATAGAGAATATTTTGTTTTGTATCACGAGACTGTTCCTCACAATAAATGCGTGTGGACGCAATGCCATTTTCCATTAAATACTTGCGCATCACGTAAGCTTCCGAATAAATTTCGTCGTCCCCCACCCCACCGGCGACCACCACCGGCGTTTCCGGGTGTTGCGTTAAATAAGAAAGGGCCGCATCCAAGCGAGCTTTCAGCACCCGAGAAGGACGCTCTCCGTGGATTTCGCAACCAAGGACCACCACTGTCCCCTGTATATCTGCAGGGGGTGTGTGGACATACCCAAACCAAATCATAAACCCGGAAATCATAAAGCCACATACGAAACAAGTCAAGAGGACACCGGAGGCCGTGTAGCGTAAAATGCGCAAAGCGATCGTCTTTTGCAATTGTGTCCAAAAGACCGAAAGAAGAAAGGCAAAGATGCCGAATAAAATCAGCGCACCATTCCCCGTATTCAGATGTCCGTAGAAACACAGGGGAAATATCCCACAAAAGAGAAAAAAGACAGCAATTGTACGAACAACACCATGCAAAATACGTTTCATCTTTACAGGCCCTCAAAAAAACCGCGTTTTCGCCGTAATGACACAGACAAAAGCACACCAATTGCAAAGAAATTGGTAATCATAGCACTTCCGCCTTTGCTGACAAAAGGCAACGGCAAACCTGTAATCGGCATAACGCCTAAATTCATACCGATATTTTCAAAGATATTGAATAAGAACATGGCAAAAATACCGATGGCCACACATTGCCCAAACACATCGCGGGCGCGCATGGAAATATAGCACATGCGCAGCAATAAAACAGCAAATAACACAACCAGAAGAACCGTCAGGATAAATCCGCCCTCTTCTCCAATCACGGCAAAGATAGAGTCCGACAGTTTAACCAAGATCTTCTTGCCATTATTCATAGGCCCTTCCCCAAGTCCCTTTCCAAATAACTGTCCGGAGCCGATGGCCGTTTCCGCGCGTCTTAATTGCAAAGAGAAATCCGAATATTTCTCAGGATCCATAAAAGCCAGCAATCGAGCCCGTCGCACACCGTTTATGTAGAATTTCCAAACAAAAGGCACCATACATACACCGGTTCCAATAATGGAAAGAATGTACCACCATTTGGCGCGACCAATAAACAAAGTCATCAGAAAGGCAAAAGTCAATACCATCGCCTGACCGATATCCCGCTGCAGAAAAATCAACCCCAACGGGATTAAATAGGCCACCAAAATTTTCGTTCCATTCGCACGGGTAAAGCCATCCTCTTGGGCTCGTTCCAATTCTTTTGCCACCACCAATACCATCGCTAATTTCATGAGCTCCGAAGGTTGGTACGTAATGACACCGAAATTAAGCCACGCCCGACTGCCATTCTCCTCAATGCCCAGCGGCGTATAGACGCACAGCATCAATAAAACGTTCACTGCATAGAAAGGAACGGTAATATTCTTAAGCAGATTATAATCAAAAACCGCCATGACCACAGCACAGATTAAACCTAAAATCAAGCCTACAACCTGCACAATCATAGCGCCTGTACCGCCGTCGGCGTACATATTGTCCATAGCACTATCTAAGAAAACCAATCCAATGGCAGTAATTAAAAACGCAACACCAAGAAGAAAGTAATCAAACTCCCCTAAGTAGTCAATTTCTTTATTCTTGGATACCGAGCGGAATAAGTTTCGCTGAGCAAAGCCATCCGAACGGTTAAAACGATTGCGCCACATATTATTCCTCCGCGTCTAAACGCTCTCGCGTAGCCTCAAAACCCGTTGTTTCCGAATCAGACACATTCTCTGCCATTTGTTTCTTACGATAACGGACACGGAACACTGCAAACAACGCAATACCGCCCGCCACAAGAATCACGGATAACAACTGGGATACGCGAATGCCCGTGTTTCCGATCATCAAGCTGTCTGTACGCAAACCTTCCACAAAGGCGCGCTCCACCCCATATAAAATCATGTACAAACACACACATTCTCCGTTTGTTTTCTTCAAACGGCTTCTGCGATAGAGCAATATGACAACAAAACCAACGAAACACCAAAGAGATTCGTATAAGAACGTAGGATGGACCAACGTATCTGCGCGCCATCCCCTATAAATATTCTCCACTGCAATTTGGTCACCGGTCATCCCCCAAGGCAATGTGGTCACCCCACCGTACGCCTCCTGGTTAAAGAAATTCCCCCACCGACCAATGGCCTGTCCCAATAAAATATACGGCATCGCAAAGTCTGCCAACTTTAAGAAACTCTGCTTCTTATAGCGGGATACCAAGAAAGCCGTAAGCAGCGCCGCAATAACACCGCCATACACTGCCAGTCCGCCTCCGCGAATATCGAATACGGAAAGCAAATCCTTCTTAAACCGTCCAAAATTGAATAAAACGTAGTAAACCCTTGCGCCGATCACAGCAGCAGGCAAAGAAAACAAGGCATAATCCAATAAATCATCCTGCTCAATCTCATAACGGCGGCAAGCGCGCATCCCCAAGGCCACGCACAACAAGACGCCAAGACCGATCAGCAATCCGTACCAACGCACACTGAAACCAAAAATTTCAAAAGCTTCTTCGGATAAAGAAAATTTCAATCCGCCAAACAAGTTAGGAAATTCAACATAGCCTGTGTTAGCGCCAAGCAACTGCGTCATAGACTGCGACTCCTTTCATTCTCCACCAGAGATACCGCCATGTCACCCAAGAAAACTTCTCGAAAAACACGGTCCACTTCATCAAAAGTTATTGTACCACACGCGGTAAAATAGTCAAATGCCTGCACCCCTTGCAAAGAAGACACGCAAACCATGGTGCCCAAAGACTCGGGAGAATTCAATTTCTTCAACATTTTACCCGCTATAGACGCCCGCACCATCCGGAAATCCTCCAAATCCAAGCCGACTTTGGCAATCTGCGCCAAATGCCCGCGCACCCGGTTCTCCACCTCTTCCGGCCGTTCTGTTTCGCCGGAAATCATGGCCAGCGCAAACTCCCGCTCGATCTCGTAGGATGCACCAAATTCCTGGTTGATCAACCCTTCTGCGTACAATTGTTCATAGAAATCCGTATGTCTTCCAAATAACATTTCTTTCGCAATGGTGCCGGCTAAATCCCGACGTACCCGAGCAGCGCCCCGGTACGCTTCGTGCCGATCCTTGAAGGCAAAATGGAACAAAGGAAGAGACACATCCATATATTTTCGGTCCATTTTACCGTAAAGAACAGCGGGTTCCGGTTCCGAAATTCGTCTTACGCCGGGTAAAACATTCCCGGGAATTTCCACAGACTCCACCAAAGCCTGCACCGCAATCGGATCTTCATCCGCCACAATCGTCAAGCACATATTGTCCGGCCGATAGAAAGTGTTATAACACTTCATCAGCAAATCCCGATTGAGCCCTCGAATATCCTCCACACTGCCGGCAATGTCGTTTCGCACCGGATTTTTTTGATAAAGCAAGCGAATGACACCCAACATACTTTGGTAGTACGGGTCATCTTCATACATGCGAATTTCCTGTTCAATAATCCCTTTCTCTTTCTCCACATTTTCCGGCGTCAGATGGGGGTGAAATACAAAGTGAAGCAACAACCGCAGGCAATCTTCAAAACGATCGGTGCAGTTAAAATAATAATACGTATTGCTGAAACCGGTGGCCGCATTGGGACTGGCCCCCATACGGGTGTATTTCTCCAATACGTTTCCGTCCTCTTGTTCAAACAATTTATGCTCCAAGAAATGGGCAATACCTTGCGGCACCGTGGTAATCGGCTCACCGGCAACTTGGAAACACGTGTTCACGGAGCCAAAGTCCACGCCAATAACCCCGAATTTTCGGGTGAAACCTTTCTTTTGAATCAAGATCACCGGCAAGCCGGAGGAATGTGTAAACGTATAGAGGGTTTCTCCTAAGCTACTATAAATCAACTTATCCATGCCGGAACCCCTCCTTGCTTGTAAGGAAATAAATTGTGTCTGCAACCACCCGCTGCGCCACCCGAATTACGTCTTCTTTCGATACGCTTTGAATTTGTTCGATATACGTTTCTACAGACGTAGCTTTCTCCAGGAAGGATTGGCCAACGTAGTAATTCATCAACGAAAATTGCGTATCGGACAACCCCCGCAAACCATGGATGACCGTAGCCTTGGCGCCCTCTAATTCTGCCGCAGTAATATGACCCTGTTGTATTTCTTCCAATTGCGCCAGAATCAACCGCTGCGCTTGTTCTTTGTTCCCTACGTCGATGCCGGAAGTAACGTACATTAGTCCCTTGTACCGTTCCAATCGACTGGAGGCATAATATGCCAGAGAATGTTTCTCCCGAACGTTCATAAACAATTTAGACTGGGGGCCCCCACCAAAAAGAGTACTCATTACGTACAATGCCGGATAATCCAATGAATCCGGTGCCGTATTGGTGCGAAAACCAATATTTAACTTGCCTTGAAGCACCTCTGCATATTCGGTCACTTCTTGAAGCGTACATTTTGGCACTGCACGGTACCCCAAATCCAAGGGCTGTACACTTGCGCCGGAAGTCAGTACACCACCGGCTTCTAACTGTTCAATCAGCGCAGTGGGTTCTTGCATAGCACAACAAAAAATGCGAACGGGCATCTTTTGTAAAAAGTTTTCTTGGTAATCTCTGTACAAAGTTTCCGGCGTCAGCCCATCTCCATCGCCTAAACTACCCAATTCGGAAATGCCGAAAGGTTCTTCTTTACACATGGTTTCAATGCATCGACGCATGGCATAACTTTGTTTATCATTGATTTCAGAGCGAATAAATTGATCCGTGTTGCTCCGTTCTTGCCGGAAATAAGCCGGATCAAAACCTCCGGCATCCGAAACCACCGGATTGGTTATGATGTCAACTAAGAATTCACCCATTTGTCTGCCAATATCAGGACAGTTTTGTGCATAAGCGGGAGCAATATAGTCAGACTGAAACTGAAGGAGTTGAATCTCACCCCGTTTATCCACATCTACACCAAAACTTGCACCATATAAGCCCATTAAATGTTTGGTAACAGCACCGGTGGTGGGATATGTCTTACTTCCCCGATTCAAAACCATTGGAATCAAAGCATTTCCGTAGGCTTTTTCTTGGGTAAGGGGAGCACAAAAAGTCACCGATAAAGTTTCTGTCTTAAATTTATCTGTGGGCATATAGTACAAACGCACGCGGCCCTTTTCGTAAATTAAATGCATAGATGAATTCCTTTCACTGAAGCACTGCATCCTCCATAGACGCACGCTTCGCAACATCTTTGCCCAGCTGGGTTTGCAGCGCTTCCACGCTCTCAAATTTACATTCTCCCCGCATCTTACACAAGAAATACACTTCAATGGCAGCCCCGTACAAAGCGCCTTCAAAATCCAGGAGGAAAGTTTCCACGGTTACGTGACGAATCCCTGCAAAAGTAGGATTATTGCCAATATTGGTAACACTTCTGTACGCCTTTCCGTTTCGCACCGTCACAGTTGCATATACGCCGAAATCCGGCAAGGCAAATCCTTCTCGCGGTAAAATGTTGGCGGTAGGATAACCTAAACTTCGGCCTACGTGTCTTCCTTCCACCACGTGTCCGGGAATCGAGTAATAATGGCCGGCAAGATCTGCAAAATCTTCCATACGTCCTTCCCGAATCATACGACGAAGGACCGTACTGGAAACCACCACCGATTCCTCGGTGTCACCAAGATTGCGCATTACGTGGGGGACCGCAATTACGTCAAAACCGTACACTTGGCCCAGCTTCGTCAATAATTCCGCATTGCCTTTCCCAAAACTGCCGAAGGAATAATTATGGCCCACAACTACCACTTGGGCTTGCAGTTTCTTTACCAAAATTTCCTTCACAAAAACTTCAGGCTCCATAGAAGCGTATGCGTGGTCAAAATGTTCAAAATAGAGTTCATCAATCCCCTGTGCTTCCACAAGAGCAGATTTCTGTTCATTGGTAATGATCAGAGGCGTTTCCGCAATCTTCCCTAAGATATGATTGGGATGATTTGCAAAAGTATACACCATTGCAGAGATGCCCCGTTGGTCGCAAGCCGCTTTCAGCACACGCATCAATTCCGCGTGGCCAATATGGACACCGTCAAAATTGCCTAATCCCACACCCCGTTTGATATCTGCGGGTTTCATTTGATTGGTGTAGATTTGCATATCCCGTCTCAACCTCACTCTTACGAAGACTTGCCATTCTCCAACTTCACCGTTGCAATGAAGTCTTCATTGGTTTTAGTCTTGAGCATCTTGCCCACAATCATTTCCGTTACATCTGCCGTACCTAAACTGGAAATCGCTTTCCGAATAGCATACACACTATTGATTTCCGCTTCCGAGAGCAACAATTCTTCTTTACGTGTACCGGATTTGTTAATATCCACCGCCGGGAATACACGTTTCTCAGAAAGTTTCCGATCCAAATGCAATTCCATATTACCGGTACCTTTGAATTCCTCAAAGATCACGTCGTCCATCTTACTGCCCGTATCAATCAGCGCCGTAGCTACGATAGTCAAGCTGCCGCCGCCACGAATATTTCTGGCAGCACCGAAGAAACGCTTGGGATTATACAAAGCGCCCGGATCCAAACCACCGGACAAAGATCTTCCGGTAGGCGCAATGGTGATGTTGTATGCACGGGCCAAACGAGTTAAGCTATCCATTAAAATAACGACGTCATGACCCATCTCAACCAATCGGCGAGACCGTTCAAAAACCAACTCTGCTACTTTAATATGACGTTCCGGCAGTTCATCAAATGTAGACGATACCACTTCTCCTTGAATGGATTCCTGCATATCCGTCACTTCTTCCGGACGTTCATCAATCAATAATACAATCAATTTAATATCCGGATAATTGGTGGTAATGGCATTGGCAATTTTCTTAAGAAGCACCGTCTTACCGGCTTTCGGCGGAGATACAATCATACCGCGCTGACCTTTGCCGATAGGCGCCATTAAGTCGATCATACGGGTAGACAATTCGTTCTGCACTGTTTCCAACCGGATTCGTTCATCGGGATAAATAGGCACCAAAGATTCAAATGGTTTCCGACGTGCGGCTTCTTCTGCAGGAAGGTCATTGACCGTTTCGATAAAGCAAAGTGCCTGGTATCGTTCGTTATCCCGCTGGAGACGACTGCGTCCCTTTACATAGTCGCCGGTCTTCAGTCCAAATCGGCGAATTTGTGCCGGCGCAACATAAATATCTTTATTCCCCGGGTAATACATATTAACACGCAAGAAACCGTATCCATCTTGCAATACTTCCAATAAGCCCTCTACCGGTTCACCCTGGGGTTCAGCAGGTTTCTTCTCTTTAGGCGGTTCTTCCGGGGGCTGGGTTTCTTTCGTTTCTTCCGCTGCTTGATGCTTTTCTTGTTTGTGACTTTGTTTCCCTCTTGCCGTACGTTTGCCTTTGCTGACAATCTTGCTGTGCTTGGGTTTCTCTTGTCTTTCTTCCGGGGCAGGTTCTGCGGGCTCTTCTAAAGCAACCGGTTCTACCCTTTCCTTTTCTTCTTTAACTTTAGCAACAGGCTTCTTGCCTCGACTTTTCTTAACAGGAGTTGTTTCTACCGTTTCCTGCGTCACAGTCTCCTTCTCTTGTTCTTCTTTTGTGCCTGTAATCAACTGAATCAGCTGTGCCTTGGTACAACGCTCCGGCACTTCCAGTTGCATCATTTGCGCAATACTGCGTAAATCCGCTACACTTTTCTTCTGAAGATTCTCAAAATCCATGGATTCACCAACCTATGTAAAATTATAAATATTGAGTATTTTCTTGTTCTGCAATGAAAAATAGAAAAAAGAATAATAAAAAGACTACAAATGAATGGATAATCTATCCAACATTGTAGCCTTTTTTGCCAAAATTGTCAACCTTGCACCGCTTGTATTAAACTTCTGCCCACATCATGCAAAAGTTTTGCCCCGGATAACTGCGCACCGGCCGGAAGACGGGCACAAAGACTGTTTGCCTCAAAAGTCATATCCCCTTGGTAACCGATTTCCCGAAGGGCCTGCGTCACACCGGCAAAATCAATGCGCATGGTGTACGGCAATGCGTGATTGTCTTCCTTAAAATTGTTGTCGTGTACATGAAGAGCCTGCAACCGATCCCGGCCCAACATCTTAATGATGCGGGGTAAATCTTCATCCACCAAAGGTACGTGACCAATATCCAAACACCCTACAATCCACGGGCTTCCGATACGGTCAATGTACCGGCAAAATTCCTCCGCTTTGGAACAAGTGCTGTCAACAATACGGCATTTTTCCGGATCATACTGCCACATATTTTCCACCGCCACACGAATTCCGAATTGCTCACAGTAAGGAATTAAACTCCGGTAGAACTGGATGTTCATTTCTTCCAATCGCTCCGGATTTCCCGGTTCCCGATAAGTTAAATGCTGCTTAGGATGAACCACAATAATCTTTGCCCCTGCAATGGCCGCAATTTCCATAGAGCGAACAATCTGTCCGTAAATCACGGCATCTTGCTCAGGATCCCCTACGCTGCTGGGGAATGGTGCGTGTGCCTGATTACAGACGATCCCCGCCCGGTCGGCTGCTTGTCGAAGTGCTTCCGCATAGGCGCGATAATCGTCCTTGCAAAAAGGGCAATTTACATCACGCCCCATGGCAAACAAAGATAGATCATAGGCATCAAAACCGGCCTTCGCCAACATTTCTACCGCCGGAATTTCTCCCAATGTGCGGGACAATGAACTAATTTCCGTAGATAGCAACATACAATCACTCCGCTACAAAAATAAAGGGATAAACGTCCTGTCCGCCTTCCGTCAGATACAACTCAACTTCCGGATAATTGTCCTTTACAAAACTTTCCACGTTTTGTGCTTGTTCCGGTGCCACGCCGTGACCCACAAACGCGGTAACCACATAGAAGGAACCATCAGAAAGCATATGTTTCAAAAGTCCGCAGGCCGCTTCCGCCGCACAACTTTCAGATACCAGCATTTCTTTGCCCACAAAACCGATATAATCGCCATTGTGAATTTCCACACCATTCAGCTGTGCATCCCGTACTGCAGGAGAAACGCAACCGGTGGCTACGTGTTTCATAGCCGTTTCCAACTGTTCCTTCAAGTCCATGGGATTCTCCACAGAAGTATCCATCGACGCAAGGGCTACGTACCCGCTACCTAAATCCTTACTGCCAACAACGTAAACCGCAACGGGATTAAATTGATCTTCTTGATAAATTTCTGCAGCTTGCTGCGCTGCCAACATAATATTTCCGTTATTGGGAAATACAAAAATATGTTCTGCGGCAACTTGATCAAAGGCATCCAAGAAGTCTTGGATGGAGGGATTCTTGGTCTGGCCACCGTGAACAATTACATCCACACCTAAATCCGTAAAAATCTGTTCAATTCCGGCGCCGTTTGCAACAGCAATAGCACCATATTTCTTTCGTTTCACAGCAGGTTTGGAAGACGTTTCCTTCTTCGGTGCCGTTTCAGGCTTATCAATGGTTTCGCTGTGCTGCAAAGACATATTTTCAATTTTGACATTGATAAACTCACCAAATTGACGGCAGTACGCCAGCACCTTCTCCGGTGTCATAGTATGCACGTGAATCTTCACGATACTATCTGCCTTGAACGCCACGATAGAATCTCCGATTTCTTGCAAGAAAGCCGTAAGGGGCTCAATATTAAAAGTATCAATTTGCACTTTACTGTGCTGCAGTTGCACCAAAAGTTCCGTACAATATCCGTATTCCATCACGCTGTTCGGTCCAAACGTATGGGCTTGGGGGGCAGGCTTCGCTTTTTCTTTCTTGCCACGACCGGCTTTCACTTCTTCTCCTTGAAGAATTTTATTAAAGCCTTCCATAATGTATAAAAGTCCGGCACCGCCGCTGTCAATGACGCCGGCTTCTTTCAAAGCTTCCAACAAATCCGGCGTACGAGCCAAAGATGCTTTCATCTCTTTCTCTAAATCCGAGAAAAGAGTTTGAATACTGCTCTTGGGCGTAATTCTGGAAACGGCATAGTCGACCGCCTCTCTGGCAACCGTAAGAATCGTCCCTTCCATAGGAGTCAGTACGGATGCGTACGCCTGCTTTACACCTTCTCGTAACGCGTTACCTACGGTGCCCACATCTGCCTTCTCACAAGTTGCAAGCCCTCTGCCCACGCCTGCAAAGAACTGGGAAAGAATAACACCGGAATTGCCCCGGGCACCCAACAACATACCTTTCGACAGTGCCTGAGATACCTCGCCTAAATTGCCGGAATCCATCCCATCTAATGCCGCCACACCACCTTCAATGGTCATCCGCATATTATCGCCGGTATCACCATCGGGAACGGGAAACACATTCAAATTATTCACCGTATCCGCCTTGGCACTTAATCGAGCCGCACCACCCCGTAACATACGGGCAAAAGTCCAACCATCCAGAAAACGTGTGGTTTTCTGCTTCTTACTCTTCGTTTCTTTCTTCATAACCGACTGTTTCTCCTTATCGCTCTTTCCCTACGAAAAACAACGCAAGGGTACCGGGACCCGAATGGGCGCCAATAACCGGACCTACGTCGGAAACAACCTCTACATCTGCATTGTACTGTTCTTTCAACATTTTCTTTAAAAGCTCCACATCCTGCATACAATCGCCGTGAGAGATATAAACAGGCGCCTGGATGGAAGGGTCAACCAATTGGCCATACTGATCGGCCATTGCCTGCAAAGCCGCTCTTCTGCCCCGTACTTTAGACATGGGAATCAATTTACCCTCGTTATCGACATGCATAACCGGCTTAATGCCCAACACGCCGCCAACAAAAGCCGCCGTGGGACTCACCCGTCCGCCGCGCTTAAGATATTGCAAGTCATCCACCGTAAACCAATGACATAATTTCAAACGTAAATCCGTTACATACTGCGCAACCGTCTCAATGGATGCACCGGTTTTCTTCTGCTGCACCGCCAAATAAATCAGAAGACCAACACCTGCAGACGCCGCCAAGGTATCCACTGTCAAAATCTTTCTATCCGGATACGCCGGAGCCAACTCCTGCGCAGCCAAGCGGGCAGAATTGTAGGTCGTACTAATGCCGGAAGAAAATCCCAGATAAAGGATATCTGTCCCGTTCTCCAAGTACGGTGCGAAAAGATTTTTGAAATCTTCCACGTTTACGGCCGAAGTCTTCGCCACACCACCGGCACGCATTTTTTGGTAAAAAGCCGCTGCGGGAAGCTCATTATTGTTGTATTCCTCCGGCTCCCCTTCAAATCGAAAACGCAAACTGGCCGAGCCAACTTCCCAGTCACGCAATATAGTTTCGCTCATATCACAAGCCGAATCTGTACAAATCACATATGGGTTCATCTTTACACAAGCCCTCCTTGTTTTAATGTTCTTATTATAACGGAGTTATAAAGTGCCACGCAAGAGAATTTATCTCCCGACGTGTAAACGATTTGTTCCAGGTGCGTAGAATTGTCAATTTCTTACTCTACCCCCGGTAGAAACCCGCACCAATAAAGGGTTGCAAAGAACAAAAAAATATGGGATAATGTTGCAGTGAGGTGTTTTGTATGGAGGATATGAAATCCATTATTGCCCAAAATATTATTCGTCTTCGCAAGAATGCCAATATGACACAGGCAGAGTTAGCAGAGAAATTAAGTTATACCGATAAAGCGGTTTCAAAATGGGAGCGGGGCGAGTCTATTCCGGATGTGCTTGTATTAAAGAAATTAGCAGATTTATTTCAAGTTCGAGTGGACGATCTGCTGACAGAATTCGACGAAACGCAAGTGTTCAAACAAACCGGCACCGGTCCCAGTATCCGCAATCACGGCTTTATTACAGGGATGAGTATCTTATTAGTGTGGTTGATTGCCACCTTGCTGTTTGTCATTTTTGAATCCGCTCCGGGCTTTCATGGGCATTGGCTTGCGTTTATTTACGCCATTCCCACCACGATGATCATTTGGCTGATTTTCAATTCCGTTTGGTTTAATCGCAGACGAAATTTCTTAATTGTATCGCTTTTAATGTGGTCCGTACTGGGTGCCTTGTATTTAAATTTATTACTAGCAGGGCTTCACATTTGGTTATTGTTTGTATTAGGTATCCCCGGACAGATTATTATTTTAATGTGGTCCGGCATTCGGGGAAAAGGAAAGAAATAATCCCCATTTTACACAACTCTACCACTAAACCGCAAATAGAGCCGTCTTCTACCGCCGAGAAATCGGAAGCAGAAAGACGGCTCTTTTCATCGTCTAATCTTGAACGTTAAATTTTGATAACGCCCAAGCCTTCCAACACAGAGAAGCCCAATATTAACAAAATACATACCGGTGCAATATACTTAATCATAACGGTGAAAAGCGCTTTCGCACGGAACTTACCGGAAAGTTCCACTTCCTCAATGAGCGCTTTAGGTTTAATAATATAGCCAATAAAGATACAGGTGAGGAATGCCACAATCGGCATAATTACGCTATTGCTGATGAAGTCAAAGAAGTCCAGGAAGGGCATTCCGATAATCTTCACACCATCCAACAAGCCGTAACCCATAGAAGACAGCGAACCGACTAAAAGGGCACCGCCCAATACAAGCAAACAAGTCTTCCTTCTGCCCCATTTCAACTTATCCTGGAAGATGGACACCACAGTTTCCATCAAAGAAATGGAAGACGTCAAGGCAGCCAAGAACACCAGTAAGAAGAAAGCAATGCCCAAATACACACCGCCCTTCATGCTGGCAAAGACTTTCGGCAGCGTAACAAACATCAAACCGGGGCCTTTCCCCAAAGCATCAGGATCTCCACCGGAGAATGCAAACACCGCAGGAATAACCATCATGCCGGCGAGGAACGCAATACCGGTATCAAAAATCTCAATTTGGTGAACAGAAGATTCAATACCGACATCTTTCTTCATATAAGAACCATAGGTAATCATAATGCCCATAGCCAAAGACATCGAGTAGAACAACTGCCCCATGGCCGCCAGCACCGTCGTTACAGAGAAATGACTGAAGTCCGGCTTTAAGTAATAGCTAATACCGGCTTTCGCCCCCGGCATACAAGCTACATAAATTGCAATAATCAAAGTAAGGCCAACCAAAATGGGCATCATCCATTTGCTAACTTTCTCAATGCCTTTCTCCACGCCCAACATAACAATCAAAGCCGTAATACCAATAAATACGCAAAACCAAATCAAAGGTTCTGCGGTTTGGGTAATAAATCCATCAAAATAGCCGGAATGTGCCGCCATAGCCGCATCGCCGGAAACAAAAGCGATTAAATATTTAATAACCCAGCCGCCGATGACGGAATAATAAGGTAAAATAATCATCGGTACAATGGATGCCAGATACCCAATAAAAGCATATTTCTTGTTCAGCGCCCGAAATGCACCAATGGCGCTTAAGCCGGTCTTTCTGCCCAAGGCAATTTCGCCTGCCATCAAAGCAAAGCCAAATGTAACCGACAAGATTAAATAGGTGAGCAAGAAAATACCGCCGCCGTACTGTGCCGCAAGATATGGAAATCTCCAAATATTGCCCAGACCCACCGCGGACCCCGCGGCAGCAAGTACAAAACCGATCTTACCGGTAAAACTACTTCGATTATCGTTCATATAACAACTCCTACAATCAACATCCAAAAACGAACCTACTTATTATGCCATATTCCCCGGGAAAACTCAACCCATTTTGCGTTTCAGGCGAATATCATCTCCGCAAAAACGAAGCACATCAAACGTGCCCAGTATTCGGGAGGCCACACGTTCTCCATAGGTATCAAATAAGTTCTTCGGTGTCATATTGGTGGTAATAATCGTCTTGCAAGGATGCTTTCGTCCATTTAATTCACGGGTATTCAGAATTTCCAACAATTCTTCATACCGGGTGGCAGTCTGTTTCTCCGAGCCCAAATCATCAATAATTAAAAGCTCTACGTTCAAAATTAAGTCTTTCAGCACTTGCAGCATCTCTTTCTCCTCATCGGAAGCAAACGCTGCCGCGGCAAAAGGCTTAAACAACGTAGAAACGGGCATATACAATACCGGAACACCTTGTTCCAGCAAACCGGAAGCCACACAACTACTGAAGAATGTTTTTCCCACGCCACTTCTGCCCACAAATAATAAATTGGGTGTATCGGAGCAGGTAAAACGTTCCACAAATGTCTCACAAATCTCCTTCATCTTCAACATATGTTGGCGAGGAGATTGTGGGATTCCGTAAAGTTCCGCATTGGGTTCATCCGGATACAATGAAGCGTCGAAACGTGCAAACGTATCTAAATCCGAAGGTAAATTCGCTTTCTCCCGTAATTTCTCCACTAAAATAATTTTTGCGCAGTTACAAGGAGTCCCCATAGGTGCATCTTTCAAGAAACCGGTATCGTCACACAACGTACACGTGAAAACAGGACGAAAATCTTGTTCCGTCAAGTGCAGCTGATCCAACAAAGCCTGCTTGCGCTGTTTCAGCCGTGCAACGGATGCTTCCACTTGCACCGCATTTCCTTGATCCAGTTCCGGCAGCAATTGTTTCATAGTTTCCACAACTTGATTCGGCAAAGGTTTCCGCAATTTCAAATACACCCTTAGGATGTGCAACGCATTTAATTGTTCTTCGATATACTTCAGTTCCGGACATTGAACGTATGCTTTCTGACGCTTTGTTTCTCCCAGCGCTTTCGCCCGCGCCCTGCGTGCAGCAAATTCCTCCTGCAAAGCTTTTCGAATTTCGTGAATCATTGAGAATCACTCTCCTTGTATAAACGGTTAAAGAAATCTTGGCTGTACTGACGTTGGCTATGGTTATCCTTCTGGGCCACATCCCCACTGCCGGAATTTCCGGTTCCACTCGGTTTCTTTCCACGCGCAGCAAGGTGCGCTTTCACATCTTGTGCCGTGCGCAATCCCAGGTCACACCAATCTTTCAAAATTTTCTCATACAGATTAAATGTAGGACGCGCAAAACCGGCGCCCTCTTTCAAAGCTAAGGCAATAATTTCCCAATTGTAGCCGTATGTATAGAACCAACGATGGACATATTCACTCTGATAATCGGTAAGGGGTGCTTGGATATGTAACCTCTTCCGAATTTCCTTCCGAATCTTGTCAAATTCCTCATAAGAGCGGAAATACTGCTCTAATTGCTCCGCGGTGCGAATATGATGCTGCGCACCCCAGCTTTCTGCCACTTTTCGCATATAAGGTTTGGTAACTGCATTATTTTGGGCACAATGTTGGAAAAGCATAAATACCACTTCCGGAGAAAAGCCGTATTTCCCAATCCATAAATCAATCTCACCATACCAAGAATTGGGCATCTGTCCTGAGAAGAAGCGATCACTCACAGCGCGAATCATTTGGGAACGTGCTTTATCCCCACCATTCTCAGCATCCTCATCCGGGCGTTTCGATGTGCGCGGCCGATAATTTCGGTCAATTTCTTTTCTGGCTAAGTTCTCCAAATAAATGGAACTACCTTCTGCTGTAACCACGCCGGCAGCACAAAGTTGCACCATCGCCGCATCAATGACAGAACCATCCACATTCAAAATGGCCGCCATGGCGTCTTTGGTACATTTTCGACCGGTTTCAGTCAAATACAGCAAATACAAATAAACCTTTACTGAATTTCCATCCAGCATAGGCAAATATTCCTCCATAAAAATATTGCTGATGGCGGTTGTATCCAATAATTCGTCTCGTTTCTTCTCTACTTTCATCGTCCTTGCTCCAATCACATATAGGGGGCCGTGCCCACCTTCACTGCATGCACCGTAAGTCTTCCTTTTGCACCACCATTAGGTCTATAGCACGTGGATAACGTCAGTACGTCATCCTCCGCGGTCAGTACCGTATTGGTTTGAAATTTCGATTTCGCCCCTAAATCTTCAATGAAGGCCAAATAAGCCGCATCATCTCTAAAGTAGGTTTCTATATAATACTCGTCTGTGGTGGTAATGTAAACAGAATATACGCGCCACATGGTAATGCCTTCTTCTGTAAGCGTGTAAAGGTACCGATGACTGTCAAAGAAATCCTTTTGCAAATATCCGCGCAATTTCCCGAACACACTTAAATCATTCATGGTGTGGCCGTACACAATGGTATGCCCCTCCATGGTCACCGGATCACACCGATAGTCCAAGAAACAGGAACCGCTCACCAAATACTGCTTATAAATATTCTTATAAAGGTAGAAGTCGTTATCTTCCGCTTGCATTACATAGTAGCTCACTTCAGAGTCCGGAATATGGAGCCAAAATTGAAAATCCGAATTGATTTCTTTCAATTTCTTTAAAGAATCAACAGAAGGAAGCTCCTTTGCCGGATAAGTAACTCGCTCCGGTGTAGCTAATGGGTAGGACGGCGGTGTGCGTTCCGGCGTAGAAAAAGGTTCCTCCGTAGTCTTCGCAATCAACTGATCAATCTCACTGCGGTGTTCGTTGCCTTCCACGCTGCCCTTATAATTCTCGCCCAACTGCCCAATGGAGAATAACATAATCGCCAGCATGAGGGATTGGATAAAAATATAGATTGCTTGAGAACGGCGCTTCTTCTCTGCCAGCTGTCGCATCCGCAATCTTCTGCGGGCCGCATCATGTTCATTAAACCCTTCCACACGACGAATGGCCAAAGTGTAGGATTCTTTCGTGGGTTTCAACCGTTTTCCCGAGAAAGCCACAATTTTCTTCAATCGAAGCATTTTCTTCATCTATATTTCAACCTCCCTTCTGACCTTTATTCATAGATTCTGGTAATCAGACAATCTGCATACGCAGCTTCCGCCCAATTAGTCACAATCATAGACTGCAAACTCTCTCCATAGCACTCTACGGAATAAATTTGCTTCACATCACTAAAATCCAATGTTTCAATTTGATTATAACTGCATCGCAAATAGCGAATTTTTGCAAAGAGAGTCACATCCAATTCCGTCAAAGAACAGGATGCACAGTCCAATTGTTCCAAGGAAGCAAATGTATCCAATTGAATCGATGTAACACTTTCATTCTCCGCTATGCGAAGAGTAACCAAAGATGGTAATGTTTCTCCCGTAATCTCCGTTTCCTCAATGGCAGTATCGGAACAATCTAAATATTGCAATTTAGATACTTCACTGTAATCCAACCACCCCAACGGCGTTCCACGATAACTCAGCGTAACCAATTCCGGCACTGCGTAAAATGGAATCTCCGTCAACTGTGTTTCTTCTACAATCAAACGCTTCAATCCGGGCACGTTGGTCAAATCCAACGTTTCCAACGGAGTGGAAGAAATTTCCAATTCCACCAAATCCGTCAGCCCCACCGGCGCAAACTCTGTCAATACCGCATTTCGAATCGTAAGAGAAGATAATGCGGTAAATTTCTGCAAATCCCGCTCCGGAAGCGTCAACGTACAATCTTCAATGTGCAACGCGGTAATGACCTGCAAATCCCGTCTTAATACCTGACTATCCTGTGTGTACTGGTCATAACGGCCATCCGTGTTATGCTTTAATAAGAATTCAATAGCAGCTTTGCGAATCCCTTCATTTTGAAGCTCCACCACACTGAGCCCATCCATAATCGCCTCGTATCCGGTGAAAGGAACTTCTTTATTGGACAATCGAGAACCGGTGATCTCCGGCGCCAAAATTTGTCCATATAAATATGTATCTTGGCAAGTAACGGTGGCATAGGGCGCCAGTAATGTTCCGGTAAAAATGCAATTGGTTAAATCCACCGAAGTAGCTTCATAACAATTAATCAGCACCCGGGAAGCATACCGCACAGAATCATCTCGAGAAAGTATGTAATAATCAGACAGATCAATTTCTTCCCCCGCTAAATTAACCACCACATAGAAATAATTATGTTCGGAATTCATCCAAATGTGGTCAAAATTTTGAAGGGTGAAATCATTCTCACACAACGCATTGCTATCTGCGTGAAAGATACTAAACTCCGGATTTTCTTTCGAGATAAAATATAGGCCGCCCTTCTCCCCCTTGGAAGAAGCATCCTCCGTCAATTCGGTCCAAACCTCTGCCGTAGCGTCCAAAGAGGCATAAGCTTCTGAAAGTTCTTTGTAGTTCAAGGCGCCGGAAAGCACATCGGAAGCAGCGTCACCTACAGAGGCGTTTACAACACTGTCCCCGCGCAACAAAACGTTCTCGTATAAGTGCACACCGTAAGACAGTACCACCATAACAAACACCAGTACAACCAGTGTTAGAAGCGTCAGTACAGTATCCATCTTATGCTGTTTCAAAAAAGCAATTATCGGTTTCCGTTTCATGTACCTCTCCCAAAATGATCTAACCGTCGTTATGGGCCGCAACCATCAGTGCCATTACAAAAACACCCATAAATCCGCCAATCAGAAGCCCACAAAAAAATTGTAACATACAAACACCTCGGCTTACAACAGAAAATTCCTTCCTATTCTGTCCCTTCCGAGGGCGTATTATTCAATCTTTAATTCACAACACTGCACCCAAGAAAGACGTTCCGGAAAGTCCTTGCCCATCTTCTTTGTAAGCCACTGCCGAATCTGCGCATAGCCCGACACATCCGTAGGCCCTCTGTCAGAAACACCATGGCAATCACTGCCGAAGAAAACAGGATACCCTTCCTTCATTACTTTCTTTATGAAAGCTTTTGCTTTCCGATCGTTAAAAGCAGTATGATTAAACTGAAAACAGATTCCGGGAATTTCCAGAATCTTCTTCAAATCCTTCTTGCTGATACGGGACAACACGCGCTCCACATGGGCAATCACCGGACGCACATTATAAATGGCAGTCACGCCGGAAAGTACGGTGTACATCCATTCTCTAAATTCAGACACAGGCAACTCTAAGAGTAATAAATCTGTATCTCCAATACACAACAGATCTAAATCTTCCGTAAGAAGCAGATTGCGTTCCACATAAACTTCTGCCCCCAACAAAATACGGGGCATTGTCTGTCCATTTTGTGCGGCAGCGTCTTGCAATATCCGCGCCGCCTCCGAAATTCTTTGTTTAAAAGCAACAGGCTTTTCGTCTAAAGAAAAATAATGAGGGGTAGCAATGACAAGATCGACTTGACTTTTCTCCATTTCCCGCAGCATACGAAGCGACGTGTCCACATTTTGGGCACCGTCATCTACGTTTGGTAAAATATGGGTATGGAAATCAATCCTCATCGTCCTCTTCCTTGTTCAGCAAGTCGGCAAAATCTGCAGTGGTCTGCTTCGCAGCAGGCGCAAACTCCATAGTCTTGTCCCCGCTTCGCTTGTATCCGTAGGATGCGTAACGCGTATATTTCTTGTATTTTCGACTGTAATACTTGCCGTGACCACTGGGAACTTCCGCAATGGTGTAACCAAGAAGTGCAACACCGGTTGCAGAGAACGCATCTACCGCACGATGTAAATCATCATACGTAGTATGTCCGTAACGAAGTACAAACATAACGCCTGAAACGTACGCAGAAAGTACCGCAGCATCGGTTACCAAATTAACCGGCGGTGTATCCAGGATAATATAATCGTAATACTCATTCATCTTCTCCAAGAAAATCTTCATCCGCTCACTGCCCAAAAGTTCAGACGGGTTCGGCGGAATAACACCGGAAGGCATAAAATCCAAATTCGGCAGTACCTCTCTGCAAAGGGCCTCAGAGAAAGACTCAAATCCAACCAAGAATCTGGAAAGACCGTGATTGTAATTTACCTTAAAGAAGGTATGAAGCGTAGGCTTTCGCATATCCGCATCAATCAACAGTACTTTACTGCCATTCTGCGCCAGAGCAATAGCTAAATTAGCAGCCGTCGTACTCTTACATTCAGAAGCATTGGCCGAGGCAACAATGACACTCTTGCCACCGGTGGGTGCTAACGCGAACACAATATTCGTACGCAACGTATTAAACGCTTCACGGACAGGAAACGCAGTCTTGTCATTCAAGATACGATCTTTGGGCATCAATTTATTCTTCTTATTCTTCTTGCCAAACAGCATTAGCGTCTGCCCCCTTTCCGTTCGGAAATTTGTTCACTGTATTTGTAGTACGTATAACCGCCTTTAAAGGTATCATTCATATCGGGAATTTCGCCCATGAATCGAAGTTTCGTCGTTTCTGTCACACGTGCAGATTCCCGAACCGTATTATCCATCATATGAACGATGATAATAATACCACAACTCAGCACAAGGCCGACCAACACACCCAAAAATGTGTTGGTTTGGATATTGGGCGATGCCGGACTGGACGGAACTCTTGCAGAATCCAATTTCGCCAAGGTATAGCCCACATACATAGGCGCCACAACATCGGGGGCAATTTCCGTAATTTTATTACAAATCAAATAGGACAATTCCGGGTCTGTGGTGTTTACGGAAATATATAAAACATCAGAAACATCTTCATTTGTAGAAACGGAAATGCGTACATTGGCAGAAGCCGGAATTTGCACTCCGTCATCCCAAAGAGCCTGATACAAATACTCCCGGTAATCATAAGAATCTAATTTCTCCTTATACACCGGAACAATCTTTAAGCGAATAGAAACCTCTCCGGTGCTTACAGAATCCGATTCCATGTCCATATTACTCATTCCCTGCACATGCATCTTTGCAGAAGAAGTATATGTAGGGGCAATCAGAAAAGCGGAGTACGCATAAGAAAGCGCACCCACCACAACGGCACTAATCAAAATCCACACAATCTTGTCCAGCAAAAGTCTGGCAATTGTCTTAAGATCTATTGTATCCTTCAAAACAGCATTCTCCTTTAGCTTCAATTACAGATATACAAATCACATTATAGCACACATCTTTTTTTTTGTCATCAAGTAAACCATGCCCAAAAACTTTTAATTTCCTGCTTGGTTTTTTGGAAAAGATCAATCACCTTAAAACGTACGGTCACCCGATTGGTTTCTACCTTTTCCGGAAGGCTTACAGGCGTTTCGGTTGCTTCAGCTTCAGGCGCAGCCGTATTTTCCGGCACTCGGGCATTCACAAAACATAATTTCGGGAAAAGGACGCACCACCAGTTTCTACCGGCCGCCTCTCCAATTTCTACGCGGAGAGCCTGATAAACCCCCGCAGGCAAAGACCCACCTTCGTAGTCACGAGTAGGAAAATAGACTTCCTCCAGCCGCACAGACACAGGATAGTCGTAGCCCTCCTCACCAATACAGACGGCTGCCGCCTGAGAAAGAACCTCCGTATTTTCCGCTATGCGGGCTTTAGCTTCCTCCCGGGTCTTGCAGTCGGACAGCAATGTTTCCGACGCCGTCAACACACAATCCCGCACTTTTAATTTTAATGCCTGATCTGCAGCAGAATCACTGTTGGCAAGCACGTGAAGACGAAGCACCTCTTCAGAAATGCCACGAAATTCCATTTCTGAATAGACGCAAAAACTCCAAACCACCACAAAAATACATGCCGCCACGGTAGCCATTATTTTCTTTCGCCGTTCTGTTTTTTGTTCTGTACAAGGGAAGGGAATAATTTCCATTTCCATTTTACATCGCCTCCTCATTCCAAGTTTCTCCCATTTTTTTGAATTCATACAAAAAATACTGAAAATTTGTCTAATTTATGGTATACTGTACAGGAACAACAGAAGGAGGATTTTATGGCAGGACGTCCCCATCATCATACAACTTGTTCTATTTATGATTTATGCAGTGCCCGGCACGACCCTGCCTTCATTGTGGTTGCCGCTCGTTTTAAAGGACATTGGGTCTTTATCCAGCGCAAAGGGACTGAATTATTTGAATGTCCCAGCGGACGTGTGCGCCAAGGAGAGTCCCCTGTAATTACAGCAAGACGCATTTTATACGAGCAAACCGGCATTACCGCCGGGAAATTATATCCTGTTTGTAATTATTCTTTGGCCACAGCCCAAAGCTTTAAATCTCACGGATCTCGGAAAGAAACCTACGGAAGACTTTACTATGTAGAAGCCCTTTGCAAGACAGCACTGCCCAATTTTGACGTAGCTTGTACAAGAGAAGACGGTTGGATTCCCGGCGAGAATGAATGGAATCACCCTTTGGTACAGAAACCGCTTTTCCGAAAAGTATCTGCTTGGTTAGAGGACGTCAAAGAGAATGGAGCCCCGGAAACAGAAGCATTTTTCTTTGAGAAAGTCTGCGGTATCGTTCCCTATTGCATCAAAGACGGCGTCCGTCACTATTTAGCTATTCAAAATTTATCCGGCCATATCGGTTTCCCGAAAGGTCATACCGAGAACGGAGAAACGGAAATAGAAACAGCCCGTCGAGAAGCAAAAGAAGAAGCGGGCGTACAAGTAGAAACGCTCCCCGGTTTCCGATTCTGTTTTTCCTACCGAGCACAAGAACACGCCTTGCGCATTCATAAATACGCCGTCTACTTTATTGGCGAATTTTCCTTAAATCAGGCGCAGATTCAGGCTCAACCGGAAGAAATTTTGAACTGGTGGCTGAAACCCTACGAAGAAATACTTACCATGTTGAACAAACCCAACGACAAAGCGTTACTGACCCGCGCAGAAGAATTCCTTTCCCAGAAAGACGAAGCATAAAGTATCAAGGCACCTCATAAGATTGCATAGAAGCATTCCTATGAGGTGTTATTATGTTGAAGTCTACATTTAAATCCATGCTTGCAGGCGGGCTGACAATCCTCTCCATTTTATCCCTTTGTGCTTGCAAGGCAGAAATTCCCACCGGAACGGAAGATGAGAACTTTGCACCGGTGAGCAGTGTTGCGGTCGGCACTGAAGAAACGTCGGCGCTTTCCGGTAAAATGCATTTTCGAATCTACTACGCCAATGCCACCGGCACAAAATTGGCACCTGAAATAAAATTAACGGAATACAGCAAAGATTTTCGCCATACCGATACCTTAGCGAAAGCTATGCTTTCCCAAATGTTAGTCCCTCCTGCCAATCAAAAACTGCAAAAAACTTTACCGGAGGGTACCATTATCAATAGCGTCATTGCCGTAGGAAACTGCCTGACGGTAGATCTTTGCCAAGCATTTTACGATAACCTGGCTGCAAACACCAAAACCGCGCCACTGGTACTGGCCTCCATTGTCACCACATTGACCGAATTGAAAGACATTACGTACGTTACTTTCTTGTGCGACGGGAAAACGCCCGCCATGTCCGGCAATTTCATCAAATTGACGCGAAACAGCGCCGTAGTGGCGGCCGCTTTGGAAATCACCACCTTGGCAGAAATCAATCAGGACGCAGTGGAAGCGGGCGCTTCCTGGGAAGACGTGGTGTTGGAGTAATCCCATAGGTAAAAACACATCTTGCGTCCCACCGCGAATTCCTTTATACTGAAGCAAATACAGAAGGGAGTTTCGCCGTTGGACGCAAATTTTTCCACAATCATACAAGAAGCCTTGCCCCAAACTGCCCACACCCCCCATCTTCTTCTTCGAAGTCGGGAGAACAGCGTGCAGTTATACACCAACTATGCCTTGGTGACCGGCATTGCTCCGGAAATTTGTGCAGATACGTTCAACAGGCAAAGCAGCGTCGGAAAGGCCATAGCGCAGGGGGATTTTATTCATTTTACCCTCTCCCAAACAGAACTCCAAAACACGCTGGCCACCATCGCATCGGCCTACCAACCGGCCCCCCCGGCACTTCCTGATGAGGTGGTAAAATATCTGCAATATGTCATCACGGAACTAATCAAAACCTATCCCACCGCAGAAACAGCCAAGCCGTATACCCAAGAAGAACAAGACTTAGCCATCCTGCTCATTTATATGGCGCAACGTTCCGAGAACAAACAAAAACGGCAACAAGAGCTTGCTGCTCGTATTGCCGCATTTCTGAAGAATATACTCTTTTCCAAAATTTCCGCCGACACCCAACTATTACTTCGGGCGGCCCACGTTATGCTTCAGCCAACTTACTGACCAGTACGCGAAGGGCTTGCTCAATCAGACCGGCACAACGGTCATAGTCTTCTTCGTCCCCTCTGTAAGGATCTTCAATATCTTGCACGCCGGAAAGTCCGTCCTCTCCGTACACGTATTCCAACAAAGTATAAATCTTCTCCTCCGCCTCCGGATATGCCTCGATCAAAGTATGCTTCAAATCCATATCCATGGTCAGAATACAATCGCTCTCCTCTGCCAATTCCTCTGTCATAGGCTGCGCCTTATGTTTCTCCCCCTCAAGGTCATACAATCGAGCAAGCACGTCTACCGCTTCCTCTACTGCTTCATCATCTTCCACCGCAAAAATACCGGCAGATTGCACGTCACAATCCAAATCAGCCTCTTTCAAAAGCATCTTCATCAGATACTCCGCCAAGAAACTCCGACACGTATTGGATGTACAAACAAAAAGAATATTATCCAACTCTTTCCCTTTCCTTTCAAACTTCCTCAATACAATCTATAATTCGTCCTCCGGCTGCCCGGAATAACCGATTCATCACCGCATCACCAACGCCATCTTCCGAAACCGCTTGTGCGAAAACCACTTGTACGTCTTGCGTATCAAAGGTGCGCAAACAATCAAACAAACGTTCCGCGTGGGCCAGGCTGTCACCCATCTTCCCTAATGATAACACAACTTGGGCCTCTTTGTACAATTTTTTTGTTTCATCCGTTGCCAGCACCCCTACCCGAAGGCCTTTTGCCGCGGCCGACCGGATTTCTCGCTGCATCCGAGCCACCACAGCGGCTTGACTTCCCGCATACACAGTGGTCTCTGCCACAGGTGCATAATGGCGATATTTCATGCCCGGGCTTCTGGGTTTTTCCACTTTACCCTCCAAGCCTTTCCAATCGTACGCCGCGCAAGTACCCAATACCCGCATCACATCTTCTTTCGTAACTGCGCCGGGACGAAGCACCGTAGGTTCTTGGGAAACCAAATCCAGCACCGTGGACTCCACACCCACACGGGCATCCCCGCCGTCAATAATCACGTCCACTTTTCCATTCATATCTTCATAGACGTGGCTAAACTTCGTAGGGCTGGGACGGCCGGAAGAATTCGCACTGGGGGCCGCAATGGGTACGCCGCTCTCCCGAATGAGTGCCAGGGCCACCGGATGCACCGGCATTCGAATACCTACTGTTTGCAATCCGCAAGAAACGGCCGGCGGAATCTGTTCATCCTTGCCCACAATCATGGTAAGGGGGCCGGGCCAGTACACTTCGCCCAAGGCCATGAGCCGTCTTTGTTCTTCTTCGTTATTGAAGGCCGCCACGCCTTGCAGCATCCCATAATCACTAATATGGACAATCAGAGGATTATCGGCAGGACGGTTTTTGGCGGTAAAAATACTTCGTACCGCTGCATCGTTAAAGGCATTGGCCCCTAACCCATACACCGTTTCTGTGGGAAACGCAACCAAGCCGCCTTCCCGAATGACAGAACCGCAGTACTTTAGGGCCTCTATGTCCGGATCCTCTCCGGAAATTCGAATAATCTCAGTCTTCATCGCTGCCACTTAACCTCTTTGCCTGATCCGAAAGGATCAAAGCATCTACAATTTCATCCAAATCACCGTTTAAAATCGCTTCCAAACGGTACAATGTCAATTCAATCCGGTGGTCGGTCACACGGTTTTGGGGATAGTTATACGTACGAATGCGCTCACTGCGATCGCCCGTACCCACCTGGGACTTTCTCTCCTGAGACAGCGCTTGATCCGCCGCATTCTGAGAAATCTCATATAACTTCGCATACAAAACTTTGAAAGCTTTCTCTTTGTTCTTCAGCTGAGAACGCTGATCCTGACACGTTACCACAATGCCGGTAGGACGGTGTGTCAGACGAATAGCCGAGTCGGTCTTATTGATATGCTGACCGCCGGCACCGCTGGAACGATAAATGTCAATATCCACGTCATTGGGATCTAACTGTACGTCCACTGCTTCTGCTTCCGGCAGAACAGCCACCGTAGCCGTCGACGTATGAATACGTCCGCCCGCTTCTGTTGCAGGCACACGTTGCACACGGTGAACACCGCTTTCAAACTTAAAACGGCTGTACGCACCGTTTCCCTCCACAGAGAAAACAACTTCTTTCATGCCGCCGATTTCCGTTTCGCTCACGTCCATAATTTCCACGTGCCAGCCGCGACTTTCTGCGTAATGGGCATACATTCTGAAAAGAACCGCCGCAAACAAGGCCGCTTCTTCTCCACCGGCGCCGCCGCGAATTTCAATAATAACGTTCTTGCGATCATTGGGATCTTGGGGGGTCAACAGTAATTTGAGCCGCTGTTCTAAATCACGGCAAGCCTGTGTCTTCTCTTCAAATTCCTCCCGGACCATTTCCTTAAATTCGGGATCCGTAAGGCCTTCCAACATTTCCCGAGCGCCGTCCCGTTCTTCAATACACTTCTTGTATTCCCCATACACCTGGGCAATTTCAGAAAGCTCTGCGTGTTCCTGCAAAAGCTTACTGTAAAGTTCCCGATTGTTGATTACGTCAGGTTCTGTCAATTGCTGATTCAATTCTTCAAAGCGGTTCTCCGCCGCTTGTAATTTCTCTAACATCATAGTGTCACCCGATGCTGCAGCGCCATGGCCAGCGTCACGTCATCCGCATATTCCAAATCGCCGCCGACGGGTACGCCGTGGGCAATTCGGGTCACCTTAATTCCTAAAGGTTTAATTAAACGTGCCAAATACATAGCCGTGGCCTCTCCCTCCACATTGGGATTGGTGGCCACAATCACTTCCGTCACACCCTCGTTCAAGCGAGCCAATAATTCCGCAATGCGCAAATCATCCGGACCCACCCCGTTCATGGGTGAAATAGCGCCGTGGAGCACGTGATAAAGTCCGCGAAACTCTCTGGAGCGCTCCATAGCCAGCACATCACGAGGATCCTCCACTACACAAATTAAAGAGGTATCCCGTGCCGTGTTGCTGCACACGTCACACACGTCCTTGTCAGACATATTCTGACAAACTGTACAGAACTTCAGTCCTCGGCGCGCGGACACAATGGCCTCCGCAAAGGCTTCCACATCCGCTTCGCTTCGGTGCATCAAGAAAAATGCCAAACGCTCGGCACTCTTATGGCCGATGCTGGGCAATTGCTCAAACGCTTCAATTAACTTGGTAACAGACGCTCCGTATACGCTCATAGCCTCTCCCGCTTCAAATTACATCGGAAGTCCTGCGGTGTACTTCCCCATCTTTTCTTCACTGACTGCATCAATCTTAGAGGTGCAATCGTTTATGGCTGCCACAATCAAATCCTGGAGCATTTCAACGTCATCAGGATCCACAACTTCCGGCTTCAATTCAACGCCGGTAACCTTCTTGGAGCCCTGCATGGTCACCTTTACCATACCGCCACCGGAAGTACCTTCAAAAACAGTGGCTTCCAATTCTTCCTGTTCCTTGGCCATTTCTCTTTGGAGCTGTTGTGCCTGCTGCATCATACGCTGCATGCTGTTGCCGCCACCGCTCTTCTGACCAAATCCACCTCTGAAACCTTTAGACATTATGTCGTCCTCCTTCAAATCATCATACGAAGTTCATTATACAAGAAAAACGGCAAAGTTTCAATAACCGGTTGCAGACAATCGTCAGGTTGTGGTACAATGAAACCCTAAAATATGAGGGAGGTTCTCTATGACAGATTTCCAGCAAGAGCAAGAGCAAGAACTCGAGCAGCAACCGGAAACAAAAGAAAATCTGCGCACAGCACTGCTTAACCGCGTGCTGGATTTTGTGGCACCGGAATCCAAAGGAAACCGCAAATCGGCCCCCAAGAAAGATCCCAACGCCCCGAGAAAATCCTCCTACTTCTCCCAGGCAGTCCATAAGAACCGCAATCCATTAAACTTATCCGGTCCTGCGCAGCGGACGCTTGGCCTTATCTTATTGGCAGTAGCCGCCATTGATTTAGTGGCATTTTCCAGAATTGTTACCAATCGGTTCTTTACTTTGGCAGGAAATTTGATGTATTTCTTCCGATTAGATACGTTGACGTACCACTTAAACACATTGGTAGAGATTCAAGTTATTATTAGTTTAATATTAAGCGCGGTATTGGGCGGTCTTTTAATCTATTGGTTCTCGAAATTTACCGTTTACCTTTCCACCACCGCCGGACTTTCCGTGCAAAGGCGACACGTAACCTACGTATTAGGGATTCTCGCCCTGATTTTCTTCTTGTGTTTCTTTGTCAGCATTTGCAGCGGAAACTCGTATGCGTCCTATGAAACGTTTCATTATCTGGCGCCTTTCCTGACCTATTTAAGCGGTCTTTGCATCTTCGGTCTCAGCCAAGTGCAATTCGATATTTAATCACAAAATTTTGCAAATCAGCAGTGCAAAGATACAAGCAAACAAGTTAGCAATCAATGCCGCAGGAATCACACCGGGAAGTTTCTTCACCGGTGTTCCTTGTGTATACACCGCCATCGTATATAACACCGTTTCCGAGGAGCCCATCATCACGCAGGCAACACGGCCGGCATAAGAATCGGGGCCGCAATTTTCCAGAATATCTCGTACCACAGCAAGGGCGGCGCTGCCGGACATAGGCCGTACCATCACAAGGGGCAACAATTCTTCCGGGACACCCAAATATGACAGAGGTGTCTGTAAAATATTTCCTAATATCTCCAAAGCCCCGGATGCACGCAACACCCCAATAGCGGTAATCAAGCCCACCAGCGAAGGTACCAGGTTCAAAATGGTCATGGCACCTTCTTTCGCGCCTCGGGTAAAATGTTCAAACGCAGCCACTTTGCGCACCAACCCCAGGGAAACAATCAAAAAAATCAAGGCAGGCAATATGTACTTCATTTTACCTGCGCCCCCTGCAAATGCGATACGCAAGAAGCGCCATCAAAACAGCCCCCAAAGACGTGATCCACGTAGGAAGCAAAATATCCATAGCGGCTTGGCTACCCAGCCCCGCCCGCATGGCAATCACGGTGGTGGGCATCAACTGCAAGGCCGCCGTATTAAGGACTAAAAATAAACAGATATCCCGAGAAGCGCGTTCGCCATCGCCGCCAAGGCGTGACAATCCCTGTACTGCCGCAATGCCGGAAGGTGTGGCACCGTTCCCCAACCCCAGAAAATCCGCCGTTAAATTGGTGATGATATTTTGCTGTGTTTCCGGATCTTTTTTAGCCGAGGGAAAGAGCCGGACAATCACCGGCCTCACCCACTTTTGCAAGGCAGCAAGTCCCCCTGCTGCCTCTAAAATCCGAATAAGTCCGCACCAAAAGGCACAAATGCCCACCATCCCAATGGCAAACGTAACAGCTTCCCGGGAACAATTTACAACGGCTTCTGTCACCGCTTCCGTCCTCCCCGTGGCAATGCCGCAAAGAATCCCCACCATCAGCAGCACGCACCAAATGATATTTAACATACGCATGCTCCCTGCACAGATCATTGGTACTGGTTATATATGCGCAAGAGAAATTTCTTATGCCACTAATTCCACCCGTTCTTCCGAGCCTTCCACGGCGTCCACATAGATCATAAACGTATGGCCAAGACCGGTGCAACGAAATTCATAGAAATAATCTTCTCCGCCATAGCCGTTGTCCATATAACACAGCCGTACTTCTTCCACCGTTAATGCAGGGTTAATTTTAGATTGAGCCGCCTCTTGTGAAATCGTTTTGGTGCCTTGTTGATTTTCTCGGGCACAGTGATACATAAAATAGGCGTAGGCGTCAAATCCAATCACTTCGCCGCTGCCGGATGCTACTTTGACCCGCACCCAATCGGGATAACAATAAACGCCATCCATCACGGGACAGAAGGTAAGCAGCGTAGCACCGCCTAAATCTTCCGTTTGCACCAAGGCCATATTTTTCATCCCCAATGCTTTTAAGAAAGCGCTGCCGGACTCCTCTACTTGCGCCGCAGACAATGCTCCTGCGGGCAATTCTTTATTATATAGCAAATCGCACAAAACGCCGCCTTGTTTGGTAAGGCTCACATAGGCCACCGTATCGTCTTCTCGCGTCACTTCATAGCAAAGTAAATCGATGCCATTCATAGAAGTTTCCCCGGTGTAGCGCACTTGGGGCTTTTCTCCAAAGGCGTCATTAAATATTTTACGAATGTGATCCGCCCCCTGCTCCTGTCCAACTACGTACCCTGTAAGGCCTTTTGGGGTCAAGTGTTTCATGTGGTCGGAAAATGGTCCATCATATTCCACCACGGGATAATCCTGAAAAGGATCCGCCAAGAGTTCTTCCGTATCTTTTTCTATATTCTTCCAGCTGTAATGATTTTCCGTCACCCGAACCGCCAATTCTGAAAGCGCCGCACTTAAATCTAAGGAGTAGCCGTGCAGTTCTTTCAGTAAGGTGTAATTTTCTTCTGTGAAACCGGCCCAGCCTTTCTCCGTATTCCCGCCACTGGAAGCCTCCACCAATTCATCCCCCACATTCACCTGTTGGCTCTTTAATTCGTCTGAAATCGCCGCATCCGCCCAGGCTTTCGCCAGGTCATCCACCTGAACAAGATAATTGGAAATTTTCGCCGAAACGTTGGCATCAATGGGCAGCAAGGCCATACTCCCCTCTGCGTAACTGCTGGCTCTCGCCGCTTCTTGCAGCATCCGTGCTGTTTGTTTAGCAGAGCCGGAAGCCATAGCTTTGAGCAAATATTCTTCTGATCGGGAAACCGCATAAGCCATATCCGACAAAGCGCGGTCATACTGCAGCATGAGTGTATTCCGTGTCTTTCGCTCCATACGAAGAGAAACTGCTACCGCAACCACTAAGCACAAACTGACACCCGCCAAAATCCAAACCGATGCCAATAAAATCGTATATTTTTTCTTCTTCATAAAAATCATGCCTTTCCTTCAAGGTTCCACAAAGACAAGTGTTTCCAAAGAAAAGGCAATTTATACAATGATTTATGCGTAAAGGGCGGCCAATCGAGTGGCTTCTTTCATAGAAATAGGATCTGCAATGCCTTTCCAGGCAATGTCGAAAGCGGTGCCGTGATCGACCGAGGTACGAAGATAAGGAAGTCCGTGAGTAACGGAAATGGTGCGATGGAAATCCAGTGTCTTCGCCGCAATGTGGCCTTGATCGTGATACAAAGAAAGGACTGCGGCGTATCTTCCAATATGTGCCTGATGGAATACGGAATCTGCGCTCACCGGTCCTTCTACCCGGTAGCCTTCTTCTTTCGCCTTGGCAACCGCCGGTACAATGGCGTCCATTTCTTCCGTACCGAATAAACCGTGTTCACCGCTGTGAGGATTTAATCCTGCCACCGCCAGCGTACCGTCTTGAATCCCAATATTACGAAGAGCCGCCGTACATCTTCGAATATAGTCCAGCACCCGATTCGCGGTCACTTGGTCACAGGCCTGCCGCAAAGACAGATGCCGCGTCAGGAAGAAAATGCGAAGTCCGGTGGTTTCGAACATCGTAAGAGGATCTGCTGCGCCGGTAAGGCCTGCAAAAATTTCCGTGTGGCCAATGTAGGGCACTTGGGCCGCTTTCAAAGATTCTTTGTTAATAGGCGCCGTGGCTACCGCTTGACATACGCCTTGAGTACAAAGTTCATGCGCCCGTTCAATACAGGCATAGGCTGTGCGTCCCGCTTCCGCCTGCACCGTGCCGGCATACGCCTGCGGTGCGGAAAGATTACAAGGCACGTGCTCAATTTCTCCGCCGAACTTGGCTTCAAAATCCGCGATGCCGCAAAGGGCCGCCGCTTGTGCCAGAATCGATCGATCCCCCACCAAAATCATCTTGCATTGTTGTCGTAATGCCGGATCCGCAAGAGTTTGTACCGCAATTTCAGGACCCACCCCTAAAGGATCGCCCATAGTAATGGCAATGGTTTTCATCGTGTGTTTCACTCCCATAAAAACATCCAGTCTTCAAAAGTATCCGCTGCCTCTTCGCCGTAATTTGCGTAGAGCCAGTCGTAAACTTCTCCGGCGTCGCTGAAATCCGGCAAGAAGGGTTCCATAATTAAATACACAAAGGCGAACATCAACACAATCAATGCGATGCATAAGCCAAGAATCGCAAGAATCATGCCCACAAGCGCGATGCCGCTCAAACGACGATTCGTTTCTTTTCTGGATAAAATAGCAAAAACAATAGCAACAATGGAGGAAGTCAAGCCTAAGACACCCATTTGGATAGGCCAAATCAGCGCAAAGAAAGGCGCGATCATACTGATAATCCCCAAAATCAGCGCAAGTGTCGCCTTCCAAGAGGATACACGCTCCACTTCTACCGTTTCTTCGGGACGCGGGGCGCCGCAATTAGAGCAAAAATGTTCTTTGCTTCTTAACTTTCTTCCGCACTCTGTACAACGTATCATCGTTCCGCCTCCATTCTTACGACGATTTTATAATGAGGCGGTCAAAAAGTCAAGTCGAGTGGTATGTAAAATGGTCGTTAGACGTATCCAAGCAACCGCAAAACAAAGGCATAGCTACTTCTGTTAAACCGTTCGGTATCTAAAGTAGTGTTTTGGAGTATGCAAGCTACCGCATTTTACAGTCGACAATACCGCCTTCCCCAACAAAAAAGCGGCCCGGTATTCCGAGCCGCTTTCAAATCCGCTTTTGTGATTAAATTATTCAACATCTTTAATGGAGAAGTCCATTCTGCCCTGCTTATCAAGACCGATATACTTCACTTTCACGATGTCACCAACATTCACAACGTCTTCTGTCTTCTCAACGCGGTGCTTTGCAAGCTTGGAGATGTGAACCATTCCCTCTTTGCCCGGGAGATACTCAACGAATGCACCGAATGCCATAGTACGTGTAACTTTACCTTCGAAGATGGTACCTACTTCGATATCGCCAACGATACCCTTAATGATATCCATTGCTTTGTTTGCAGCATCTTCATCAATGGTTGCAACAAAGATGGTACCGTCATCGTTAATATCAATCTTAACACCGGTCTCATCGATGATGCGGTTGATTACCTTACCACCTGTACCGATTACTTCACGAATCTTATCGGGATCGATCTTCATCTGGTACATCTTCGGTGCATACTTGGAAACTGTCTCACGAGGAGCAGAGATACAAGGAAGAATTACTTCGTTCAAAATCTGTGCACGACCTTCGTGGGTAAGTTCAAATGCCTGACGAATAATTTCATAGGAAAGACCCTGAACCTTAATATCTACCTGAATCGCAGTGATACCCTTCTCGGTACCGGCAACCTTAAAGTCCATATCGCCGAAGAAGTCTTCGATACCCTGAATATCCATAAAGGTTACGAAATCATTCTCATCATCGGGGTTTGTTACCAGACCTGCGGAAATACCGGTTACAGGACGCTTAATCGGAACACCGGCATCCATCAAAGCCAAAGTAGAACCGCAAACGCTACCCTGAGAGGTAGAACCGTTGGACATCAATACTTCAGAAACCAAACGAAGTGCGTAAGGGAACTCCTCAACAGAAGGAATTACCGGCTCCAAAGCACGCTCAGCCAAAGCGCCGTGACCGATCTCACGACGGCCGGGACCTCTGGAAGTCTTTGCCTCACCTACACTGTATGCAGGGAAGTTATAGTGGTGCATATAACGCTTGGTCTCTTCCAAATCGATACCGTCCATCTTCTGCACTTCGGACATAGGTCCTAAAGTTGCGATGGTCAATACCTGAGTAAGACCTCTTCTAAACAAACCGGAACCATGGGTTCTGGGAAGCAAACCAACTTCAGCGCTCAAAGGACGGATCTCGCGAAGACCACGGCCGTCAACACGCTTATGTTCACGAAGGATACCCTCACGAACAATTGCCTTCTCAATCTTGTAGATAGACTCGCCAATCTTAGCCTTGCCATCAGGATACTTCTCTGCCAAATCAGCAACAGCCTTCTTGGTGATCGCATCGATCTTCGCATCTCTTTCCTGCTTGTCCGCAGTAAATACAGCGCTCTTCATATCGTCGTATACAAGCGCCTTCACGTCTGCATACAAATCAGCCGGAACATCTGCAGAAGTGTACGTGAACTTCGGCTTACCGATCTCTTCGCGAACGCTCTCGATGAACTCACAAATCTTCTTAATGGTGCCGTGACCCTTGATAATCGCGCTGAGCATAACGTCCTCAGGAACTTCGTCCGCACCTGCTTCTACCATGGTGATCTTATCCTTGGTACCGGCAAGGGTTACGTACATACGGCTCTTTGCTCTTTGTTCAGCATTGGGGTTAATAACAACCTCGTCATCTACCAAACCCAATACAACCGCACCGATAGGGCCTGCAAAAGGAATATCGGAAATAGTCAATGCAGCAGAAGCACCGATCATCGCTGCAATTTCAGGAGAGTTGTCCTGATCAACAGACATAACCGTGTTTACTACAACAACGTCATTTCTCAAATCCTTGGGGAACAAGGGGCGGATCGGACGGTCAATAACACGAGAGGTCAAAATAGCCTTCTCAGAGGGCTTACCCTCTCTCTTGGTGAAACCGCCGGGAATCTTACCTACGGAATAAAGCTTCTCCTCGTAATCTACGCTTAAGGGGAAGAAATCAATACCGTCTTTCGGCTCTTTGGAAGCAGTTGCAGTAGACAAAACTACAGTCTCACCGTAACGAACCAAAACTGCGCCGTTTGCAAGCTGTGCCATCTTACCAAATTCTAAGGTAAGGGTTCTGCCTGCCAATTGTGTCGTAAAAGTCTTAAACATACACGTCATCCTTTCTTCTTAACTTGAAGACAGAGGCGGTAGCATGTAGATTCTGCGTCGGAATCTGCGGGTAAAAAGGCATCCGGCGTACAATCTACGCTCTACGGCCACGGTCTTCCTACTGTAAAATATTTATAAAAAGCGAGGCTCCCGGAACAGAACCTCGCTTTCTATGTTCGAATTACTTTCTCAGACCGAGCTTCTCAATAATTGCACGATAACGGTCCATATCAACTTTCTGCAAATAAGCAAGCAAGCCTCTACGCTGACCTACCAAAATGAGCAAGCCTCTTCTGGAGTGGTGGTCCTTCTGGTGAGAAGCAAGGTGCTTGTTCAGCTCGTTAATACGCTCTGTCAAAATAGCAACCTGTACTTCCGGAGAACCGGTGTCGCCTTCTTTAAGGCCATAAGTCTTGATAATTTCTTGTTTTCTTTCTTTCGTCATGACGAAAATCTCCTTTACTTTAAAATTCACCGTGTTCCAAGAAGGGGTTGGAGTGTCCACACATCCGGGAATCGGCATGCCTGGGAATTATAGCACAGAGCAAAAGGCGTTGTCAACTCTTTCTTACTCTGTTTCTGCCACGATACTTTCAATCGTTTCAAAGGTAGGCAACTTTCCCTCTTCCCCATATAAAAGATATTCTGCAGAAACTTCCAAGGCTACCGCCAAATATTTAAGTTCAATATCTGAAACTTGCCGTGTACCCTTTTCAATGCGACACACCGTTACACGTTCAAAATTTTCTAATCCCTTTAATTGTAATTTTGCTGCCAAATCCGCTTGGGTCATACGCACACGATGGCGTTTTCCATAGTTCTTGCGGGCAAGACGGACATTCTCCCCACAGGCATTTTGGCGTCTGATTGGTAACTTCTTCAAAATCGGCACCTCTCTTACGTAGAGTTTCTGCCGATAAGTTATCATTTATTCTTTTCAAAAAAGTTCATCTAATGAACTTCTCTGTAAAATTTTACCTTTTTAACCCAAGTTCCCAGCAGGACCAGCCCCGCCGCCACCGCAAATCCGGCAAAATCCAGCCATACGTCCGCCAAACTACTGCCGCGCCCTGTAAAAAGCTGCAAAGTTTCATCCATGGCACCCACCAGAAAGCCGAAACAGAAGCAATGCGCCATCCAATGAAGTTCTATTTTCCTGCGCACCCAAAGCAGTAAAAAACATTCCAAACCCAGCGCAAAGAACTCCGCAAAATGACCCAGTTTTCGAACAAAATATTCGGTGATATTTTCCGCGCCGAACAAGGGTCCCAACAGCGGCTTCACAAGATTCTCCAGTAGCGCTTGACTCTTCTTAGACGAATCTTGGGGGCCTTCCAAAGAATGCCCCCAAATCACACACAATGTAATGACAATCAAAACGATCAAGATTGCCGTCCAAATATTTTGTTTCGTCCACTTACAGTGCTGCATGAAGCTCCGTGTACGCCAAATCCAAGCTGGTGGCCACATTCTTGTTCACGCACTTGCCGCCGTAGATATTCACACCGTTTGCCAAACCTGCGCACTCGGAAACAGCTGCCTCCAAGCCCATCTCCGCAATCATCAAACCGTAGCGAATGGTTGCGTTGGCAAGCGCCACAGTAGAAGTATAAGGAACAGCACCGGGCATATTGCCTACACAGTAGTGTACAATGCCTTCTTCAATATAAACAGGATTGTCGTGGGACGTTACGCGAGAAGTCTCGCAGCAACCGCCCTGGTCGATGGCGATATCTACAATGACAGCGCCTTTCTTCATCAGTTTCAAATGCTCCTTGCGTACCAATTTCGGCGTAGCGGCACCGGGAATCAAAACAGAGCCGATTACAAGATCTGCTTCCTTCAAAGACTTGCGAATATTGGCTTCCGTGCTGTACAAAGTGGTAACAGACGCGCCGAAGATATCTTCCAAATAAGCAAGACGATTGGCATTGACATCCAGCAAAGTTACCTGGGCGTCGCTACCTACCGCTGCCTTTGCCGCATAGGTACCGGCAATACCGCCGCCGATGATTACAATCTTACCCCGCTCTACACCAGGCACACCGCCAAGCAAAATACCGCGGCCGCCGTAGCTGCGCTCCAAATACTTGGCACCTTCCTGTACAGAAAGACGACCGGCAATCTGGCTCATGGGACGAAGACAAGGAAGATTGCCCTGCTCATCGGTAATGGTTTCAAAAGCAACGGCCTTTACCTGCTTCTCCATCAAAGCCTTGGCCAATTCCGGATTGGCCGCCAAGTGCAAATACGTGTAAAGAATCTGGCCCGGTCTTAAATATTCAACCTCACAAGCCTCCGGTTCCTTTACCTTAACAATCATATCTGCAATGTCAAAAACTTCTTTCGGCGTAGCCAGAATCTTGGCACCCGCTTCTATATATTCTTCATCGGAAAAGCCTGCGCCTGCACCTGCACCGGTCTCTACATAGACGGTGTGCCCTTTTGCGGTATATGCAAGGACGTTATCCGGCGTCAAACCTACTCGATATTCGTGATTCTTCAATTCTTTTGTTGTACCAATAATCATAAAGATTCCCCACTTTCTGTTCGGTTTATTTTACAACCCGTGAGATAAAAATACAATACTGTGTATAAAAAAAGTTATAAACTCAACACAATGCCCTTGCGTTACAAACCCAACTCGTCTAATAACGCTTGCATCTCATCTGCTTTTTCCCGGGAAACATTATGATTGTACAACAATTCTCTCATAGACCTTTTGGCATGACCACAAAACACTAATTTAAACCACCGTCGAACCTGCATAACCGGTGTGAGCCACTTGTGTTTTTGAAGAATTGGATAATGCCGCTTAATTAAATCATACGGAATCACAATTTTTGAAAAAGCGTATTGCAAACGCCCACCTAACTTTTGTTGGCGGAGAACAATTCTATTTTGCAGCGTTCCGTAAACACCTCCGGAAAGAATAAAGTATTCCATCTTTTTCGTGCAGGCATTACCGGGCTGATTATCAAACCACATTTCGCCAAGAAGTGTTGCATTTCTGGCAAATTTACCCACCCCACCTTTTTCAAGGAGTTCCTCATACTTATCTAAATCCTTTTCAGGAAGATGATTCAATATCCACAAATCTAATACCGAGCGAATACCACAACCGCCGTTTCGAAAATGCTTCGACATATGAACAACATGATAAAAATAGAACAAATCAGCCGGCATTTCCATTTGATATAACCATCCCGGACGAGCAGTTGCCACATCCCAAAGATTATCAAAAATCCCTGCTATTTTTCCGGTATAATCATCTTCTATAAGGAGAAAGTGCAATTCAATGTGATAGCCGTTTTGTGAATACAGAGCCACGTCGTGTAAACATCGTGAGCGTTCAACAAATTGCAACTCACCAACTAAAATGGAAACAGCATTTTCCAAATCTTCAACTTTCACTAATATGTCAAGATCGCTACAAGTTCGCATCCACGGTTCCGGATAATAGTTTTGCATCACAGCACCTTTTAACGGAATAAATGAAATTTTTGCCTTTTCAAAGGCATTACAAATACGCACCCGTTCATACTGTTGATTTTCATGTCGATATATGGCCCGAAAAATATACTTTTGCAGCCGAGATTTGCTTTCATCATTTACCAAACCATTTTTTATTGCGCCTAACGCTACCAAGTGTGCCAGATCGTGTTTTTCTGCCAAGCGAATAATGTTTGAAAGCAAGTTTTCAGATGCAATTTGCTTGCTTTCGCTATTCATCGGTTTATTTTGAATAACTGATTGAAGAATTGAAAAAAATATATCTCGCTCTTTCTCGTTCATAGTAATGAACTTCCTTTCAACAATACATTCACGCGCAATCCGTATGGTAAATTCTACTGTTCCAAACAACGCATAAAGTTTTCTTTATTTTCTTTGGCAGTTGTAGTAGGTCTTCCCAAATCAGCTCTAGCGCCAATAGCACATTTAATTTCTATCAACGTAAGATTATTTTTGTTTTTTGCTTGCCAAAGCGCTTTATCCAGTTCGTCAAAATTATCTACAGAAACAACGTTAGAATAGCCGCAACCTTTTGCAATAGCACAAATATCAATTTTGGATGCCACCGTAGGCATTCCGCCAACCGTTTCATGGGCGCCGTTGTTGATAACAATGTGTACTATGTTTTCAGGAGCCATTGATCCTAATAGAGCAACTGAACCCATATGCATTAACAACGCTCCGTCACCATCAATACACCAAATCTTTTTTTGGGGATTTTGCAATGCAATGGATAGCGCAATAGAGGAACTATGTCCCATAGAACCCACGGTAAGAAAATCATACTGATGGCCTTGACCATTGATCTCCCGAATTTCAAACAATTCTCGCGATGCTTTTCCCGTGGTAGATATAACAGGATCTGTATCCGACACGGCAACAATGTGTCGAATAATCTCCTCACGAAGCATTTTATTGTCATTATTATACGAAACTTTCAAATCACATTCTAATGCGCCTTTCTTAACAACAAAAGCAACCTGTTTCCCCGATTCCAATAAAGGCTTCCATTGTTCAAGTTGCATAACAACTTCACTTTCGGTTGTTTCCTTACTGATAACAAAAGTACGAATATCCATATCTTCCAAAAGTTTTATCGTAACTTCTCCCTGATAAATGTGTTGCGGTTCATCATGAACACCCGGTTCACCTCTCCAGCCAACAAAAAAGATACAAGGAATCCCGTACACTTTATCATTCATAAGGGAAGCAACGGGATTAATAATATTGCCAATACCGCTATTTTGCATATAAACCACCGGAATCTTTCCTGTAGACAAATAATAACCTGCCGCAAGCGCTACGCAATTTCCTTCATTGGCTGCAATAATATGTTGTTTGCCAATACCGTAAGTAGCCATCAAATAGTTGCATAACGGTTTCAGTTGAGAATCCGGCACGCCTGTAAAAAAATCATAATTCTTTAAAAAATCTAATTTCATTTCATTTCACGTCCAATTTTAAAATTAATATATATAAATCATATAAATTTTGTGTTTCAAGTTTAACAGGATTATTATTCAATCGTGTAAGGTTAACAGATGCAGACAAAACAGGTAAGTCATCCACATGTGCTTTGCACGGAGCTTCCAAACCTATTTCGTTGAGTAAATCCGAAAATTTGCAAACCGCCTCATCCACATTTTCACACCCTAATGACTTAGCAATCGCTTCAAAGGTGCTTGCCAAATAAGATTTTCCTCTGCGGTCGATACACAAATCCAGATTTTGATGCATATACGCCCATATATAAGGCAAACAAATTGCAACTGCATGACCATGCGGAAGCCCATACAGTGACGTGATTTTATAGCTCATAGCATGCGCTGATGTCGTTTGTGTAATATTAATCGCCTGTCCTGCATAGTTGGCGGCCAAAAATATTTCGGTTGTTGCATGGTCATCGTTTTTAAAAAGATAGGCCTTGTAATTCTTCATAATTGTTTCAACGGCTTTTTGGGAAAGCTTTTTACTTGTTTCCGTAGAATTAACCGACCACCATGACTCAATCCCCTGACAAAGAGCATCCATTAACGTACACGTTTTTTGGTAAAATGGAAGTGTTTTTAACACACTAGGCTCAAGAATAGCATACTCCGGTATCAAACTTTGGTGGGTAACAGACTGCTTTTCACCGTTATAATAAATAACTGCATATCTTGTTGATTCGCTTCCTGTACCCGCTGTTGTAGGAATTGCAATCAGTGGAATCCCTGTATCTTTATATTCCTGTTGCAAAAAGTTGGTTGTTTCATCCATTTTGCAATACAGCTTGATGCATTTCGCAACGTCAATACTACTTCCGCCACCAACCGCCAAAAGCGTATCACATCCTTCAGCATTGAACAAATGCACCCCTTTTGCTACATCTGCATATTGAGGATTCGGTGTAAAGTCATCAAAAAAAACAATTGGAATTTGAATGTTGTCAATTTGTTCTTTAATGGGTAAGAACTGATAAGAACAGCTGCAAACAATCATAACCTTTCTTGCCCGCACCGTATTCAAAATATGTTTAAGTTGTTGTATACTCCCGTTTCCTGCAATAACTTTTTGCATAGCGGTACGCTCCTTATTCCTCAGGAATTAACGTAATAATTTCTTTAATCGACATACACAAATCATCCGCTTCTTTTGCTCTATGGTTGGTTAAAATGATTTTAGCCACATTCTGCATGGCGGGGAATCCGCTCCTGGTAAGCTGATTTGCATAAATTACAACATTAACACCCCGTTGTTTCCATTCATCTTCCGTCACCGTATTAAATGATGTGGGCACAACTACAATAGGTGTATGTGCGTCCTGTTGCCTAAATCTTTCTACAAACGTAAAGATTTCCGTAGGGTCTTTCTTTCGGCTATGAATCATAATGGCATCTGCACCAGCTTTTACAAACGCAAAAGCACGTTCAAGTGCATCCTCCATTCCTCGTTCAAGAATCAAACTCTCAATACGGGCACATATCATAAATTCTTTCGTTTTTTGCGCCTTTTTTCCTGCCTGAATCTTTGCACAGAAATTTTCAATACTATCCTGTGTCTGTTCAACCTCCGTACCAAACAGGGAGTTCTTCTTCAAGCCCGTTTTGTCCTCAATAATAACCATAGATACACCCATTCGTTCTAAGGTTTTAACTGTATAAACAAAATGTTCGGTCAATCCGCCTGTATCTCCATCAAAAATAATAGGTTTTGTGGTAACTTCCATAATATCGTCAATTGTGCGGAATCGAGAAGTCATATCCACAAGCTCAATATCCGGTTTGCCTTTGGCTGTACTATCGCAAAGAGAAGAAACCCACATAGCATCAAATTGATACGTTTTACCATCTTGAAGCACAGTTGTTTTCTCCGCAATAAGACCGGTAAGACCGCTATGGGCCTCAATTGCAGTAACCGTTTTTTTCATATTGATCAATTTTTTCAATCTGCCACGGCGTACATCCGGCATGGCTAATTGTGCACGACTCAATTTGTCCAAATCAGCATATTTAGCATCTTTGGAATAAGGGTATTCTACAAGTGTTCCACCATATTCTGCAAGAACTTTGGTGACCTCATCTCGAATTGGTTTTTGAAAGCCTTCTTTCCAATCATCACCGTGAACAACGTAGGTGGGTTTCATAGTTTTAAGATTTTCCGCATAGCTCAGTTGTTTCTGTTCAATAACCTGATATACACCATTAATGTTTTCAATCAAAGATTTTCTTTCCTCGTATGGAAGCAACGGAAAGCGCTTGTAACTGGATACCGCTTCATCAGACAACACACCAATGGTCAACCGTCCAAGTTTCGCTGCTTTCTTAATAATTGCAATATGACCGCTGTGGATCATATCCGTGGAAAAGCACATATAAACTGTGCGATTTTCCACTTCCGCCAATTTAGTCTTCACAACAGCTAAATCTTCCGGGGTATCAATCTCCGTACACAACCGATTGCCAACGTCATACGCCATAATCTCACATTGATCAGAAATCTCGTTAAACGCAACTTCTGCATAGCATTTTCGGTTATTAGATTCACAGTACTCGCAAATCTTATCTAACCAAACATTCCAATCCTGACTATTTAACTTGTACAATGCCTGCGCTTCCATAGCGTCGTTAAAAAATTCAACACCGATTTTTTCAACACGGCCATCGTGAACAACTGCCTTAAAATCTTTCTCCGGCAAAGCACAAGTAGAGCTGACCTTCATGCAGCTTTTTTCAAAAGCCAACAGTTCATCAAGAACAGATGCTTCAAAAACCAAATCGCCATGCATCAACACAATATCTTCATTCCGAAGATATTCTTTTGCACAGTAAATAGAATAAATATAATTTGTCTGGTCGTAAATCGGATTATTCACAAATGTATACTGTAGTTTCAGATTTAACGAATGACAGTAATTTACAAGGATTTCATTATAATAGCCTGTTGTCATAACAACGTCGGTAACGCCGGCATCCGCAAGCAATTTAAGCTGGCGGCTTAATATTGTCTCTTTGGCAGATATTTCCGTCATACATTTTGGATGTTCAGAAGTAAGCACACCCATACGATGACCTAAACCGGAATTTAAAATCAGCGCCTTCATAATTATACATTTCCTTTCTTTTCATTTGATTGATCTTTACGAATATAATTGTTTTTCCTCGGGGTCATATAATCTCCATAGAGCGACGTAAGAAACATATCATATTCTGCTATACATTGATATTGTTGGTCTTCAAAAGGAAGTTCAACCGTTTTCTGCATCATAGTTTTAGGATAAGCATCATAATACGGAGGTGCAAACACTGTTACGTATTCAGAATCACTCCAACCATATTGTGTCGAATATGTACGATATACTTTGTTCGTATATGTATCCGGAACAAATATTGCAAACATCTTTGTAAAAAATAACAATATCGGTTTCTTAGTAGCGTGAAAAGGTTTGTATTTAGCAGAGAAGAATTGATATAATCTGCGAGTCTTTTTCAAAAAGCGTATACGTTCTTGTGCATCATTCGGTGCGCCAATTAAACCATAGATATCAATATGACAATCATAGTGTGACTGACCTTCAAGAATCAAGCGTTCATGACACGAGCCAAAACCTTTTTCAACACCGGGAACGCAAAGATGATAATGACTCTTTTTGTCACAACGAATGGCATTTCGTAATTTCAGCAAATCGTCGTGCCGCACAAAAATATCGACATCTAAGTCCCAAGGGATAAAGCCTTTTTCTCGTACCGCACCCAAAAGAGTTCCATACGCAAGAGAATACCAAATATCGTTCTCTTTGCATACGCGGTGTAGATAATTCAGCATTTGTAACAAGTCATCTTTTTGATCATTTTGGGCTATCATGCAAATCCTCTTTTCTGTTTTTACTGTAGCAAATCCCGAAACAACGCGTCTAACTTTGCTACAACCTCGCCCCAACCATATTGTTGGGCTATAATTTCAGATTTTTTACTATACGCGTCCCACAAAGTATTGTCATCTGCAATTTTTGTCATAGCATTGCAGACACTTTGGCTATCAGAAGGCGGAAAAATAATTCCGGAATCCTGTACAACACTGGCAATATTTCCAACATCCGAAGAAAGTACGGGCGTTGCAGTTGCCATTGCTTCAATAATAACTTTTGGAAATCCCTCTGTGACAGATGTCAGAACAAAAGCACGCGATTGATTCAACTCGTTTGCAATGACTGATCTATTTTGTATGCCGCAAAACTCAACTGCATGGGAAATTCCAAATTGCTCGCACATCGCACAAAGTTCTTCTCTTCGTTCTCCATCACCAATCATTTTTAATGTATAATCTTGATGCTGCTCATAGAACTTTGCAAAGCCTTCCAATAAGATATGTTGAGCTTTTTGCCACCGCAAACTGGCCACGTGAATAAATTGTTTTTTTCTCGGCAGTTTATTATTTTGAAACACGGTGAGATCCACTCCATTTCCAACACAAACAACCGGTTTTGAATAGGAACGACCTAGTGGCAGCAAATCAATCATATTTTCTCCGACTGTAACAACTGCGTCCGGAATCCTTAGTATATACTTTCCAATGAGCGGTTTTTTTTTCATGCGCAATGCATCGGAACCATGTAAACTCATTACAATTTTGGTACCGTATTTTTTTCTTGCATAGATACCACATTTAATTGTCATGGGCGAAACCACGTGAATAACATCCGGCTTAAAAGCATCAATCAGGGGATGCACACTTTTCGCAAATTGATTATACGCATTATTTTTCCGAATAAACTTTAGAACTCGCGCAAAAATATTCTCGTCATATTTGCCCAGCGGCACATTATCGAGTTCCACTTCAACAACTTCGACGCCTTCTCGATTTTGAAACATCGTACCATCTCGTTTACCGGTTACAATCATTTCATCATAGTCAGAAAACATCGAATAATAGTACGCATGCAGACCCGCTCCCGGTAGTGTATCCCGCGGGTACGTAGCACTAACGCGCATCACTTTCAATTTCTTTTCCATAGTCAACCTCTAATGTCCAAAGTAATGTTATCTATCCAATAAATCCATAAACATCTCTGTAATATAGATGTACCACTTTTGGTCCGGTGTTAAATCTTTTCCGTATCCCAGATTAAACTCGGGACGTGTTGCACCTTGGTAGTCTCGCATCCATTGTTCCAATGCACGTGGGAGCGGAAGTTTTTTAGGCTGCCCCCATCCAGGATATAATTTACTAAACACTTCACGGACTAAATATTTATTTTCTCCGCTTCTAATTCTATCTAAATCCAACGGTATATCTAATTTGGTAGTAAGATAAGGAGCCACGAAGTCAACACCAGCCAAAGAACACGAATTGATATAAGAATTGGGCGATTGACGAAGATGAATATCATTCAGAAAACCATATACATCCATACGACCGTCTTTATAATGTCGCTCATACGGTTCTCGAATGATCACGCCATTTTTCAATGCTTTCGTGGGGTCAACAAAATTATGATATTCTATATATTCATCCAACTGAAACTCTCTGCAAAGTTGAATACTGTGTCCACCGTAAATAATATCTGCGGTCTCTCCAAAAATCAGTTTTTCATATCCAGCTTTCCGTGCAATTAATGCAGCTTTGTACAGTTGCGGTTCAATGGAATGAATAGGCTGACCCATATGAATAAGTAGTTCCGGCGTATATTTTTGGTAATCCTCCCACGAAATATTAATAATTTCATGGTCAAGACCACATTCTGCGGCATAGGCAGCTGCTTGAGCAGTCTCATCAACCGCCCCTTCAGCAACACAACGAAGTGTATATGCTTTCGTACCACGCGGAAGCATCTTTGCGAGAATTGCACTATCGATTCCGCTGCTTAACATTAAAGCACATTTTGAAAAATCCCGAATATCTCCTAAAGCTTTTCTTAAAGCAAACTCAAGCTCTTCACTGTTATGCACCGGTGTCCTGTTTGCCGGGATGTTGAAACGGCGCGGTGCCACACCGTTTTTAAACGTTTTATCTTCATTCTCAATCATCCTAAATTGAAAAAACGAACTGGCACAATAATTCACATCTTCCGTCATATTAATTCTCCACCCTTATCTTTTTCTTAATTTTTCTGCAATAGATTTTTTCAAATACTGATACTGCTCAAGTTTAAATAATTCAGAAATCCCAACATACACACCCATACCAACCAAAACTTGGAATAACAGCAACAGAACTTTCGGTATATTCAAAAAGCCAACACACCAAACCAAAACACTCATAACGACAGAAAGCAACAAATAGGGCAAAACGTCTATAAATTCTTCTTTTATTGAATACCCAATCATAGATTTCAACGGAAGATTATTGACAACCGTAGCAACAAAAGTTGCCGCCACTGTGCTGATGGCAATCCAAAAAACACCAAACCGAACAGACATAAGAATGAATCCAAAGCCAATCACTTTAATAATAATGTTGTTTTTCAAAACCAAATCACTTCGGCCAACCGCACGCATTACGTTAGACGCAATAGAATTCATCGGTGACAGTAAATCAGATATGCAAAAAATTTGTATAAAGACCGCACACTCCATCCACTTATCCGTTAATACAACCTCTACAAAAGTTTCTGCGACAGCGGCAAATCCCAACAATAGGGGGAATATAATATAACTGGCTGTTTTAAACCCTCTTTTTACAATTCTCTTCATCTCTTCTTTTTTCTCATTAGAAAAAGCGAGAACCGGAAAGATTACACCGTTAATGCTCGTATTGATATTCCCTATAATTAACGAGGGGAAACTATAGCCTTTATTATAAAAAGCCAAATCACTATCGCTGTATTTTTTTGCAATAATCAACGTACGAACTTCACTGTAAAAATGGTTTAAAAATCCAGAAACAAACAGCTTCCAAGCGTACGCAAAAAACTTTTTGAACCGTTGCCAAGAAAACAGCAATCTGGGTTTCCATTTTATTGTAATTAAAAGAACGAATGTGTCGCACACGGAATTCGTCATATACTGTGCCACCAACGCCCACACACCGGCACCACGATAAGCAAGATAAATACCCACAACAGAAGAAATAACTGTTCCAATTAATGTAGAATAGAAAAACTTACGAAATTGCATATGTTTCGACACATAAGCATGTTGTACGGAATTCATACTCGCAACAATTAAGCGAATACCCATAACACGAATAATGCTTGTCAAAATCGGCTTTTCATAAAAGCGCGCCAGCAAAGGGGCACAAAAGAACAAAATCGCATACAACACAACGGATAAACCGAACCCCGCCCAAAAACACGTAGAAAAATCGGTTTCATCAGCATCTTTCCGCTGAATCAATGCATTCCCTAAACCGTCTGTAACAAACACATTACAAAGCGTTATCAAAACCGTAACCAATGCAATGACGCCATATTCTTCAGGCATCAAAATTCTGGCTAAAACAATGGACACAACCGTAGAAATCAGTTGTGCTAGAATTCGTTCCATGAAACGATAAAAAAGTCCCGAAACAGTTTTTGTTTTAATATCGCTACCAGATTCGCTCATTTTACAATACGTACCTCAAAAAAATCAAAGTTCTGTATATATTTCCCCAAGTGCGATTTGAAAAGCGATTTGGGAAATACGAATATCGCCAAAAGAAGAACGATTTTAGCACATTCATTCTCTTACAGCCTCAAGCGCTTTTGTAATTTGAGTGGAAGAAATTCCCTTTGTATAAGGGAAGTATACAATTTTTATGCCGGCTGCCTGAAATTCTTTTTCATAAGCCTGCCATTTTTCCGAGCCATACCAATCATCACCAACAAAGAGAATCGATGCGCCTAATTTTTTACACATTTCCAACTTGTCCATGTTGTACTGCGGAACGGCAGCATCCACGTATTGAATGCTGCGAACAATCTCGATTCTGTCCTCAAAAGGAATCATGGCGTGCTTGCCTTTATATGTAACAAGTTCATCTACCGTTACACCTACAATCAACTTGTCGCAAAGACCCTTGGCATTTTTTAATAAATTTAAGTGTCCGATATGAAACAAATCATATACGCCTGCAGTGTATCCAATAATCATTTTTATTCCTCCGTTTCATACAGATTATGTTTTTTATACAATCTCATTTGCTGAATTCTATTATAAAGTTCAATAAATCTTGTTTCAATATCCGGATACTGCATGGGATTTTTATAGAACATCTGCAGAAAATCCTGTGCATGTAACGGTGCAAAGTAGTATCGATTTTCAAAAGGAATTAACTCTTTACCAGAGAACCAATCTTTGGGATAAATATACTTCGTTCCCCTATAACTAATACATGTTCGAAAATATGAGGACGTTCCTTTTCCTACATACTTATTACACAGCCGTGCATGTACTTTGTTTAAATAGAACATAGGTACAAACATATATTTAATTTTATTTAATAGAATTTTACTTCGAATAGTTTTCCCGTCAAACCCTAATGGTTTGGTAAGTTTGCAATGACGAATATTGGCAAGTTTAATAAGCTTTTTACTATATTTTACAAAAGATTCTCTATCGTCGGGTGCATCAACTAAATAAAAAACATCAACATGAAGAATACGATGATGGACACCTTTCTTCACAATTCTCATATCAAAATGTTCAAAAGTAGCATCTTTTTCTTTACAAATAAAATCGAACCCATCTGGCAAAAGGTCGGTTAGAGCTTGCCATAACATTTCTCTGTCGCTATATTTAACAAGCAAATCCATATCAAAATCCCAAGGGATCAGTCCACCGTCACGAATAGCACCTAACAAAGTGCCAAATCCCATATAGTAATCAATTTCACGCTTCACGCATACCATATGAAACGCATCCATAATGGAAAGCAAATCGTCTCGATATTGTTGCCCTTCCTTACAAAAATCCTCGGAAAAATAACGACGTGATTCTAATATAAACTCACTATAATTCACAAAATTCTCTCTCTTTCTTTTACACGAAGTTCTATTATATCTATTTATCTATTTCACACGTTGCATGTTCTTTCGTTTTCAACCTTGTGACGTTTTTTATACAGGCAAATTGCCAAGCCATAATGAGCAGATTGAACGCATCTTTTTTTTCAAAATAATTGATGCCCATACAACCTACTACTAATATGCTTAACAGCGCAACACTAATCGCACTTTCCGACTGAATGCCTTTTCGAATAAATCGAATGATAATCGTCAAAAACAGCGTTAAACCCACTAATCCCAATGTGGTAGCATACAAAAGATAGTCATTGTGTGAAGAAACCTTTCTTCCGGAAAACATATATGTAATTTCGTGAGCAGTACCCGTTCCATATCCAAAAAGCATTCTTGCGGGATTATCAAAAAAAGCTTTTAAATAAATTTTCCATATTTCCCATCTACCGTTACCACCGCTATCCTTCACGCTGGTAAGTGTTAAACGATCTAAAGTTTCTGTATTAATCATACCTTTGTCAATTAAAAACAAGATAGTAAACACCAACACTGCAATAACGATAAAAACACGGATAGTTTTTTTTGATTTTTTCTTTGCATTTACAATCATATAGCAAAAAACAGCAATCAAAACAGCAATTATGCCCGTTCTCGAACCCGTCATAAGAACAGCAATTCCAATAAAAGCAATACACGCAAGGGATAGCAACTTATATTTATTTTCAAAAAAGAAATCAACCGCTACCAAAAGGCCAGCCGCCAGCACTAACGCCAAAGCATTTGGGTCACTTTCGCCTGTTTCCGAAGAGAACGTTGCGCGCAACGCGTTTTCTGATGCAATGAATACAATATACACAGAGAAAGCAGCGTATACCACAATTAACATTGCTTTTATGAAAAAAATTTCTTTCTGATTAAACTGGATAAATAAACACGACAACAACATTAAGAACGAACCAAGTAAATTGATTGGCAATCCCAAATCACCGACAGACCAAGCGGATGTAAAGAAAATCCAAATCGCGAATAATATTACGGGCAAAACTTCTTGTGGAATTTTCAATTTCCCCTTAGAACGATACAGTACAGTTAAGCCGCACACAACCATAATCAACAATCCGGTAATTTTATTAATTGTTAATCCATCGGATAATTTAAAAGCTTGATTCAACGGCAACAACGCAGCGAATACCATATATATAAATGCACTTAACCGAACTCTTTCTTTCATATTGATACACTAAACTCTTTCTTTATGATTTACTTAACATGTTAAATAGTGATATTACTTTTCTCGTATATGTTTCTATAGAATATTCTTGAGCTCTTGTAGCAGCTAAACGCATATATTCCTGATGTTGTTCCTTATGTGTAGCCAAAGAAATAATCGCTTCAGCTAACAAATCAATTACCACACGGTCTTCAGAATTCTCGACCAGTACACCGTATTTTGCAAAGCAAATACCTTCAACCATCGGACTATCATCCGATAGGATTTCCAAAGCACCGCAGTTTGTTGCAATCACGCAGGTGCCACACGCAAGCGCCTCAATCACAGAATTTGGAAAACCTTCACTGTATGATGAAAGAACCATCATATCAGAAGACTTCAAATATACGTATGGGTTGGCCTGATATCCTACAAAGTGAATTTTGCTTTCCAGTCCTAAACTATAAGATAGTTCTTTCAATTCATCGGTCAAAGAGCCTTCCCCAACCATATACAATTCTGCTTGTGGCAAAAGCGTTGACACCTTCTCAAAAGCACGAATTAGTCGATGATAACCTTTCACCGACTCGTGCCGTCCAACCGCTACCAATGCGGGAAAACCAAACATTTGTTCCTTCGCAGCAAGAGATAACTTCTGTATGGTGGATATGTCATATCCATTTTCTATGGTGATAAATTTATCTATCTCCGGATAAAGTTTTTTCAAACCTGCCTGCATTGCTTTTGAAATAGCGATAACAACATCTGCTCTTTTAAATACAAAACGATCTTTTGCATTTGCAATGCTGTTTCCCAAACCATGATGAACTGCCACAATACATTTCCCATACGATTTTGAAAGAACATTTGTTAGATTCGCCGTGGCACCAAAAGAATAAACATAGTCCGGTTTGAATTCTTTTCTTATTTTTTTTAGTTTTCTTGCACGTATAAACTGGGAAAAAACTTTTTGAATTTTCGATTTGCTTGCTCTTACGTTTATGCAAACAACGTCACAAGGATCCGGATATTCTTTCCCGTTTTCTTTCTTATGAAAAGTTACTGTTCTAATCTCGTAGTCATCTTTCAATGCTAGAACGGTATCAACGGCAACCTTTTCTTGCCCACCGATTCCTAAAGACGGTACAACAATCAAAACTCTTTTTTTTATTTGATTTGTTTGTTCAAGTCCCATTTTATCAGTACTAAAAACCTTATAAATTTGCTATATACCACGCAATTGCTTCCTCGAGACCAGTTTTAAAGTCATAGCTCGGGGCATAGCCAAGCAACGCTTGTGCCTTACTAATATCCGCATTAGAGTGTTTGATATCGCCTTTCCGGTCAGGACCAAATTTAGGTTCAATCTTTTTACCCAAGGCTTCTGTTAAACTGTAGTAAATGTCAATGAGATATTCCCGACCACCATAGGCAATATTAAAGGCTTCTCCATGAGCCTCTTGAGAAGCAAGACATGCCTTTAAATTTGCTTCAATAACGTTTTCAATATAGGTGAAATCTCTACTTTGCTTACCATCCCCATTAATTATAGGTTGTTCATCTTTCAACAACTGACGAATAAACTTAGGAATAACGGCAGCATAAGCACCGTCCGGATTTTGACGTCTTCCGAAAACATTGAAATATCGTAATCCAACTGTGGGCAAACCATAGTGCCTTGTGTATTGCTTTGCCCATTCTTCGTCGGCACGTTTTGTTAAAGCATACGGAGATAATAAATTTCCCTCTCTGCCTTCCGTTTTGGGAAGATTAGGCTCATCCCCGTAAACAGAAGAACTGGAGGCGTATACAAAAGTCTTAACGCCTTGTTGTCTCGCTGCCTCCAACATATTAACCGTTCCCGTAATATTATTAGTACAGTAAAACAAGGGCATTTCAATGGAGCGAGGTACACTGCCCCATGCTGCTTGATGCAAAACATAATCAACACCATCACATGCTTTGATACAAGTTTCCAAATCCTTTATATCCCCCTTAATAAACTCGTATTTGGGATGATCAACAAACAAATCGACATTTGCTTGTTTTCCGGTAGATAAGTCATCTAAGCAACGAACTCTATACCCCATTTCAAGAATGGCTTCACATAGGTTTGAACCAATAAAACCAGCACCTCCGGTAACTAAGAACAATGAATTTTGAGGAAACACCAAATGTTTATAGCCCATATATATTACCTCTCTTACAGTCTCCAATAACGATAGCCTAACGCTTTTAATTCGTTTTTATTACGAGTGCCTTTTACATCAATAACAATATTTTTTGTTTTATCTGCATCTCTAAA
>JAFYOJ010000091.1 GCA_017560225.1 Clostridia bacterium
GTGTAGCTTTTGAGAAAGCAACTGTTATTTGTGCCGGCGGCCAGGTAAAGGTATATCCTGCTGAAGGCGAAGCTTTTGTTGCGGATATTCAGCCCAAGGATGGCTACGCTGCAGAAGTTAGCTACTTTATGGATGTAATTGGCGGCGCTGAGAACATTAAGAACCGTGCAGATAGTGCGTCTCTTAGCGTTAAGTTGATTGAAACGTTGAGAGAAAGTGCAAACCAGGGCGGTAAGCAAGTTCCGTTTGAGGTTTAATGCACAATGGCAAAATTAAGAGCATGTATTATCGGGTGTGGTAACATTTTCACAATGCACGCCACACCCGTGCTTTCTTTTGAGGATGTAGAGCTTGTAGGTGTCTGTGATATTAAGGCAGATCGTGCAGAAGCAGCCGGTAAACGTTGTAATACTGCGGCATATACGGATTATCGTAAAATGGTTGCGGAAACTCACCCCGACGTTGTACATATCTGTCTTCCTCATTATCTTCATCCCATTGTTTCCGGAGAAATGATGGTGCAGGGGATTCACGTACTTTGTGAGAAGCCTGCCAGCATTAAGTTGGAAGATACGCTTTCGAATATTGAACTTGCGAAGAAACAAGGTGTGCAGTATGGAATTATTTTCCAGTGCCGTTATAATACCGCGTCTAAACTTGTGAAGCAGTATATTGAAGATGGCACTTTGGGTAAAGTAATTTCTGCTCGTTCTGTACTTACGTGGTGTAAGCCGGATACCTATTACAGTCAGTCTGATTGGAAGGGAACTTGGGATAAAGAAGGCGGCGGTGTTGTCATCGACCAGGCAATTCATTCCATGGATTTAGTGAACTGGTTTATTGGTGCCAATCCAATTTCTGTATATGCCCATTTGGATAATCGTGGTCACGACATTATGGAAGTGGACGACAGTGCAGAAGGGTATATCAAGTATGATAACGGCGCTACGTACGGTTTCTGGGCAATGAATAACTATGGTTGCGATGAGCCTATAGAAATTCGATTGCTTTGCGAGAACGGAAAGGCTGTCCTCTCTTATGATGAAGCGATTATTACACTGAATGACGGTACGGTGATTCGACGGGATCAAAGTACAGTGGATCAGATGGAATATGAGAACAGCAAGAAATATTGGGGAAGCCAACATGTTACTCAAATTCGTCAGTTCTATAACAGTGTATTAGGGAAAGAGAAACTGGAAATCAGTGGAGAAGAAGCACTGAAGATTCAGAAGATTGTATGTGCTGTTTATGAAAGCTCTAAACAGGGAAAACCTGTTTACTTTGAACAATAAGGAGGTATTTTACCATGAAGAAGGGTACCAGTATTTGGGTTTTTCCCGGAGATTGTACATTAGAAACTTGTTTTGATGCAGCAGCAAAGGCCGGATTTGACGGCGTTGAGCTTGCACTTGGTAACTTTGGTATTACAGAAGATATTACCGAAGCTCAGTTAGATGAAGTGAAGGCACTGGGCAAGAAGTACGGTTTGGAATTCTACAGTATTGCTTGTGGCTTATTCTTTGATATCGCTCATTCTGCCAACGATGCAGAAGTTCGTGCCCATGCAGAACGTTTGGTAAAGAAGGAAATTGATATTGCGGCTTACCTTGGTTGCGATACTGTATTGGTTGTTCCCGGTGCGGTAAACTGTCCCTGGAATCCTGCTATTGAAGTGGTTCCTTACGATGTTGTATATGAGCGTGCGCTGGCAGCAATGAAGAAACTTGCACCTTATGCAGAAAGTAAGAAAGTTGCCATTGGTGTAGAGAACGTATGGAATAAATTCCTGCTTTCTCCGATGGAAATGCGCGATTTCATTGACGCTGTTGACAGTCCCTACGTAGGATCTTACTTTGATGCAGGTAACGTTTTGTTTGCAGGTTATCCGGATCACTGGGTAAAGATCTTAGGCAATCGGATTAAGAAAGTTCACGTAAAGGATTTCAAAGTTGAAATTGGTAATTTAAGTGGCTTCGTGCCGCTAAATGACGGTGATTTGGACTTCTCAAAGTTGATGGCTTCTTTGAAAGAAATCGGGTATGATGGTTGGGTAACGGCTGAGGTAGCACCGATGGATGCAGACGTTTATGTGTCTTTGCAGAAGATTTCTGCTGAAATGGATAAATTTTTAAAATAAACACTTGCATTCTGTTTACATGTGTGTTATACTCACAGAGTATTATATTTCTTAGAAGGGGAGTATACGAAAGTGAAAGAGAAATTTATACCTGCAGAAATGAATCTTGTGATGTTTGAAAATCAGGATGTTATTACCACGTCCAGTGGCGTAAATGATAATACGTTGCCTGAACAGGAATTTTAATCTTAAGTTATTGTTGTTGACGAAAAGCCACCTCGAATGAGGTGGCTTTTTTTATAACGTAATGGTGGGTTTTGTCTTTAAAAATTCTGTAATGGACATTCCCAGTTGTTTCTTCATAAAATTTGAAAAGTAATTTGGGGAGGAAAAGTTCATTCGTTCCGATACTTCACCAACCGATACGCCGCCTGTTAAGAGTCGTAATGCTTCAGTACGGCGTAGTTTGGTGTAAAATAATTTTGGACTGATTCCCACTTGGTTTTGAAATATAGTTTTAATATAGCTCACACTGATATGACATTCTCTGGCTAATTCAGACAATGTGATATTATCATTCACTCTCGTTCGCATTGTCTCTACAATCTTACGATATTCTTGAGCGCTCTTGGTCGTGGAAAGCTTGATTTCTTGGGCTTGATTGAATGAAATTCGAATTAAAAAGACTGATAATTCCAAAGCCAGCGACTGACGTAGATACGGCGGTACGTCGTTTTTATAGAATGCACTGTAAATTCTGTAAAATAAATCTTGAAAGATATTTTGTTCTTCCGAAGAAAGTGTGAAAACGCCGTCTCTCAAATTCTCAGGGTAGACACCGGGCGTATGGAAAGAAAGAATCAATACATGGGGTTTGGTTTGACCGCAGGAACGAATATTATGAAACTCCATCGCTTCATGGATAATTAAATCACCTTTCTTCATATGATAGATGTGTTCATTTTCTGTGGCTTCCACTTCACCGTCAGCCACGTACACGATCTCCGGAAAATCATGATACTCACCGGAGTAGGCATAGTGTTCATCCCAGTAAAAATCAAAGACTGAATTAATTGCATCAATATTAAAGAGATAGTCGGTACGTAACGCTGTGTCTAAAATCATACATTCCCTGTCCTTTTTTGTATTTACATAGTGATAAAAGACTTGTAGAATATGTATAACATGTAAAAATACGATTGTCAACCGGGAGGTTATAGTATGTACAAGGTTTGTTTGTTGGGATACGGTGGTATTGCCCAGATTCATAAGAACAGTTATTTGGATTTAGAGAAAGAGGGCAGGGCTAAATTGGTGGGCATTTGTGACATTTCACCGGATGCTTTTACCAAGAATATTGCTATTAACATTAGCGAAGAAGGCGGCCAAAAATCTGAGATTTCTTATAATACATATACTGATTTGGACGAAATGCTCGCGAAAGAGCAACCGGATGTGGTGGACATCTGTCTGCCGACTTTCTTGCATAAAGAAAAGTCTGTGTATTTGATGCGCGCCGGCTACCATGTGTTCTGCGAGAAACCTATGGCTTTAACTTATGAGGATTGTAAAGAAATGTTGGCTGTTTCTGAAGAAACGGGCAAACAAATTATGATTGGTCAATGCTTGCATTTCTTTGCTGAATACGAATATTTGCGCACCTTGATTGCAGATGGTCGGTACGGTAAACCGATTTCCGGTTTCTTCCAGCGTTTGAGCGCACCGCCTTTGTGGTCTTGGGAGAATTGGTATATGGACGAAACCCGTTCCGGCGGTTGTATTCAGGATTTACATATTCATGACGTAGATATGACACGTTATTTGTTTGGTAATCCTACGGCAGTTGCTTGTCGGACGAAGGATGGATACGGAAAATGGGATTCTGCGCATTCCACGCTTTGCTACGGAGATGATTTTACCGTTACCGTTATCGGTGACTGGTCCTTAAAGAACTTGCCTTTTGAATCCTCTTATCGTGTAGCTTTTGAGAAAGCTACGATTGTAGATAAGAATGGTGCCGTGACGGTATATCCTGCAGAAGGAGAACCCTTCACACCGGATCTTACGTTTGTAAACGGATATGCAGAAGAAGTGGGGTATTTTGTAGAATATTTGTCCGGACAGAATGACGGCAGTCGCAACCAGGCAGGGAGTGCCGCTCTTACGGTAAAGACTATCGAGTTATTGAGAGAAAGTGCTATACAAGGTGGAAAGCAGATTGCTTTATAAGGGAGGAACTTTTGTATGAAGAAGTGTGTAAGTTTATTGTTGGTCATTGCTTTGTTTGGAACACTGTTGGTTCCGGGGATTGGTTTGTTCGGTAGTGTGCTGGTACAAGCTGAATCTGCTGCGCCGGTGCCTAACGCTTTTCAAATGAAAATCGGGGAAGATGGCACTGTTTCCAATGGGGTAGATAGCACGACGTATAGGTTA
>JAFYOJ010000003.1 GCA_017560225.1 Clostridia bacterium
CAACTTCAAAAGAGTCTTGAGGATTCTTTTGCGCCTTATCTGCTGGTGGATACAATGGTCTAAATCCGCATTTGGAGGAGGTATTGCTGTATCACAAAATCTTGCGTGCGCGTATGTGAGAACTTTTTAAGGGTTGACTAACTAAATTGATTTCTCTATAAAATCGGCTGCTTTCTTAACAAGGAAACCGGCCGATTTTGTGTTCTCCATATTCATTGCAGGGGGTGGTTCACGCGAATCCTGCTAATCCTGCAAAAAGAGTTCTCAATACGTGAGCGATACATGGAGACAAAAGAGTGACAACCAGTATGGGCCAACAGTGAATTGCCAAAACTTTGCATATTTCTCCAAAAGATAAGCATAGACACTGGCAAAGAACTCCTGAGGGCGACGAATATTGGCTTCTGCAAGCGTGCTACGTCTTACCGGATAGTCAATGCCCAGATGAGACAACTTATGGGCTTCTGCCTTCATCCCGATTTCAAGTTCACGAAGAGAATCAAAGTGTTTAAGCACTCCAAAGAGCATCACCACTAAATGTTCATACCCGCCAAAACGTTTGACGTAAGACTCGTTGCCTTGCGTATCGTGACTAATTTGAAGAATTTTGTCCTTGTCAAGCAACTTTAGCACCTGACTATAGACCGGCTGTCCGGTAAAATAACTATCTTTGCCCATGGTTATATTTATGTTTGTGCAAAGACAAAGGTAACCAAAAGGGCTGATACCTCGTGAGAAGTGTCAGCCCTGATTCTTTATTAACGGCATTTTTTTACCGGATAGCAATATTATTTTATAATAATATTTTTGTCTTGGTCACCTCCGACTAAGCCATTATTGTTGAAAGTTGCGATAGGTGTTCCGTTGTATGAACTCGCAAGTTTTCCTGTATATGAACAGCCCGTAAGAGTCAATTTTCCTCCATGTTTTCCTCCAGATACGCCACCAATCTTTTGCGCCAACTCTGTTGTTGATGCATTTTGGATTGTCACATTTCCAGATGAAGAACAATTCGTCAATATAGTACCATAACCGTTTGTACATCCAAAAATACCTCCAACACCTGGATTATTTGCCTTTACCACATCGGTTGCGATGACATCTATATTTGATGTGATGTTTTCTGCATGATAATTTTCTGTAAGCAAACCGATTACGCCACCTACAGTTCCAACTGTTGACTGTACGTAGCTTCCTTCTTCAACATTTATCGTTATATTATTTATATTTTTACAATTACCACCGACAATTGCACCAGCATCACTATAACCTTCAATTTTTACAAGGCCTTTCATTGTGATATCACTTACTGTTGTATAGCTACCACAACTTCCGATCAAACCACCAATACGCCAACCACCTTTTACTTCAACATTTTCTAAAATAACATCTTTTATTTCAATTTTGTTCGATTTATCACCTTGAACAAATCCAAATAAACCTGCATTGTTGTTTTTTCCGTTGTTGACATACAAGTTAGATATTGTTTTTCCTCCACCATCAAAACTGCCGTTAAATTTATTTGTTGCATTTCCTATTGGAGTCCATTCATATCCTTGTAAATCTATATCCTCAGTAATAGAGAGCGTATATTCATTGAAATTTCTACCTTTTTCATTGATTTGCTTAGCAAGCCAAATTAAATCAGTAGCGTCTTTTAATAAGTAGTTATTTTGAATATCTGTGTTTGTGTCAGGCTCATAATCTTCCCACTTAATCAGACCTCCATCAGAAAAATAGATTTCAGGCACGCCGTTAGCAGTCACCGCCCCTTTCTTTATCTGGGCAGTAAAAGTTTTGGCCTTTCCGTTTATGGAAAGTGTGAACTGTGTGGAAACTGCGTTGTCTGTCGCTATGACCGGAACAAAGAATGCCTGTCCGTTCTTTGCGTTCTTGATTCTAATCTCATCTGCTGTTCCTGAAGGTTCGAGAACAACTCCGTTCTGGGTGTTCACCTGAAGGTCTCCGGTGATACCCTCTGCAGAGAGGCGTACGTCCGCATTCTCGGGAAGGTTGAAGATGGCTATCCTTACAAGGCCGCACTCATTCTTGAAGTTAGCCTTGCTTCCGCTGATAGGGGCGGTCATTGGAGCATCCGCCTGTGAGGCGTCCACTTCGCTCAAGTCAATCTGTCCGTTTGTGGGGGCAGGGAATACCGCATAGCGCAACGCCGCCGGATTTCCTGACACATAACCGGTGAAAGTTCCGGTGCTTTCTCCCTCACCATTCTTGAGTGTCAGTACACCCGAAACAAGTCCATAGCCATCGGTTACATAAATCTTGTCGTCGGCCGACCACTTGGTCGCATATCCGCCGGAACCGTTTTCTTCCAATGTCGTGCGTGTTCCGGTCCCGTAAGCGGCCTCCAGGGTAAACATCTGTCCTTCTTGGCGCAAGATTGTCTCATCGTTCTGGCAGCTTGTAGCATTCACCAGCATTGCAGCCGTTGCTGCACAAAATAAAAATCTTTTCATACGTAAATTATTAAGCGTCCTACATTGCTGTAGAACATTGTTTATATTCAATTCAACTATTTGAGTTTTTCGAAAGACAAGAAAGAATAGCACTCATAGAATTATAAGTGCGGCTATTGTTCCATAAAATTAAACAGCTAAGAGGTTAAAGTTTCATACACGTGTACGTAAGTAACAATCTTTGGTGCTTAGCTGTTGAGACCAATTTCATGATCGGGCTGGGGTGCTTCCAGTAAAGATCGGCCTTTATATTTCTGTATCAATTGGCAG
>JAFYOJ010000092.1 GCA_017560225.1 Clostridia bacterium
ATCTTTCTTGTTTTGAAAAGGTAATATTTTACCATTTCTTCGCTGATTCCCAATTCTTTGGAAATCACCGGGCAGGATTTATTCTCTATATAGAATTGAATGGTAACGTCTCGATATTGCTTGGAAAGAAGCGACAATTCTCTTCGAAGAAGGGTTACTTCTTCGTCCTCCGTAATCTTGTCTAAGGGTGTATCCCAACAGACACCGACAAAGTTCTCGGCATATTCCACTTCCGTGGTTTTCTTGCTTCGAATGAATTTTTTGAATGTATTCTCTGCAATCTTCCACATATACCCGTAGAAGGCCTCGTTGTTTTGCAAACGGTCTGCAGAAGTGAGTACTTCAGCAATAATTTCGTTTGTTAAGTCTTCTGCGTCTTGTTTGTCATACAAACGTGATAGTGAGAATGCAAAAATGTCTTTCAAACATTCATTTAATTTTTTGATTACGATCGAGTGTTCCATCCATTCACCTGCTCCTAATTGAAAGCTTTCAATTATATAGTGTGAGAAAAATGATTTTGGTTAACAAGATTTTCGAAAATATATGGTAAAAATAAAAGTGCCGACAAACTTTTTGTTCCCGGCACTTCTTTTGGCACCCGCAACAGGAATCGAACCTGTAACTAACCCTTAGGAGGGGTTTATTATATCCATTTAACTATGCAGGCATAACGCTATGGATTATAACACTTTTTCCGAAAAAGCACAATGCAAGGCCAAGAAAAACCATTTTCCCCGCATTGAAAAAAATCCTAAAATATGGTATCCTTTCCCATAGAATTGAACCAAAGGAGTCCTGCATCATGAAACCCATTGAAACTCGTAAGACCGAAATTGACGCCTATGCTAAGATTAACCTATCTTTAGACATTACCGGAGTTCGCGCAGACGGCTATCACGAAGTGGAAATGATTATGCATACGATTCCGCTGCGAGACAAAATCACCATCACCTCTACGGTGAAGAAGGGAAATAACAAGCCCACCATCACCTTGCAGTGTGATGACAGAAGCCTGCCTACCAATCACAAGAATATCGCTTGGAAAGCGGCTGCCTTGATGATTGAAACTTACCCGCAGATCAGCAAAGAAACAGACTCCATTGAAATATATATTCAAAAGAAAATTCCCGTAGGTGGTGGCCTTGGAGGCAGCAGTGCCGACGGCGCCGGCGTACTCAGAGGATTTAACGCCCATTTTAACCTGGGACTTAAACCGGAAGAACTCATGGAACTGGGTGCGAAACTAGGCGCAGATGTACCTTTCCAGGTACTTGGGGGCGGCGCGGGACTGGCCGCAGGAACCGGTACCAGCGTGACGATTCTGCCGGCTTTGGAACGGGGCACACTGCTAATTTGTGATCCCGGCTTTAGCATGATGACGAAGGAAGTCTATCAGAAATACGACAGTATGGACATTCCTGCCACGAAACATCCGGACACCAATGCTTTGGTAGCGCTTTTACGGGCAGGGGAGCAAGACAGCTTCTGTGAGCGCCTTCGCAACGTGTTGGAAGTGCCGGCTTTTGCTATGAAACCGGAACTTGCAAAGATTAAGGATGCCATCGCGGAGAATGGGGCACAAGTTGCCCTGATGTCCGGCAGCGGCGCATGTGTTTACGGTATTTTTAAGCGGGAAAGTGTTGCCAGAAAGACGGCGTTCTTAATGGAAACCCAGTATGGTTGCAATACCTTTATTTGTGATATTTCTCGCCTGCGTTAATCTTCATGGCGCGGTAGAGTTGCTCCGCTAAGATCAGGCGGGTCATCTGGTGGGTGAAGGTCATAGGGGAGAGACAGAGGCGCAGATCGGCCATTTGGCAAATGCGATTGTCGATGCCGTCGGAACCGCCGATGACGAAGGTAAAATGGGAAGTGCCCGATAACGTTTTTTGAGAAATCCAGGACGCCAGGGCAGGGGAATCGATCATTTTACCGTGCAAGTCCATGGCGACCACACTGGAGCCGGGGGCGATTCGCTTGAGCAGCGCATCTCCTTCCCCGGGGATATCCGATTCGCCTACTTCAATTACTTCTGTTTTTGCATATTTAGACAGCCGTAGTACGTAATCCGCTACGGCTTTTCGCATATAATCTTCTTTCAATTTGCCGACGCATAAAATGGTAAAATGCATCATAAAATTGCCACCTCGCTATGTTTGTCCTGGGTTGCCACGGACACATGCACAAAGGGACCGGAAACAAGTTCGGGTTCACGCAGTAGACTAAATCCGTGTGCACTTAAATGTTCGCCGGTGGCTGCTAATGCCAAAGCCGGTGTATTATTTTGCTGACTTAAATGGCCTAAGAAAATGATTTTCGTACCGTCTTTTGCCAATTCCAATGCAAATTCCGCCGCGGCATTATTACTTAAATGTCCTTTGCTTCCAAGAATTCTTTGCTTTAAAGGCCAAGGGTA
>JAFYOJ010000093.1 GCA_017560225.1 Clostridia bacterium
ATGCCGAAGCTATAAGTGGCAAGGCTTAACAATACGCCGAAGTAAACGGATTCAATGAGAAATTCACGCATTGTCTTCGCCTCCCTTCTTCTTAAGGCGCAGCACCAACTGCGTTACCCAACCGGAAACCACCATGACCAAAAGAGTGGTAACCACCGTGATGGTCACATAAATCAGCCAATTGTCTTTAATAATGCCCCATGCGGTCATTAGCCCTACTGCCGAGGGAATAAACAACACCGGCATAATTTCGATTAAGAACAGGCTCACGTCTTTCACCTGGTCTAACTTAATAACCTTACATTGCAGCGCTAAAAACAGCAAGATAATGCCGTAAATGCCTGCAGGAATGGGGAGAGGAATCACGCGATAGAGGATTTCTCCAATGAAAGATATCGTTAAAATAATGCCTACTTGCTTTAAGTATTTCAAGGTGTGTTATACTCCTTTATTCGTTGTCTTCCGGGATATCATCCGCCAAATCTGCCAGTTCGGGGATGGGATTCGGCATGCCTTCGGCAGCGGGAAGTGCTTCTACCCGGTTGAGGCTCTTGTGAATGATATTATTTCGCTGGCGTGCATCACCTAATACTTTTCCCGCTTCATCGATTTTCTTTTGCGCTTTGGTCAGCAAGACTTCGAACTTTCCGTATTGGGCCTTTACGGTTGTCAATAAGGAACTGATTTCTTCTGCTTTTCGGTTAATGGCTACGGTGCGGAAGCCCATTGCAAGAGAATTTAAGAGCGCCGCAATGGTAGAGGGTCCTGCAATCATTACGGAGTGCAGGCTGCGAATCTTGGCAATCAATGCTTCGTCGCTGGCGATTTCTGCATACAAGCCTTCCGTTGCTAAGTACAAAATAGCAAAGGAAGTGGTTTCCGGCTCGTGAATATAGCCGCTTACATCTTTGGCTTCAGCCTGTACGCGTGCTTTCAATGCTTTGCGAGATTCCGCTACCCCCACGGTATCCCCGACTTCGGAAGCTGCTACCAAACGGGCATAGTCTTCCATGGGGAATTTAGAGTCAATGGGCAAATAAATATGATTGCCGCCGTCTCCTGTGGGAATGCGCACGGCAAATTCCACGCGGTCTTGCTTGCTGGGATTGGTTGCCACATTGGTTTCGTACATTTGGGGGATAATATCTTCTAAGATCCGCTGAAGTTGGGCTTCGCCCCAAGTGCCTCTGGCCTTTACGTTGGTTAAGATTCGATTGAGGCCGGTTACGTTCTCTGTAACACCACTGGAAAGTTCTTTCATCTCGCCCAAAGACTTGTATACGTTCTCTAATTGTTCGGAAACAGTCTTGAAGGAAGCATCTAAGCGGGTTGCCAGGGTTTGTGTCAACTTTTCTTCCACCGTACCGCGAATTTGATCCAAATTCTTCTGCAAGGTTTCCCGGATCGCTTCGTTTTCTTTCCGGTTCTTGTCTTGAATTTCTGTCAACGCTTGGGTTACAGTTTGGAGCATCTTGTTCTGCTGGCCGTAATTCTGCTCGGTGAGCTTTTGCATCTGGTCAGAGAGCTTATCCAAAGCGGCCATGGTTTCTTTGTGCTCCATTTCGCTCTGCTTGGAGAGCAAAGCCAGTTCTCCCGAGAGCTTCTGGGCACCGGGGTCTTTGCGCAACAATAAAAGTAACACAAGAACCGCTACGATGACTAACGTAATTAAAATGGCAATATCCATAAAGGCCTCCTTACAGATCGCAATCTAACGCAATAACGGAAGCGGCTACGCGGCCGATGTGTGCCTTTACCACGTCTACGTGGTAAGGATCGTTTTGGTATGTATCCAGCGCTTCACGGCTTTCCAGGTCTACCTGAAAAATAATATCGTAGGAACGGGGAGAATGGAGGTAATCTGCGCCCACATAAATCTTCTTTATAGTGGGGACACGACCCTCCATAGAACGAAGAATGGCACAAGTTTCTTCCACCGCTTCTTTCGTCGGGTTCGCTAATTTAAAACATACAGTATGTCGAATCATGGGGTTCCGCCTCCGGTAAAATATTTCTTTAATTATACCACGAATAAGCGTCGGGTACAAACCGGTATTTTACCGAAATTGCACCCAACGCCCATTTTACCATTACTTCGCCTCGGGTGAAATGGTTGCCAATTCAATATCCATAGAGGGAAGAATATCCATATCCGGTGTTGCGCTTGCCGTAGGGGATGCCGTCGTTCTGTCCGGCGTCATGGTTACGTGCAGGTCGTCGTCCATTTTACGACCGCAGGCCGCAAACGTCATAACTGACGCGGCAACGGTTCCCACAAGAAGCGCGCGTTTCCATTTATTCATAGTAAATTCCTCTTTTCCTTCGGAAGGTCTGCACAGAAAAGTGATATGCGATTCTGTGTAGACATAGTTTTGTCTGTTGGGAAAGATTTATACTGGTGATTTTTGTAAAAATTAAGTGTTGACAAGAAGTGAAACAAGGTGTAATATATAAGTGAAAGTTGTTTCACTTTCGAAGTATACAAAAGATCAAGGGAGGCGGCAATATGCTGTTTGGAGAGAAATTGAAAGCGCTTAGATTAGAACGGGGATATACCCAAGAGCAACTTGCACAGAAAGTAGACGTGACCAAGCGCACGCTGATCAATTATGAGCAGGGAAGATGTTATCCGAAGCAGACGGAAATCTTGGCAAGACTTGCCCAGGAATTTGATGTTACGGTAGATTATTTAATGTCTGACGAGGATCGATATATTCAGGATGCCCAGGAGAAGGGCGGCATCCGGGCGGCACAAGACGTGCAGGCACTCCTTACCAACGCACGCGCCATGTTTGCCGGCGGCGAACTTAGTGAAGAGGATAAAGATAAGGTTATGCGGAAGTTGAATGAACTTTATTGGGATGCGAAAGAAAGCAACCGCAGAAGAGCGAAGCAATAAGAAACGATTACGAAAGAGAAAGGCCGCGAAGAGATTTGCGGAGGTGATTCATTGTGGCAAGTGATTCTATTGAAAGACAGGCAAAGACGTTAGTCAGAAAATATTATACGAGAGATCCTTTTGAACTTTGCGCTTGTTTAGGGGTGAAGGTCCAGGTAGATGATATTGGATCTTTGAAAGGTATGTACGTATACATTAAGCGGAATCGTTATATTGTGCTGAACAGCAATTTAGACGAACAAACGCGCCGTATGGTTTGTGCCCACGAGTTGGGACACGATCAGCTTCATCAAGAAATGGCGAAGTATAATTTTATCCACGACAGTGAACTGCATGATTTTACCAGCAGACCGGAATATGAAGCCAATGTGTTTGCGGCGACGGTGCTGATTGACGACAAGGAGTTTATTGACCTTGCGCAAGGTGGTTTGGATATTCACTGCTTGGCAAAGGAATTTGGTGTTTCTCCGGATTTGATTGCCTTGAAAGGTCGGTTGATGAATAACCGAGGATATCGATTGCGAGCCTTTGAACATCGGGCAAATTTCTTGAAATATTGAGCAGATTATAGGGACGAGGTCGCGGATGCGGCCTCTTTCTTGTTGTATAAGTCAAGTCCTAAACTGCGTGTAAATTCAAATCTGTCGAAACATCACTAAAGTATGATCAATTGTCGCTAACCGAATACATACGGGCACGGCTGGTAGTTATGATTACAAACAAGTCGCTTTTGCAACTGCGATTAACTGCTTCCTGGAAGAAACCCCTAACTTTCCGTAAATATTTTTATTGTGATATTTCAATGTATTTTCTTTAATAGAAAGTTTCTCCAGAATATCCTTCGTGGAGGCCCCGGCAACGTACGCCTCATAAATTGTCCGTTCTGTGGGTGTCAGCAGCGAAAGACCATTCCGGAAATCTTCTATCATATCTTTGGAAAATTCACTGTTTCCCACTTGTTTCGCGTTGGCCTCGCGTACTTCCTTTTCTTTCTGACGAACTAGATCTTTCAAACGCTGGTTTTCCTTTACAACCAAGTGGACGCCTAACAAAAATAATTCCGTAATAATATAGGATACGGACAGAAATTCAAAATTCAGGGTGGAAAATTGTTCCATCGACCAAACTCCGATATTGCCCAAAACGGCAATTGCCAGAATAATGGCGTGGGCGGGTGTGTCGATTTGTTTCTTGCGCCAGCTTCGTAAGATTACCACAACCATCGCACTGAAATAGCCTAACAAATACACCAAATATAATGGGTGCAGGGGACCGTATACTTTTATTAATGAGGAAACCTCGTTCTCTATTTGCAGGGAAACTTCTTGATAATAAATGGGCAGAATGCCGGGACTGGCAGCAATCAAAAACATCACAATGGAAAGACCAATCAATCCCACGGTGAGTTTTCGGGGATAGGGTGTATTGGTGACGTTTAAGATAATCATAAACATAGACAAGGGCAAAAATACAGAACCTAAGTATGCAAGGCTGTTCCAACATAATGCCATTGTTAAATTGGGTGTAAAGGAGAGCAACGTGTAGCCTACATTCACAATGAGTACGCTGGAGAAAAGCAACATGAACCACACTCGGTTCTTGCGCACCAAGGCAATGCAACCCAGTAACAAACAGAATGAAAGTACGGCATCACAGCCGTAAAGAACGGGAATATGAACAATGTTGTGCTGCATCGCTGCCAAAATCATAAAAATTTCCTTCCGTCCCACCCTTTTCACCCAAAAGTGTGGTGTCAATCTCTCTTGCCATCAGTATAATACGAAACAAGTTTGGGGTCAAGAATTCCCAAAAGGAGGAAATACAATGAAGAAATTAAGCGGTAGACTGCTGAGTTTTGTACTTTGCGTGGTTATGCTATCGAGCCTTTTCCCGACACACGTACACGCAGATTACGAAGACGGTATGGATTGTTGGTTCTGCGATCATTACCATTGGGATGCATATTGCTGTGGTAGTTGTGGTGCCTGCAGCGAAGACTGTACCAACGGAAGCTGTTGGTTATCTACGCACTGTAGCGAGTGCGGAGCCTGTGACCAGTTGGCGGACGATTGCCAGGAATGTTATACTTGCGAGGATTGTTATGTAAACAATGGGTATCACTGTCTGGGCTGTAATGAATGCCATTATACCTCTGAGGAAGAACTTTGCGGCAACTGTTGGTTCTGTGCGGACTGTATGGGCGGTCTTTGTGACGGGTGCGGTTTCTGTGAGGGTTGCTGGGAAGTGGAAAATATGCACTGTGTTGAGTGCGGCAACTGCTACGCGTCCTATTCAGAGTGCTACGCCGGATATGATCACTGTGAGGAATGCTGTGTCATTTGTGAGCAATGTGAGGAATGTCTGTATGAAGACGGAATAGACCTTTGTGAAGATTGTGGCTTGTGCGTATTCTGCTGTATGGACAATGCGAACGCAGAAGGATGCTCCTGCGGTGAATACTGTATCGAAGGTTCCGAGTGGTACGAGCATCTTTGCCTTGATTGCGGAACTGCTTTCTGCGAAATCGAAATGTGTGAGATTTGTACACTTTGTCTTGATTGTTGTGAGAGCAATTCCGATTGCTCGGATGCACCTCCGCTCTGTGTAGAAGGCGATGAATACGCCGCACACTTCTGCGTGGATTGCGGTGATTGTTTCCACAACAGCGACATTTGCAGCGGCTGTGAATCAGAAGGACTGCTTCTTTGTGAAAGTTGCTGTGAGATTCGTCTTGAGTCTGAGGGATGCGATTGCAACGACCGTTGTATCAGCGATCACGATATTGAGGCCCATATCGCGTCTTATCACAACAACGTAAGCGGCGAGCACACCGCAACGCCTAAGACGTCCTGGACGTTCAGCGACACCTATCATTGGCGTGAATGTCGTTTCTGTAACGACGCATCCCATGTTTCCAATAAAGCGCCCCACATCTATAACAAGTATGGTATTTGTACCATTTGCGCCTATGACAGCCAAGCGGTTATTCTGATTCTTAAACAACCGCAGAGTGTGACTGCCAAGGTGAGTGACTATCATACTGCGGGCGAGGACGACCCGCTCTATCCTACCAATAATATGCGTTCCTTCTCCGTGGCGGCAATGGGAAGCTCCACACTCACGTACCAGTGGTACGTAAGCTATAATAATGGTTCGTGGATTGCTATGAAGGATGATGCAAACGCCCTTGTTTCCGGCACTAAAACTAACAAGTTAACTCTGTCGGTACCATCGGACGGCTGTGTCTATCAACCTGCTTATAAGTGTGTGGTTACCGATCAAGCGGGTAATCAGGTGACTTCTAATATTGCCTATATGATGGTGCAGCACGCTTACAAAAAATATACCGCGAAAAAGGGTGCTCTTATTGGAACTATTTTTCAGCCCGGCACAGGAAAGAATATCGGCATTTATGAATCTGACGGACATTATATAACCTGCGTTGGAGAGGAATGCGAAGCGGATAAGATTGAGCCTCATTCTTATAGCAAGCAGACAAGGATTGTGGTTGATAGTAAGACCGGAGAACGGTGGGTTGAGAGAACTTGTATTCATTGCGGATTCGTAAGTTACATACTTGACCATACGCATTATTTCTATGATCCTGTTACCTATGCGTGTGAGATTGATACGACGTACAAGAGTGATACGCACCATCGTCTTGTCTGTCTCTGGCCGGGATGTAACAAAACAACGCTTGAAGCTCATACTGAAATGGGTTGGCAATCGATGGGAACGCCCTATTCCAATGCAGATAAAATAGGTATTCCCTATAAACAATGCGATATTTGCGGATACGATACCTCAAAAACGTTGGAGACCTATAGCGAATCCCAAGATAAAATGGTGGAATCTCAGTGGACGCAAAGCAACGATCTTGTTTTCGTTCAATACGGTTCTTCCAGCTGCGATACAGTTGTAAACGGCACGAAACTTGTGATTTGTTTCGAACCGTCCGAATATGCCAAGAAAGAACTCCTTGGAATGAAAAATCCAACCGTCGTCGGTTGGAAAGTATATTATTACTGCGACAGAACGCCCACGGGTTCTATTATTGATCTTGAAGTTACCCGGGATTTCACTTTCACAAAGATTGGCAACGAGCTTAAGTGGTCGCTGACCGTTCCTCTTTTCTCCCAGAGAAAGGGTGGCGGCGTACTGACCTTTGTTCCCGTTATCGAAGAATGTAAACATACTGGCGGAACGCGTATCAAGAACGCATCTGAGCCAATTTGTACCTCGGACGGATACACGGGCGATACCGTTTGCGAGGATTGTGACGGTGTCATTTTATACGGCGAAGTCATTGAAAGCAGTGGCAAGCACGAAGGGAACCTTACACTGATTCCCGGGACTGCAAAGACCGGTACTTGCGAGCAAAGGGGCTACGAGGGAACGTATCGCTGCGATCACTGTAATAAAAAAGTTCGCGGCAAGGCAACCGCCAAAGTTCATAGTGGAAATACCACCCTTAAGAACGCAGTGGCGGTTACTTGTACAGAATTTGGATATAGTGGTGACCTTTACTGCGCGTGTGGTGTCCTTCTCCAAGAAGGCGAAGTTCTCACGCCCAGACACACGGATCTTCGTTTGCTGAACGCAGATAAGGCTACTTGTATGCAAAAAGGCTACACGGGAGACTGGAAGTGTTTTGCCTGTAACCAAATGGTCAAATACGGCTATAACGTTGCTAAGAGCGAGCATGCTTGGAGTACGTACGGCAAAGTGGATGACGTATATCATCGCCATACTTGTGTGGTAGCCGGTTGCGGTGCCGAAGAGAAAAGCAAGCACACGGATGCCAACCGAGATTTGACTTGTGATGACTGCGGCTATGCTTGGGGGAGCAATTCTTTAGAGATTCGCCATATTGTTTTTAACATTGACATTCCCGCCATTGGTTCAAAACCGGATTATACGCCTTTTGTGGGATCTGCTTTTGCCAGCGAAGGCAACGCTTCTCCTTCCCGCAACGGTGTAAAATGGTTCGACGTTACAGACAATAAATACCTGGTCAGCGGTGCTGTAGGGCATGAATTTAAGGAAGGTCACGTTTATCGCGTTACCATCGACTTCCGCACTAAAGGGGAATATACGTTTGCAGGGAAGAATGTTCTGAGCGCGACCATCAATGGAATGGATGCCCAAATTGAATACGTAAACTACGACACTTTTGCCGGCATTTCCTATACGTTTCCTGCATTGGTTCACACACACGAAATGACCCGTGTCAACAAAGTAACGGCAACGTGTACCAAAACCGGTAAGCAGACGTATTATCATTGTACCGCTTGTAACAAATATTACGAGGACGCTGCAGGGAAAACGGAAATTACAGATTTGGCAAATTGGGGCAATACGCCGGCGCTGGGCCATACGGAATCTGCTTGGAAGTCCAATTCCACCCATCATTTCAAAGTATGTACCCGATGCTACCAAGAAATTGCCGGCTCGAAGGTAGCCCATAGCGGCGGGACGGCCACCTGTATGGCCAAGGCTATTTGTACGGAATGCGGTGCCGGTTACGGTAAAATGGGGGATCATACTTTCTCTACGGTATGGGATTATAAAGATGGTTTAGGTCATGCTCATTTGTGTACTGTAGAAGGTTGTACGGTTCGTACGGACGTCGTAAAGCATACGTCCTCGGACCCTGCTACAGATGATACGGACGAAGTGTGTACCGAGTGCGGATACATCATTACACTGGCAAAAAATCACGTCCATAAAGTGGCGGATTCTACGCTTGAATACGACGAGCAACAGCACTGGAAGATTTGTGCTTGCGGCGAAGATTTTGACCGAGAAAATCATAAAGATAAGAATCGAGACGGTCTTTGTGACGTATGTGGCAGTGCAATGCCGGCGCTTGCGGGCTCCAATCTGTTATGGTTATGGATTCTCTTGGCTGTATTGATTGCCGGCGGTATCGGCTTCTGCGGTGTCTTCTTCTATATGAAGAAAAAGAAAGAATAAAACAAACAGGGACTGCTTCTTGCGAAACAGTCCCTTGTTTTTGTAAAGTCAGTATATTACAGCGGCTTTACGTTGGCAGCTCTTAACTTACCGGTGCTCTTAGGATCTTCTTCGATATCGAAAGAAACCTTCTGGCCCTCGTTCAGTGTGCGGAAGCCGCCGTTGGAAACGATTGCGGAAAAATGTACGAATACATCATCTCCACCTTCGTCATTTGCGATAAAGCCGTAGCCTTTCTCAGCATTGAACCATTTCACTGTACCGTTCATGACAGGTACCTCCTTAATAAATACTACACTGCACAAGTTGGATCGAACAAGTGCAGTTTTGCAATTATACTATACGGCGTTACAGGTGTCAAGAAATAGGTTTGGACTTTTTGAGGCTTAAAATGGGTGGCTTCCACCCATTTTACCAATCAAAAAATCCAAACCGACCGACACAGCCTAAATAAATTTCTGCCTTGACAAACCTGTGCAATATGTTACAATGAACCCGTTATCATTTTGGTGGAGGTGTTACACAATGGCATATATTATTACTGATGATTGTATTTCTTGCGGTGCATGTGCATCTGAGTGTCCGGTAGATTGCATTACCGAGGGCGACGGCAAGTATGTAATCGCTGCTGATGCTTGCATCGAGTGCGGTTCTTGCGCAAGCGTATGTCCTGTTGATGCTCCTAAGGCTGAATAATTCAGTTTGAAGCAATTGAACGAAAATGGCTGTCTTCATACCGAAGACGGCTTTTTTTGTTGCCAACTTGCGAAAACCCCTTGGTGTGTGCTATATTTTGATAGAAGGAGCAGGGCTATGGAACTGAATCAAGGGGAGCAGATCGACGATCTGCAATACAACGAACTGTGCATTATTCAAAAGAAAGGTTTGTTTCGATACGGAACAGACGGTGTTTTGCTTGCCAATTATGCGGCACGCGGCCTTCTGGAAAGCGGCCTTCTTCGAAAGAAACGGCAAATGCCATTTCAAATACTGGATATTGGTACGGGCTGCGGCATTGTGCCTATTCTTATGGAAGGCAAACTGCGTGCCATGGCACCGGAAACGTCGGTGGAGATTCACGGCATTGAAATTCAGGAAGAAGTGGCTCAAATGGCGCGACGCAGTGTGGCGCTCAATCATCAAGAACAACACGTTCAGATTGACGTGGGGGATGTACGACAAGCGTTGTACCCAAACGCATCCTTTGACGCCATTACCATGAATCCCCCTTACGTGCGCATGGGCAGTGGCCTTCTCAGCGATGCAACCCCTGTTGCGAAAGCTTGCCACGAAATTGTTTGTACCCAAGAAGATTTGATTGCCCGGGCGGCAAAATTATTAAAGCCCGGCGGCTTATTCTATATGATTAACAAAACGGACCGCTTGACGGATGCCCTTTGTGCTATGCGGGAAAGCGGTATGGAGCCGCGGGAACTTCGCTTAGTGGAAGGTCGTCCCGGGATGGCGCCGGTGCTGTTCGTGGTAACCGGTGTGCGGGGTGGAGGTAAAAATCTTCGAATCCTCCCCAATATAAATTTAGAAAGAGGAACCGACTTATGCTCTATGTAGTTGCAACCCCCATTGGAAATTTAGGCGATATTACCCTGCGTGCTTTAGAAACCCTGCGCAATGTGGATTTGATTGCTGCAGAAGACACCCGGCACACGTTGGGCTTGTTGTCTCATTACGACATTCATAAACCGGTGATCAGTTACTTTGAACATAATCAGATGTCCAGAGGCCCTGAGCTCCTGGAGAAACTGCAAAATGGTGCTGAGGTTGCCTTGGTGTCGGATGCGGGGATGCCCGGCATTTCCGATCCCGGTCATGAACTCATTCGAGATGCCATCCAAGCAGGGATTCCTGTGACTGTCATTCCCGGCGCGGTTGCCGGCATTACGGCATTGGTACTGTCCGGTTTCCCCACAGACCGTTTCGTATTTGAAGGATTTGTTTCCCAAGACAAGAAAGAACGGAAGCAATTCCATGCCCGCCTGAAACAAGAAACTCGCTCGGTCATTTTGTACGAAGCACCCCATCGACTCCTGAAATCTTTGGAAGAATTTGCCACTTGGTTTCAAGAAGACGGTACGCCGGAGCGTAGAATCGCCGTATGTAGAGAACTGACCAAGACTTATGAAGAAGCCGTGCGAGGTACTAGTCAGGAAGTATTGGAACATTTTACCCAAAACCCGCCTCGAGGAGAATTTGTATTGATCATCGAAGGCACCACCCGACAAGAAATCCCGGAAACGTACACCGACGAAGACCTGTATGCCCGGGTGGAAGCCTACACCAATCAAGGCCACAAACCCAAGGACGCCATGCGCTTGGTTGCGGAAGAAACCGGTGTGAAGAAGAACGAAATCTACGCCGCCTGCGAAAGAATTAAAGAATCTCGTTCTCGGTGAAATCTTCCTCTGAGGATGCCAACTCGGCAATGCAATGACTGCATACATACAATCCTTTAAACTGCAACATAGAACCGTCGCGGTTGCAAAAAACGCAACTGGGGCGGTATTTTCGAATCACCACGTCGCTGCCGTGGGTAAAAATCTCCACTGGATCTTGTACTTTAAGATCCAGTATTTTCCGAAGCTCCATAGGGAGGACCACCCGACCCAATGGATCGATATTCCGCACAATACCTGTTGATTTCATAAAAAACTCCTTTGCAATTGATTCTTTCGGTCAACTGCAAAGGAGAACTACGACTACCGTATGAATATCATAACCTATGATGACGTAGCCCGTCAATCCCTTTGGGAAATATTTTCCAAATTTTGAAGTTCTTGGTAAATTCTGGCAACAGGGAAGCCCACTACGTTGTTATAGTCCCCCCGGATGCCGGTGACGTACAGCCCGAAAGCCCCTTGAATGCCGTAGGCGCCGGCCTTGTCCCGGTGCTCGCCGGTGGCTAAGTACGACCGAATTTCAGTGTCGGAGAGGGGCGCTACGGTGACCCGGGTTTCCTCGTAGAATGTTCGGGTTTCTCGCGTTGTAATCAAGGTAACGCCGGTGTAAACACTGTGGGTTTTGTCGCTCATCATAGCAATCATATTGTAAGCGTCTTGGTCGTCTTTGGGCTTGCCTAAAATCTGCCCGTCGATGGCCACCACGGTATCGGCACCAATCAGTACGTCTCCTGCCTGCAACGTATGGAACGCCAAAGCCGCTTCCGCTTTTCGTTTGGAAAGTTGACAAACCGTATCTTCCGGCGTGCAAGGCGTGATTGTTTCGTCGCAGTCCGCACTGACACAGGTGTAGGGGAGGTTCAGCAGTTGAATCAGTTCCTGTCTTCTGGGGGAGGTGGAAGCTAAAATGAGATTTAATTCCATATTCCGGGTGGCTCCTTGGGGTAAAATGTTTGTATTATTATACGACAAAACGGGGAGAAACTCAACGTGGTAGCGATTTACTACTTGATAGAGAATATTCTTTCTGATAGAATAAAAATAGTTATAAAATTCTATATTACTTACAATCCAGTACACCTATGATGCTTTGGGGAATATTACCGGAATCAATGACGGTACGGAAACGCGGCTGTATACGTACGATGCATTAAATCAATTAACCAGTGAAACTATCTATGCAAATAGCACAAAGATTGGCACAAAAGTGACTTATTCTTACGATAAAGCCGGTAATCTTGTCAGTAAGACACATTCTGTGTATAATAATGGTATAGTATCCAATAGTACTACAGACACCTACACCTACGGTAACAGTGATTGGGGTGATCTGTTAACTGCATATTGTGATAATAATCCAATTTCCCGCACCGACCCGCAAGGTACGTTGTGGCTTGTAGCCGTTGTTTTGATTGTTTGTAGTGTTATTGGCGGTGTTGTTGGTGCTGGTATCGGTGTCGGCACAGGAGAACTTATTGTTTCGGGTTTTGGTGCAGGCAGCACGATTATTGCGGGGTCTGCAAAAGTGGCGTTGTTTGGAAGTACAGGTGGATAATTGTTTGCGGTAGGAGCCTTGATTTACAATTCTTTTGCAATAACATTCGGAACGCTCTTTAATGTTGAAATGACTTTGATAGAGACTTAATAATCTTAAGGAGGTTTTTATATGATTGAATTCGAAGGCCGTTTAACCGGAGCGGCGGAAAAAAGATTTTACCAAAAAGAAAAATCTTTTATCCGTATTTGTGCACTGATTGGAATTAGTATGATGCTTTCGACCTTTGTTCTTGTTCGTTTGCCGGGAACCCTTGCATACATCCCGTGGGGGTGTGCTGTGGCTTTGTTTTTGCTTACTTTCCTTCCGTATCCTAAAAAAGAGCGAGAAAAAATGATTCCCCGTAAGATTTCGATTGTAGACGACACGATGACTGTGCAAACCAATAGAAGTGTGGAATCTCGTTATGTGGATGATGTAAAGAGTGTGCGAGATTACGGAGAATACTACGACTTGATTTTCCCTTATGGAAAAGTAAGTTACAGTTTTGTTTGCCAGAAGGATTTGTTGGTGCAAGGAACCCTTGCGGAATTCGAAGCGTTGTTTGAAGGTAAGATAGAACGAATGTAACAACACGGGATACGATAGAGCGTGCAACGATAAAAGCATTTGAAAATTATATTTTTTTAGAAGAATGATGGTATAGTTCAGTCGTTGTTAGAAACTTAATTTTAAGGAAATTTTTATATGATTGAATTTGAGGCGCTATTTGAAGGGAAAATCGAGAGAGCGTAATTTTATTTTACAAAACAGGGAGGATTTATGGGAATTATAATTAGACGATTTTTTTCTTTTTACATTGACTTAATGATTGCAAGTTTTTCTTCAGTTATCGTTTGTGGCTTTGTTGGGAAACTTTATCCAAATGAAGAACAGTTCATGTCGGTATTTGTGTATCTTGTGATTGGTATGGCTATTATTTTATTTTTGATTAAAGATATTTCCGGTAGAAGTGTTGGTAAGCGAATTTTCAGGTTGATCATCATAGATAGAAAAATGAATACCTCGATTTCTAAGTCAAAGTTGATTTTGCGCAACATATTGGCATTTTTGTGGATTTTAGATGGTATTTTGATCTATGAAGGTGTTATAAAATATAAAATTATGGATAAAGCACTGGGATTAGATGTTGTGCCTAAGAGTAGTAGCAGCAGTAATAGCGGCGGCCGTAGTGTTGTGATTGGGCGAAGATTGTAATATATTTTTCTGATATTTTCCATTTTACCCCCAACCCACAACATTGCCCTTGACCGCACCCGCGGAAAAGATTATACTTATTCTATTGTACGGCAAAGTCCGTACCGTTTTAGAAAGGGATGATTTACAATGAAGAAAGATATTAACTGGGGCGAACTTGGTTTTGCCTATATGCCTACCGATTATCGCTTTGTATCCAATTATAAGGATGGCGCTTGGGATGAGGGTGCTTTGATCACCGATCCCAATGTTGTCATTAACGAGTGCGCAGGTGTACTGCAATACGCTCAGACTTGTTTTGAAGGCTTGAAGGCGTACACCACAGAAGACGGACATATCGTTTGCTTCCGTCCTGACCTCAATGCACAGCGTATGGAGGATTCCGCAAAGCGTTTGGAAATGCCTGTTTATCCCCAGGACAAATTTATTGAGGCAGTGAAGAAAGTTGTTTTAGCCAACGAAGATTTTGTACCGCCTTACGGTTCCGGCGCGACGTTGTATCTTCGTCCGTATATGTTTGCCACCAATGCGGTGATTGGTGTTAAGCCCGCAACAGAATATCAGTTCAGAATTTTGGTTACGCCGGTAGGTCCTTACTTCAAAGGCGGTGTTCGTCCTTTGACCCTTCGCATCAGTGATTTCGACCGTGCGGCTCCCCGCGGAACCGGCCATATTAAGGGTGGTTTGAACTATGCTATGAGCTTGTATGCGATTGTGGATGCACATAACCAGGGCTATGATGAGAACGTATACCTGGATGCAGCAACCAGAACTTATATTGAAGAAACCGGCGGCGCAAACAGTTTGTTTGTCACCAAGGAC
>JAFYOJ010000094.1 GCA_017560225.1 Clostridia bacterium
ATATTGGATACTGTTGTTAAGGATAACTTGAAACATTTTAATAGTTTTGAAACACCAATTCCCAATATAGAGGAATTGCGCAAAAATTATCAGTATGATGAATACTGCAATATTTTCAAACCAATTCTTGAAAAGTTTCACGAGGTAACAAGAGAAATGATTGACCACTTTGTTTGGTTTACATTTAAAGAAGCGGCAGTTGGAGATAAAGAAACAGCGGAGTGAAATCACTCTGCTGCTTTCTTATATCTCTTGACCACACTATGTATCATCAAAACAAACAGAATAATCTTCGCCGTAATGTACATTTATTTTTTTCTTAATTACTTCAATCTCATCACTTAATTCAACAATTTGTTTTTGATATGACGTGTTTTTTTGTTTGAGAAGTTGTTGATTGTTGTGCAGATTTTGTTTTATAGTCTCCATCTCTTTGCGGATTTTTTCTACGACTTTATCGAATCTTTTTAATTTCCCGATTATGCGTTTTGCGTTGCCGCTTGCAGAATCACTCAAAAGAACCACGTAACGATTGGTGTCCTTTTCTAAATACAGATATGGCTTTTGAGAATCTTGCGGAGCCGGCAGCGCGATGGTAAAGTCGAATATCGAAACGGGAATTGACAGCATCTCATTACCGAAGATTACATCCGGTGTGAAAAGATCCTTTATGCTTCGCATCGCTTGGAGAAACTGTTCGTTGGTTTTCTTCATCAGATCATCGCGGTGTTTCTCTGCTACTCCCAAGTGTGTTTGGTATTGTTCCGTTTTTGACCGGAGCTGATTGCATTCTTCTATGAGGCGCTTGCGGGTTTCTTCTGCTTGTGTTTCCAATATTTTAAATGTTTTCAGCTCGTTTTCTTTTTGAGCAAGCTGCTTCATAAGCGGTTGAGACAACGCCAAAGCTTTCACTTCTGCATACGTCAGAACGTCACTATCTAAATCTGAAGCAGTTCGTTGGTATGTGCTACCGGACAAGAATTGAGAGATAAAGCGCTGTTTTGTTTCCAACACCTGCCAAGAATACGAATCAAAACTACCTTCGGTAATATAGCGGTAAATTTGCACCGTTTCGTTCTCATTTCCGCGGCGAATAATACGGCCTTCTCGCTGCACCATATCAGCCGGTCGCCAAGGCACATCCAAATGGTGAATGGCTTTCAGTTTTCTTTGTACGTTGGCGCCGATGCCCAATTTAAACGTAGACCCAATCAAAATACGCATTTCGCCGGCATTAAATTTACGAAACAACTCAACCTTTCGGCTCTCAGTTTGGTAACTATGAATGAAAGCAATTTCTTTTTCTGGGATACCCTTTTCAATAAGTCGTCTTTTTAGTTCCGCATATACGTTAAACTGTTCCGCTTTTGGCGTTGAATAATCACAAAATATCAATTGTGTTGTATCCGGCTGTTGGTTATATAGCGCCGTCACGTTGTCGACACATCGATATACTTTTGAATACGCATCATAGTTCTGTGTTCTGCCAACCAACGACAAATCTAACGCAGCTTTTCTGCCATCGGTGCTTACTTTGAGCATGTTGTCATATTTCCGGTCTATCATACCGCTGCGGATATTTTCGGTTCTTTTAACAAGCTCTTTCATATAGCTGGAAAGAGCAGGATTTTTCTTAATAGTAACATCGGTATAACCTTGCAATTTAGGAAGATCGTTTGCCGAATTGTTGGCGTAAAATACCGCGATTTGTGAAAACATAGCTGATAATTCGGGCAGGTTAAAAAACTTTGAAAAGCGTTTGACAAATCTATATTTTGAAGCATCTACGTCAATTTCACAGAGTTGCTCCGGCAAAGCAAATGTTTTTACCCAATTGTCAAAAACATCGAGTCTGTTTCTTTGCAGTTCATCGTATTGCAAATACACTTGCATTGCATAAGTATCTGATAGAGAGTTACACAGCGGTGTGCCTGTTGCAAATACAACGCCTCTTCCGTTTTGCTGTACCACCCGCACCTTATGTAATAAATCTTGGCATTTGCCGGAACCGGTTGTGTTAATACCTCGTAGATTACGCAAATGCGTTTTGATTGGCAGGTTTTTATAATTATGTGCTTCATCTAGAAAGAGAGAGTCAATTTCCAGTTCGTCGAACGTAATCTCTTGCGCTTGCTGTGGTGTCATGATCTCCAGAAACTCTCGCGTTCTTTTTTCCAGGCGCTTTTTTTCTGCTTCAAGCGCTGCGTGATTATGGCCACAAATATAGTACTCTTGAGGTGTTTTTAGTTCAAGAAGCGCTGTTTCAATTTGTTTTAGCTTTGCATGCATATTCTGCCATATACTGTCTGCAGATAAGGGAATCATTTCAAAACAACTGTATGCCATAATAATGCCGTCATAGTCTGCGCTTTGTATTTGTTGCAATACCTTTTGACGCATTTGCCGCTTGAACGATTTTGGTTCGATTGCCAAAATCGTTGCTTTGGGATAGAGATCTTCAAAGATTTTTTCCCATTGTCCCACAATATGGTTTGGAACTACAAATAAATTTTTACGAGAGATCCCTTCTTGGCGTAGTTTCATTGCCGCTGCGATCATAATATATGTTTTTCCTGCGCCTACGTCGAATGCAAGTAAAGTGTTTTTGTTTTTAAGAATGCGTTGAACGGCATCTTTTTGATAAGGATATAACGTATATCCTTTTGCCATATCCGGAAAGGTCAACCGGCTTCCATCGCTAACGATTGGTTTGTATGCAGCAAACATTTTATTATATGCTTCTTCGACCAACCAACGGCGATCCTCATCTTCCCAAATCCATCGTTTAAATTCCTGCTGGATGCATTTTTGCTTTTCCAATGCAGCAAGCGTGTCTGCCTCGTTATAAACTGAGCCGTCGTCAAAAAGTTTAATTTCTCGCAAATTGAGGGTTGCTTCGATGATGTAAAGCGCATTATATCGCTTTAATCCGTATTTTCCCTCGGCAAAACGGTTTCCTTCTCCCCAATACTTTTTATTTCGGATATACCAACTTCCTGTAATTGATTCATATTCAACATAGGAATACGTTCTGTCTGCACATAATATATGACGCACAAATTCATCGATAATTTCTGTACTTACCCATGGCACGCCCAGCGAGACCTCTATATCCGTGTAAGGAATGGCATGTGGAGTTCGGTTTGGAATCGGAGTTTTAAAGGAAAGCTCCTTTTGCTCTTTCACCGCAGTTGCCCTTTTATATAAACGAATCCATTGGTCCAAAGTAAATTCGGAAAGATTGCGTTCGGAAAGCATATCTACAATTTCTGCAGCAGGAAAATCTTGGATTGCCTTTTCTTCTTCTGCGGAATATTCTGTATAATCTTTTGCACCAAAGACGGAATAATCGCGATGTAGCAACTCATTTGCGATTTGTTTTCCAAGCAGATTGCTGTCCATACTATTTGCAATGTGATCGGCGATATATCCTTTCTCTTTTTGTGCGTATGCCGGCATTCTGTTTTTCACTAGTAGGTTTTTGAGTTCCAACTTCCACAAAATGGATAGTTGCGCTCTGCGAGAAACGGCATTGTTGGTTGTGGCTTTACGAACAAGCGCCACGTCATTCTCTGTGACACATAAAATTCCCCAACAGTCCGGAATCTTCTCGGCGGCAGAATGAATGTGTCGCTCGCCGACAACCAAATAATTCTCATCGAAAAACGTAGTGTAAGCTTTTACTTGCGCCTGTAAACGGGCATAATTATCCAAATCGCTTTTTATTTCATAACCGATCAATCGGTCTGTTACCGCCATCACGTCGCAAATAGAGCTTCCTATATTTTTTTCTTGATAGATGCGCACTTCGCCTGTGGTAGCTTTGATATATGAAATTAGAATATCCTTGATTTTCTTTGCATTCATAGGCATCCTCCGTTCTGGTCTGATCAGAATTATAAAATAATCAGAGCACCAAAAAAGGGACGCAAAAAGTAGCGAGGTAAATTTTCCTTGCTTTTACTATATATCGGTCAAAATACGCTGTTCGCGTCTGTAAACAAAGTGGACTTATACCCTTTGATTTACTTTTTCAGATTGCTATGCTACAATAAAAAAACGGTGATTTTGTGAAAAACAAGAAATAAGTCATAACAATTATTCTTTCTGTGTTGATCACCTTGGCGGTTGCTTTTGGTGTACTTTTTGGCATAAAAATATATCAAGACACACTTGTAGAATCAGGTTATAACGAATCACAAAACGCTGCTAAAGACGTAACGATGATTCAATTGATTGCTGCTCCTGAAAAATATGACGGCCAACTTGTGCGGGTAATCGGAGTCGGCAATCTTGCGTTTGAGAGCAATTGTATTTCACTCAGCAAAGAAGATTTAAAATATGGTGTTGGCCATTCCATTTGGATCAAACTGGGTGAAAAATCAATTTCTTACGAAGAAGCACAAAAATGATAATGTTTTGTTCTCAAAAAACAATGCTACCCATAAACCAACTGTTGAGCAAGTCAATACATATATTTTAGGTTTGAAAGTTCAAACAGGTACGGGTAAGTCAAACGATGCCAATGTTGTCTGTGTCGGATGGACAAATAATTTACTGCCGAGATTTATTTTCACAAGCAAAGTGCTGCGATAGTTTCTCTCAAAACGGCTCATACCGAACCACTTCTTCCATAGGCCGGAATTGTTCGTGCAGGGGAAGGGATTTGGCGTCTTCTGCAGGATAACCCATGACCAGCAGTGCAGTAGGCTCAATAAAATCGGAAAGGTTGAATTTCTCCCGTAGGTGCCACGTGCCCAGCTTTCAAAATGCGGTCAATTACCTCTTGGGGTAAATGCTCCGGCGTAAAATTTCTTACCGAATAACGTTCTTGAATCAATTGTTCGAAATCCATAGTATCCAAACTTCCTTTTTATTGTAGCACAATCCCCTCTTGCATACACCGATCTTTGATGGCTTGCAGGACTCTTTTCTTATCCAAAGACCAGCGGGGGGCAATCAACAAATCCCGGGGCGCGTCGCCGGTTAAACGGTGGAGCACCGTGCCTTCCGGCAAGGCTAAGATACAGCGGCAAAGAATATCTAAATAGGCTTCTTCCGATAACGTCTCCGGGGAGAGGTCGGCTAAATCCGTACCTTTCAGCACGTGCAAAAGTTGTAATTTCACCCCGTGAGTGCCGGCGGCACCTACGTATCGGGCGGTTTCCACCATCATTTCCGGCGTTTCACCGGGAAGACCTAAGATAATATGCGTGATAATATGCACCCCAATTTTCTTCAAATCTGCCATAGCTTGATCGTACACGGAGAGGGGATAGCCTCTTCGAATAAAGCGGGCAGTATCTTCGTGGATGGTTTGCAAACCCAGTTCAATCATCACCGGCTTGATTTGGTTCAATTCGTCTATAAGGGCAATGGTTTCCGGGGGCAGGCAGTCCGGCCGTGTGGCAATGGAGAGGCCCACTATGGAAGGATCTTCCAGTACCGGCTGGAAAATGGCGCGCAAACGGTCCACGCTTGCGTAGGTGTTGGTGAAACTTTGGAAGTAAGCAATGTAGGCATTTCCCCGCATTTTACCCGCCACCCGTTCTTTCGCACGGGCAAGTTGAAGAGAAACGTCGCCACAGGGTTTTTCCGCGAAATCTCCGCTGCCGCCTGCCGAACAGAAGATACAACCGCGATTGCCCACCGTGCCGTCCCGATTGGGGCAGGTGAAACCACCGTCTAAGGCTAATTTGTAGACCTTCTGACCGAATTTTTCCTGGAAAAATGAGTTTGCGGTTTGATAATACATACTTTTGTGCTCCTTCTTCTTGATTATACGACGGAATGCTTGACCGAGCAAGGTTTTTCTGCTATTTTAAAGGCGATTGGAGGCGTTTTTGTGCAGTATCAGAACGTTGTGGCAGGTAAATTTATTCGACGGCCCAACCGTTTCATCGCCCACGTGGAAGTGGACGGACAGGAAACGGTGGTACACGTGAAGAATACGGGGCGATGTCGGGAGCTTTTGGTGCCCGGGGCGACGGTGTTCTTGGAGAAGTCTGCTTCGCCGGCGCGTAAAACGGCTTACGATTTGATTGCGGTGATGAAAGGGGATCTTTGTATCAATATGGATTCTCAGGTGCCCAATCAAGTGGCGGCGGAGTGGCTTCGGAAGCAATTGCCGGAGGCGTTGATTCGCCGGGAAGTAACCTGGGGCAATTCTCGGTTTGATTTATATATTGAAGTGGAAGGCCGGAAGATTTTTATGGAGGTGAAGGGTGTGACGCTGGAACAAGAGGGGCTTGCGTTGTTTCCCGATGCGCCTACAATCAGAGGCGTGAAACATTTGAAGGAACTGGCCGCCTGCATTCAAGAAGGGTACGAAGCTTGTGTATTGTTTGTGATTCAAATGAAAGGGATTCGGGCTTTTCGCCCCCACGATAAGATGCATGGGGATTTCGGAGAGGCTTTGCGGGCGGCACAAAAGGCCGGCGTCCGAGTCCTTGCCTATGATTGTGTGGTAACGCCGGATTCTATTGAAATAGACAGGCCGGTGACAGTTGAATTGTAAAAAATCGGGCGTATATGAAAAATCTTCACATACGCCCAAAATTATAATTTCTTATAAGCAACGCTTAATCTTCTCGTTCACGGCTTCGCGAAGACGCAACAAATATTGACTGTCCGACGGATAATTGAAGAAATCAATCTCGCCTTCGGCGTCGATCATCTTCACCACTTCTTCTTTGCCGATATAACTTTCCAGTAATTTCAATGCGCGACGGTCCTGAATGGCTTCTAAGAACACCTTGATGCGTAAAGAAGGCCAAGCGCCCTTGGGGCCCGGGTATACGCTGAAGGAATCGCCTGCAGGGAAAGCACCGTCTGTATCGTTGACTAAATAAGGATTGATGGGGTGGGTGGACAACTTGCCATAGTAGAAGTTGTAGCCCCATTGCAAGAAGCCCTTCATATCAAACTTATACAATTGAAGGCCCATCACTCTGTTTCTGTAAGAAGGAAGCGCCATAAAGCGATTGCTTAAATTCAGGCAACCTTGGCCGCAACAATAGTACGTCCACATACAGTCTACGTTGTTATCTAAGAACGACTTGATTTCGGAGGTTACTACTACCGGTGTTTCAATAAAGCCTTTCTTAAACATTTCATAACTGGAAATAGCATCCATTTGCTTAAACTCACCCAGTAAAGGCTTCACAAAATGGAACAACTCGCCGTAATGCTCGATATGTTTCGCATGAGGCTCGTCGGAAATATGGAAATACACTTTGCTTGCATCCCAGTTCTTCCGCAAATAATCTGTAAGGGCAGGCAGGAATTGCGCCAGGAATTCTTTATATTCATCGGACAAAGCATCTGTTTCCCAACCAAATTTCTTCTCGCCGTTTACAATAATCTTCGGCGCATGCTCAGCGCCCCACTGTGTAAACAAGTGGGCAATTTCCAAATATTCCATCCCGTTCTTCTTGCAAAGCTCTAACCAACGGGCAAGGAGGGTAAAGTCGAAGGCATATTTTCCATCCGCATACGAAATTCCCACCAACTGCATGGTCGGACGCTCGTGCCCCACTCTTGTATCCAAAGCCGGCGTGATGACCGGTGTCAGAATCATATTGAGCCCGTGGGCGGTAGCCATTTGCATAAAGTTATCCATCAGTGCCCAATGTTCTTCCGACAGCATCGGCACGTTATAATAAGTTGCCAGACAGTCGCAATGGAACCATTGCGTGAAAGGAATATCCGATTTCGGGAGCACCGCAGGAATGACGTCCAAAGTAAAAATGCTCTCGCCTTGAATTTCGTTATTATCTTTGTTTCTAAAACGAATAGTAATGGTGTGCTCGCCTGGCTTGGTTTCAGTGGTGGTCTTTACGCTTACCCAAACACTGCTGAAATTCCGAGAAGAAACCATTATGTAATCTGTGTACGGCTCCAAAACATCCGGAAACAAACCCGGTACATCGGAGATATAGTTGTTGTCGATTTCATTCCAGTATCGAGGCAGCAAAACCGGCACTTGACGGGTGAGGAACAATGAAACGGCGTCTCCTAAATCGGATTCCACTTCCAAAGCAAATTCCTGCCCATAGGTAAGGGGGAATGCTTTATAGGCAATCTGGTAAGAGAAAACTTCATTCAAAAGCACGCTGCCCTTTGTGTACTGGGGCGCAGATAACGTCATTTCGGGACGAACTTTCTCTAAAGAAGAAATTGTGCGAATATCTAATGTATTTGCCATGGTAGAATACCTCCTATATTGTAATTTCCAAGCCATCGCAGGCTACGTCGATGTCGTATTGCGCCATGGCTTGTACTAAAGTCTTGTGATCGGTGTGCAGCGTGCGTGCCAAATGCGAAATAGCAAATTTCTTTACGTAGGGTGCCAAGGTTCGCTGCATTTCCAGCACCATATTTAAGTTGTTATGTTCGAAAATTCGATAATCGCCGGGCACGTCTCCGATGGTGGCATCCAGTATCGCATAGTCTACACCGTTCTTTTGAATGGCAGCCACTTCTTCGTAAAGCAACCATGCACCGTCTAAACCGTAGAACAGGCGTTTGCCCTGGGCATCCTCAATGATATAGTGCAAGATGCCTTGACAGGTGCCGTGATTGCCTTGGAGTGCCGTTACGGTGTAGTTCCCCAGTTTCTTGGTCTCGCCGGGAAGGAAGGTGACAAATTCTGCGCCCTGTTCCTGCAAATATGCCACAGTAGCCGGGTTATAATGATCGCCATGATCGTGGGTATTTAAAATGTAACGCACTTTGCCGGCATCTTTCCCATGGGTCTTGAGACTTTCCGGTACTTGCGGACCGGGATCAATCAGCAACACGTCATCAATGATCGCTGAAGACAGACGTCGGAATTCCGTATAGTCTGCCGGTTTTTCAATCGGCCAATCGGCCGCACCTGTACCTAAGAAGAACAATTTCATCCTTGTTCCACCTTTCTGTTTTGTTAGAACTTATGGGGGTAGTATAGCATATATTTTACCGGTACACAATTACGAAAAAAACAGAAAAATATGTTGTTTTGGACACCGGTTTAAGGTACAATATCCTTTGGCCTTGTGCCATTAAGGGAGGTTCCGGATTGATGTCTGAAAGAGAAAGTTTAGGTTCCCGTTTGGGATTTTTGTTATTGTCTGCCGGCTGTGCCATCGGTATTGGAAACGTGTGGAAGTTTCCGTATATTACCGGCCAATATGGCGGCGGTATGTTTGTGCTGATTTATCTTTTCTTCTTGATTGCCTTGGGCGTTCCGCTGATGACGGTGGAATTCTCTGTGGGTCGTGCCAGCAAGAAGAGTATTATGCGTTCTTATCAGGTTTTGGAGAAGCCCGGTCAGAAGTGGCATTATCACGGTGTGGCGGCGCTCATCGGCAATATTCTTTTGATGATGTTCTATACGGTGGTTGCCGGCTGGATGTTGCATTATTTTTATTTGACTTTGACAGGTCGTCTGGCAGGCGTGGATCAGACAGCGGTGAGCCAGACTTTTGCCACGCTTACGAACAGTCCTTGGACCATGGCTTTCTGGACTGCCATTGTAGTAATCTTGGGTTTTGCGGTTTGCGCCATTGGCCTTAAGAATGGGGTAGAGCGCATTACGAAAGTGATGATGCTGGCCTTGTTTGCTTTGATTATGATCTTGGCGGTGAATAGTATTCTGCTTCCCGGTGCCGGAGAGGGACTTCGGTTCTATTTAGTGCCGGATTTGGGTAAAATGGCGGAAGTGGGTATTGGTACTATTTTAGTGGCGGCTATGAACCAGGCGTTTTTTACATTGAGTATCGGTGTTGGCTCCATGGCAATCTTCGGCAGCTATATTGGTCGCGACCGCGCCCTTCCCGGAGAGTCTGTGCGGGTGGCGCTGTTGGACACGTTTGTGGCCATTGTGTCCGGATTGATTATTTTCCCTGCTTGCTCCGCCTACGGCGTGGCAGCCGATAGCGGCCCCAGTTTGATTTTTGAAACGCTGCCTAATATCTTCGCCCACATGCAAGGGGGCAGAATTTGGGGAAGTTTGTTCTTCTTGTTTATGGCTTTTGCGGCTATGTCTACGGTCATTGCGGTGTTTGAGAATATCAATTCTTGTGTGATTGACGTGACCGGTTGGTCTCGCAAGAAAGCTTCCTTGATCAATGGCGCGGGGATGTTGATTTTGTCCATGCCTTGCGTGCTGGGTTTTAATGTGCTTGCGGGATTCAAACCCTTTGGCGCAGGTTCTAATTTGATGGATTTGGAAGATTTTTTGGTGTCGAATATTATTTTACCCTTGGGCGCCCTGGTGTACCTCTTGTTCTGCGTGAGCAAGAAGGGATGGGGCTGGAAAAATTTCCAAGCGGAAGCCAACACGGGAAAAGGCCTCAAGTTAGGAAACTGGATGCGTCCGTATATGACCTATGTACTGCCCGTGGTAATCTTGATTGTGTTTGTTGTGGGTTTGGTGGATAAGTTTTTCTAATGGCAGTGCTATTTCCTGGGAAATAATTGGCAAACTTCCCTCGTTGTGATTCAATGGAGAAAAATTGATTTCAAGGGGGAGCGATGCCATGTTATACGAGAAGATGCTTTTGGAGAAGCAGCGGTTAGAGAAGGATATCCGGTATATGGAGCGGAAGCTGAAGACGCTACCGGAGGGGCGATTGATTTGTACGGGGACGAAAGCGAAACCGCAGTTCTACTATGCAATCGGCTCGAAGCGGAAATATCTTTCGATGAAGGAAACCGCGTTCATTACGCAGTTGGCGGAGAAGAAATATTATCAAGCGAAGCTTCAAGATTGTAAACGGCAGTTAAAGGGTGTGATTGCCTATTTGAAGACACATAATCCGGCGCTGGATACCGCGACGAAACTTTTGACTGCTACTACTAAGTGTAGTGAGTTGTTAGCACCGATTTTTCGTCCAACCAACGAGCTTTTAGCGCAGTGGATGACTGCATCGTATGTCCAAAATAACAAGTATCCCAATCAATTGAGGCACGAAACAGTTCACGGGATCAAAGTGCGTTCTAAATCGGAGTCGCTTATTACTTTGCAATTAGTGACCCACAAAATTCCGTTTCATTATGAAGAGGAATTGGAGCTGGGCGACATTCGTTTGTACCCGGATTTCACCTTGCGTCATCCAAAGACCGGCGAATTGTATTACTGGGAGCATTTTGGTTGCTTGGAGGATGTGTCCTACCAAAAGACAGTCTGTCAAAAGTTACAATTATATATGCGTGAGGGGATTTATCCCGACACTAATCTAATTATTACGTGGGAAACTCGAGAAAAGCCATTAACAATCCGTGATATTCAAGATACAATTCAAAAATACTTTATGTAAAGCCATGCACAGTCATTCTGAAATTCAAATTTTGAAGTTTAGAGTGACTGTTTTCGTAAAAAACGACATTCTGTTTTTGTTTTTTAAGGTTTTGGAATGATTTTGACGGGATTTCGGGGCGAAAAGTCATTCTGTTTTACAATTTTCATAAAAAAGAATGACTTCGCTCTCCAAGATTCTACTTCTTCCAAACAAAATTATAATTAATCGACTCGCCGCCGTCCACCAAGATGTTCTGGCCGGTGCAAAATGTGTTGGTCACCGTGAGAAAATACGCCCATTCCGCGATTTCTTCCGGCGTTGCCCAACGGCGAAGGGGCGTTTCGTTCATAATCTCTGTCCATAGTGTTTCGTCGTTCATCACGCACGCATTTAAAGGCGTCAGTACGCCGCCGGGATCTAAACTGTTGCAAGTTGCATTGTAGGGTGCTACGCGCATGGCCACATTCTTCGTGTAAGCCAAGATGCCCCCTTTGCTGGCGCAATATTCCGGAAACTCGGCACCGGTGTGGGCACTGGCAGAGCCAATGTTCAAAATAGACCGAATCTTGGGTTGTACGCCGTATCGCTCCGTGATATGGATTAAAGCCTTTAAGTTAATGTCGATATCCTGCTCATTCTGGGTGCCGGCATTGTTGATGAGAATTTCAACATCCTCAACCTCAGGCAAACGATCGTGATCCCGCACGTCGCAAGTAAAATGGGTATAATTTCCATGGGTGATAGAGGCAGCTTGCCGGTCGAGGCCGATGACGGTGTGGTCCGCTTGCAGAAAGCGCTCCGCAATCGCCTTGCCGATGCCTTGTGTTGTACCTGTAATGAAGATTTTCATAGTTGCCCTCCGTTCGTGTAGGTAAAATACGCTTGTCCAATATTATTTTTCCGCCAGTTTGCCACAATGCGATAGCCGATGGGGGAGAAGATCATTTCCATAATCAATTCTGCCACCGCTCCGGTCAGGGCGCAGACAGTACATTGAAGCCACGTCCAGTGAAAGCCATTCCAATAAATAGGTGCAAAAACCACAAAGACAATCACGGAGAAAATCAGATTATCCATAAACTGACCAATAAATGTGGAAATATAGGTGCGGGTCATATACGCCATTTTGCCGTGGGGGTGTTTGTGAAACATTTTACCCACGCCCCAATTCAAAAAATTGTGGATGACCGCAGAGGCCAGGAATGCCGCGGTACTGCCCACTAAGATAAACCAGGTCCCGCCCAGTAAGTTGTCCAGGGTCGTGTAGTCGTTGGCATTGGAGGGGATGATGCTGGCGATGTAAAATATGCCACAAGTGAGCAAATTTATAACGGAGGCCAGCACAGCCACCTGGTTGGAAGCTTTTGGCCCGAAATGCTTGGTGATAATGTCCATGCACATGAAAGAAAGCCAAGAAATGAGAATGCCGCCGTCCAGGGCAATCCACGGGGTTTGCACCAAGGTTTTGTTGGCCAGCAAATTCATACAAATGACGCTAACCACAAACAGGGACACTACCGTTGCAGGGATACAGCGGAATAAGATTTTTATTTCAGCCCATTCGTGTTTGATTTTTTGCTGCATATAATCCTCCAAAAGAAAAGTGACTCTGCCGTGGGCAAAGTCACCAGAACAATCCTATTATGTAGTATGGAAGTCCTGGTTTTGTTTAACGACAGGATGGTACCAACGAACTGTCGTGGGGTTATTATATAGGATGTTGCATAGAATTACAAGCATAATCTTACAAGCCAGTTGATTAGGAAGCCGGCAACAATAAGGACCAAGAGGGTGTTGTTGAGCCATTTTACCTTAAAAAGTTTGCCGTCGAAGAAATAATAGGCCAGTAAAATAGGGACGGACCAGAACATAGGGTGCATAGAAAATGCGCCTTTGATATCGAGGTGTAGGAGCGCCAGGTAGGCGCGCGTCATTCCGCAGCCGGGGCATTGGATGCCCCAAAGCCACACATATAGACATTTTCCCAACAAAACGTACCAAAGGATTAATACTACTGCGAAAAGTGCGCAGAAAAACAATTTTCCCTTCCAGTTCTTAATCTTTACCACGTTGTATACATTAAGCTGGAATACCGCTTGCAAAAGTGTACTTGGTTGCTTCGAATTCCTCATCGGTCATCTTGAGTACTTTGATACCCAGGAAGATGCCGTAGATTAGGTTAACGACGAACATAATATCACAGGTGATGATGCCCAAAATAATACGCCAAACACCCGTCTTGATTCGTCCTTGCATAAAACAGGGAACGCCGTATGCGTTGAAAATGATACACATAATGCCGAACAAAATTCTGTTATTCATACAAATAACCTCCTATGTTTTTCTGCATACAAATTGTAGCACACTTCCCGCCAAAGTCAACGGAAAAAAGTGATGTACCAATTCCGGTACACGCCTTTGTTTATAATACAAATCAAATATGGAGAGGAGTTGATAATATGAAAAGAGCGGAATTGCATATTCATACAAATTTTAGTGATGATCTTTCTGCAATACAAGTTCGGGAGGTTTTGGACAATGCGGAGCGTCTGGGGCTTTCTGCGGTGGCATTTACGGACTTGAATAGTGTTCATAATTTTCTGGAAATTCAAAAATTTGCCTACTGGAAAAATATTCAAGTTATTTATGGTGCGGAAATTGTATGCAGAAGAAAAAAACATGCACCGCGCATGAAAGTAACGCTTCTGGTTCGAAACCAAAACGGTGTCGAAGCGTTATACAAAATTATTTCGGCCTTGGAAGCGTGCAGGGGCGGAAAAGTACTGGATTGGTCTGTGCTTGCCCAATATCGTGAGAATTTGCTGGTGGGATCTTGCGGATTTGACGGGGAACTTTATACTGCGCTGGCAAAGGATGCTTCTCCGGAACAGTTAGAAGAAATGATTGCTTGCTATGATTATTTGGAGATTACTCCCGACACAGCACCGGAAAAACAAAGGTTGAACCGAGCTCTTGTAGAATTCGGCAAGCGCAAAGGTATTCCGGTTGTAGCCGTATCCAATGCCCATTATCTAACGCCGGGCGATAGAATTTGCCGCGATGCACTTCTTCTTGCGGGCAAAGTGGGCTCTCCGGAATGTGGGGAAGGCTATCTTCGTAATGAAGCGGAGATGGTGGCGGCTTTTTCGTATTTGGGAGAAGAAGACGCTCTCAGGGTTGTTTTTGAAAATCCTCAACGAATTGTAGCGATGATTGAATCTGTGCAGCCTTTATGCACCGGGGATCCTGCTGTTCGATTAGAGGGTGCGTTGGAACAAATTTCGCGGCGTTGTCGAGAGAAAGCGGCTGCAATCTACGGAAATCCTCTTCCGCCGCTGGTTTCAGAGCGGCTTGAAAGAGAACTTTCCATGATTCAATGTGATGAAATGGCTACGTATTATTTGCTTAGCAGCATCATTGCAGAGAAACTCAACGCTTCCGGTCATATTGTAGGTTGCCGCGGTACGGCGGGATCTGTTCTGGTGGCCTATTTGCTGGGTTTTACCGGCGTGAATCCATTGGAGCCACATTATTATTGCTCGGACTGCCATTATTTTGAGACAAGCGACATTGCCCGGTGCGGCATTGATCTACCGCGCAAGCAGTGTCCTGTCTGTCAAACCGTACTGAAAACAGCGGGTCATCATATTCCGGAAGAAAGTTTTCTGTACATCGATGGGAGTAAAATACCGGATGTTGATCTTGTGTCTTGTCCGGATGCTAGAACATTGGCTTTTCACTTTTTACAACAAACCTGGGGGGGAGATCATTTTGCAATTGCCGGTTGGATCAACACCTACCAGGAAAAATTGGCAGCACACTACGTGCGAAAATATGAAGCACAGAAAAATTGCACACTTTCCCCGGAAGTACGTGCACGGACTACCGCACAGATTGCCAGTATGAAGAAAAAAATGGTAAGAAAAATCGGCGGTGTATTACTGGCCCCTAAGGATCGGGCGTTTGAAGCATTCACTCCTCTTGAACGAAACGACGAGGATTGTCCTGTTACGCATTTTCGTTATATCCATTTAGAACCGCCTCTTCTGTGCATAGATTTGCTTACAAGCGGTGGATGCTTACTACTGGAAAATTTGTGTCATGCTACGGGTATTGATTGGGAAGAAATTGATTTGCAGGATCCAAAGGTTATGGCACTCTTCACCAATGCCGATACGGAAGGGATTCCGGGTTTTGAAACGGTCTTTGTACGTGGTATATTGGAAAAAACACACCCTACAACTTTTGCGGAGTTGGTGAAAGTGTCGGGTCTGAGTCACGGTTGGCAAGTTTGGGCAGGTGCCGGAGAGAAGTTAATACCGGCAGGTATTCCGTTTTCTGCGATCCCCGGTGTTCGAGAAGATATTATGCAGGATTTGTGCCGGATCGGCATAAGTCGTAAGGAGGCATTCTTGCATTCTGAAAGAATCCGAAAAGGAAAAGGTTGGTGTCCGGAGCAAGATCGAGCCTTGTTGAAAGAAAAGGTTTCCGTTCTGGGAGATTGGTATTTCGATCATTGTGACCAGATTGTTTATATGTTCCCCAAAGCCAGTGCTGTTACGCATACGTTGTTGGCAGTTCGGTGTGCGTGGTTTAAGTGCTATTATCCGGAAGTATTCCGGCAGGAATGTGCAAAACTTATATGCAAATAGTTTCCCCGGGCTTTACGCTATAGAGAGTGCCGTCTACATCCAGCCAAACGGTCAATAAGGTAGGATTGTAAATCATCCGGCCGTTTGCGCTGTATTGCAGGCGCTTGTAGGCTTCTACGTAATTATAAATTTCTATATTAGTGGCATACCAAATCTGGTCGTTTCCGGAAAGTTTGCGACAAATTTCTTCCATGCGATCCCAGTTGTTGTCATTGTCAAATTCATAACTGTGGCCCCAAATATACAAAAGTCTGGGGGTGCGAATGGCGTGGTACGCTTTTGTGGAAAGATCTAATTCCAGAAATTGATCGATCCATGCCATCAAGTCCCCGTGATTGTGGTGGGCGGTGGGCATCCAAGCGTGGAAGTCGTTGGGGAGGGTAAAAGAGTTGGTATAGTACCCCAATGTTCTCGCGTAGGCAATGTCTAATTCTATTAAGTAGTTCTTAATCTGCTCATAGGAACCGAAGTTGCCCATTTGGTTGATGCCGGTGTCGGGATAGGCCATACCGCGAATGATCTGACCGCATTTTTCCTCCAACTCCAGACGACATTCCAGTACGTCCCGGATTCCTTCGATGGTGCGGGTGTTGCCGTTTGCCCGGTGGTTGGCACCGTGGACTGCGATCTCGTGGCCTTTGGAGAGGAAAATGTCTTGGATTTCTTGGGCGGTGAAAATTTCGCCCCGCATAGAATCTGAGTTGAAGTTAAAAGTCCCTTTCATCCCATATTTATCAAACAGGGCGGCCAAACGCTTGTCTTGGATAATGCCGTCGTCGTAACTAAAGGTTACAGCCTTGGCTTTGCCATTGGGATATCGCATAAAAACAGATCGCATAGAATCACTCTCTTTCATTACAAAATATCTTTTTTGAACGCACCGTCTAACAAGCCATAGACGTGCTTAAACCCAATTTCTTTCAGATAGGCTTTAGCATCCTCAAACCCAAAGTCCAGCGTTTCTATGGTATGACTGTCAGAAGCCAGCACCAGACCTGCCTCGGCTTTTTTGAGGATATACAGTAAATCTTCACTGGGATAGGGGGCGGTGCGCAGGTTTCTGGCAATAGCACCGGTATTGACCTCAAAAAGGCAACCGCTTTTGGCTGCTTCTTCTGTGTATTTTACAGCAATTTGCTTGTATTGTCCATTGTTTAAGAAGCGTGGCGTATCGATTTCGTCAAATTTTGTAATTAAATCAAAATGACCGATGATATCCGGCTTGCGCGTGTGTATATAAGCGCAGAACGACTGATAATACGTTTCCGCCAGTCGCGGGATGTCATCGTTGAAGGCTTCTAAGCATTTTTTGAAATAATCATAGTTGGAATCGATGGGAAAATACTGTCCGTTGACAAGAAAATAATGGGACGATCCAATAATATAATCAAAGTTGCTGCGCGTGAGCGGGGAAAATGCGTCTTCTTCTACACCGGCATAAATTTGGATATCTTTTTGATATTTTACCTGCAGCCGCCGAATTTCCCGAAGGTACCCCTCCGTGTCTTGCATACAGTATCGCAAGTCAAAGGGGGTGTATCCGTGACCGGAAAAGCCAATGGCGTCGAACCCTTTGTTGATGGCGTGGATGACAATTTCTTCCGGGGTGTTCTTTCCATCACAGAAGGTGGTGTGGGTATGAAAGTTTGCAATCATGGACACGCCTTCTTCCTGTCTTTAGCACGACGAATGATCGTGATGACCAAATCGATGCCCAAGGTCTTAATGAGCAATCCGATGGTGGAACTCAGTAAGATGGTAAGCCCGGCAAAACCGCCGCCGATTAGGACGATCAGAATGTCAGTAAGCAAAAGTGCTTTGCCAATATTCATTTTAGAGTATTTGCGGACAATTAAAGCGACGATGTCTGTGCCGCCGGAACTGGAATCTACGTAGAACAAAATTCCGCTGGCAATCGCAATGATAACAGCCCCGATAATTGCCGACAGATATTCGTTGGGAATCAGAGGGCTTTGGTATGTAAAAAGTTTCTCGAACAGCCCCACAAAAACAGTGGTCAAGATAGAGCCCACCAATGTTTTGACGGCCATGTCTTTGCCTAAGAGGATAAAGGCCAGAAAAATCAGCAGGAAATTAATTGCGACTAAAATGGTGCCGGGGGAGAAGGGGAGGATGGATTCCAGAATAACGGAAATGCCACTGGTGCCGCCAAGCAAAAGGCTGCCCGGGAAAATAAACAAAACCGTGCTGAGGGCATATAGAATGCTGCCGAAGCAGATGCACAGACTGGTTGTTATAAGGTTCTTATACTGATTTATCATATTATCACCATCGTTTCATTATATTTCCACAATGTGTAAAAAGCAAGAGTATGATATAATTTAATAAAATCATGCACCCAAATTCAAAAACGTTACACTATATGAATGAAAGGAGGCGAGGGTATGCACTTTATTCTGCGATGATCAAAGTGCCGCCGAGAGCGATTGGAATGTAAACTTGAATTTTCGCCGGATTTCATACCGGATTTTCTGAGGTTTAGGGGAAATTCGGTATATTTTTGCGGTAAAATGACGGTTTGTATACTATTTGGCTTGGAAAAAGTATATTTTGCCCGAGAAATTGCGATTTATATACTTTAGGTGGTTCTGCTTACTACAACTTTCCGAGAACCATTTAGATGCCAATTAGAATTCGTCAACACTTTCTCTGATAGCGGCAAGTTTGTCTTTGACTTCCGTCATAAGAGGTTTAAATAAATACTGGTTTGAATCTAATCCGATGTTTTGCCAAATGCCATCTTTTTTTGCCTGTGCTTCAATGAGTTCGCATTGGCTGCAGTACCAATCAAAAACTTCTTTTGCTTTAATATTTGCTTCTTCTTTTGTCATTCAAACATCCCCCTTGATTTATTGTAGCATAAAACTTAAGAATATATCAATTATTCATTCTTCATTTTCGTTTTATACGGGAGGCGGCTGCGCCGAACCACCCCTGTTTCTGCTTATTACAATTTTCTAAGAAACACAAAAGCACCACCGATGGCGTACCTGCGATAGAGCAGGTACGCCATTGGTGTTTGTATTGGTTTGGATGCAAGAATGAATTGTAGTAAAATCAAAATGTAATTTTGGAGGATACTGCAATGAAAAAGAACTTTGAATCCCTTTATGAAACCCTTGGAGGAAGCTACCGCGAGGAAAACGGACACTTTATTCCCGATATTACACTTCCTGAGCAAACCGACTATCAAATCGGTAAGTATGGACGGATGTACCTTAATTACATCAAGAACCATCGTCGCGGAAGATACACCACCCTGCTGACCGAAGGTAAATTGAATACTTGGCTTCACGAAATCGACTTTGAAGCAAACGAAATGCTTGAAACCATCATCCACCGCCTTGCTTCCGAAAGAGGCATCGACGAGAACTTGAAAGCTCGCGATATGCTTCGTTGGGTTACAGAAATGAACAATATTAAAGCAAGCGCGGAGGAAATTGTGTTGCAGGAGGTGATCTACGTATGAGATCAATTCTGCAGGAACTTTGGCACGGAAACATCTGCCCACAAACCGATAGTCGCAACAATTCTCCCGAAATGAAGCAATTGATGGAATATATGGCGCGGCATCACGATGATCTACTCAAAACAATGACCGACGAACAAAAAGAGATCTTTGAAAAGTTCGACGATTGTTGGAGCGAGTATGCAAGCTATGCCGAAGAAGCTATCTTTACGTATGCTTTCAAATTAGGCGCACAACTGATGCTTGAAACACAGTTGCAACTCAATAAAGAGGGGTAACTGCAATGCAAAAATCAACTTTTCTTATATCAGTTGGGCATCGCATTGCGAAAGCTCGCGCGGAGAAAGGATATAGTCAAGCAATGCTTGCCGAAAAAGCCAATATTTCAGTCAGCCATTTGAGTAATATTGAGCGCGGACGCAAAAGTCTAAGTGCAGAAGTCTTACTTAAAATTTCTGAAGCTTTACAAGTATCGGCAGATGGCATATTGTTCACCGATATTCCTCAAGTACATAAAGAAGTTGAAAGTCAAATAAACGGCAACCTCAATAATTGTACTGTAAGAGAGAAAGAATTTATACTCAAGCTCATCAAGGATATAGGTGCATTTATTACTGAGATCAAGACGGAAATTTAACAACTCAAAGGAGATACGAGTCGTTTTTTGATTCGTATCTCTGTTTTTTATAATTCACATAGTCCATAGGCTATATCATAGTCTGTGGATTATTTTCATTTTAACTGATATTTGATACAATAATACCAACCATAAATATATTCATCTTATCGTGATAAAATAATTAGGTAGAAGGAGGATGATAGAATATGAGAAAAATAACAACCGAAACAATAAAATCATTCAATGACTATCTGATTAATGAGGAAAAGGCGGCGGCAACCGTCAACAAATATTTGCACGACGTTGGTGATTTTCAAATATGGCTTGGTGAGCAGGAGTTGTGTAAAACGGCGGTTCTTGCGTATAAATCATACCTTTGCGAGCATTATGCCCCTGCAAGTGTCAATGCCGCGCTCTCATCGCTCAATAGCTTTTTCAATTTTATGGAGTGGTATGATTTGAGAGTAAAGAATCTGAAAATTCAAAAACAGATATTTGCTTCAATCGATAAGGAATTGACCAAGGCTGAGTATGACCGTCTTTTACAAGCTGCAAAGCAAAAGAAAAACGAGCGCTTGTATCTCTTAATGCAGACGATATGCTCCACGGGAATCCGTGTGTCCGAAGTGCGCTACGTTACTGTCGAGGCAGTGGTGCGCGGTATTGCCGAGATCAACTGCAAGGGCAAGCGCAGACAAGTATTTTTACCGAAGCAGCTTTGTCAGATATTAAAGCAGTATATTAAGGAGCAAAAAATAAAAAGCGGAGCCGTGTTTGTAACGAAGAACGGCAATCCGCTTGATAGATCGAATATTTGGAGTGATATGAAAAAGCTATGTAAGGCGGCGAATGTGTCGGAGAAGAAAGTCTTTCCCCACAATCTCCGTCACCTTTTCGCGCGCACTTATTACAGCTTACAAAAGGATATCGTGCGCTTGGCTGACATCCTCGGTCATAGCAGCGTGAATACAACGAGAATTTATACAATGGAAACGGGCGAGATACACCGAAGACAGATTCAGAAATTGGGACTTCTACGGTGTTAACTACCGATAAAAAGAAACCTACCACATAATTCTCGTTATGTAGTAATATAAAGTAAAAAAATATAAGCGCAATACAATCGTATTACGCCCAACAAGACCAATGAAAAAATCTAATTTTCATTGGTCTAATTTCCATGCCTATTTTGTAAATTTTTATCTAAAAATCTCATATTGTTGCCTTTTTGGATTGACAAAAGGCTTTGAAAGTGATATAATATTTTATGTATAAATATTTCATCTACTACATAACGAGAATTATGTGGTAGAAATAAAAAAGGAGTCGCGCTATGGCAATTGTAGAAGTAATACAATACAACGGCAATCCTGATGTCTTCGCTTGGAAATATCCCAATAACGAGCTCGGCACCTGGACACAGTTAATTGTAAACGAATCACAAGAAGCAATCTTAGTTAAAGGCGGACAGGTATGCGATATATTCCAAGCCGGCCGCCACACGCTGAGTACCAATAATATTCCGATACTTAGCAAACTCGTTAATATTCCTTTCGGTGGACGTTCACCGTTTACTGCGGAAGTTTGGTATATTAACAAGGTCTTTTCTTTGGACGTAAAGTGGGGTACCTCCACTCCAATTCAACTTCAAGACCCCAAGTATAAGGTTTTTGTACCTGTCAGAGCTTTTGGACAATTTGGTATCCAAATTGAGGATTCTAAGAAATTCTTACTGAAGCTTGTAGGCACATTGCCCACATTTGACAAGGCAACTCTTCTTAAATTCTTTAGAGGCGTCTATTTAACAAAAGCTAAGGATGCAATTTCGTCTTACTTGGTACATAAAAACATCAGCATCTTAGAAATCAACGCATATCTTGACGAAATATCAACATTCCTTCAAGAAAAGATGGCACCGACGTTCTCGGATTATGGAATCAAGCTTGTATCCTTTTTCGTTAATGACATCAATGTCCCCGAGGATGACAAAGCAGTTGTTCAGCTCAAAAATGCCCTTGCCAAGAGAGCTGAAATGGATATTGTTGGTTACAGTTATCAGCAAGAGCGTTCTTTCGATACATTGGAGGGCGCTGCCAACAATCCGAATTCTATGTCTGGTGGCTTGATGGGTGCTGGCATCGGTCTTGGAATGGGCGTAGGTATGGGAGGAGCTATTGGTAATCAGTTTGGTGGAATCGCGCAATCGATCAATACCAACGATACCAAAGAATGTCCTAATTGCAAAGGCAGAATTGGCACAAACGAAAGATTTTGCCATCTCTGCGGTTGCGATACTTCCGCTCCCAAAAAGGAATCTAAGAAAGAATCTGCAATCAAATGCTCAAATTGTGGAGCCGCTATGACCGAAAACACAAAATTCTGTCCTGAGTGCGGAAATCGTTACAATCCATGTAGCAATTGTAAAGCAGATATTCCCGACGGTGCAAAAGTATGTCCGGAGTGTGGAACGAAGGTTCCTGTGCCGTGTCCGAAGTGCGGTCACTTATTAACGGGAAATAGCAAGTTCTGCCCCGAATGTGGTCATTCTCTCATTAGAAAATGCTCGGGTTGTGGAAAAGAAATAGAGGGCTCTACTAAGTTCTGCCCCGAGTGCGGAACACCTGTTAATTAAGGAGGGCTAATCTATGAAAAACGCAAAACTTACTACGCTTATTTGCGGATTGATCTCCATAGCAGCAACTGTAATATTCTATTTGCTCACCTTTGACAACATCTTTACTATTCCAATGAGATGGGTGTCACTGATGCTTTTGCTTGTTGCAGAAGTGATTGGAACATTGAAAGCAATATTTGTTAATAAAAACATTATTACACAAGCAAGTATTTTTACAAGTGTTGCCCACCTTGTAGCGGTATTGGTCATATCAATTGTTTTCGTTAATTTCTTCCCCCTCGCAATTAGAACATATATCCTCTTAAATATCTTGTTGTTATGTGCGATGGCAGCGGCTGATTTGTTCGTATCTCATTTTGGAAAAAACATTTCTGCAAGCAACAAAAAATTGGCACAAAGCCAGTCTGTCATGGATGCGTGCTATGCCAAAGCTCAGGGACTTGTAGTTGTATACGGACAAAGTGAGTACAAAAAAGATTTGATTGAGATTTCTGAACTTATTAAGTATTCGGATAATAGCGAGCTTACAGACGATGAGCCTGCTATCATGGGAAAACTCGGAGAGTTAGAATCTCAACTAAAGGAAAACGGCGAGAACATTTCCGCTTTGATTTCCGAAATCAAAAATTTAATTAACTTGCGCACCATAAAAATGAAAAGCATAAAGAGAGGCGGCTATTAAGCCGCAAATGGAGGTTAGATAGAATGAGTAATAAAAATAACAACTTGGGCTGTTTATATTCTTGGCCCGTAATTATCATCGCACTGATTTGCTTTTGGCCTGTAGGTTTGTTTTTGATCATCAAAAGAGCTTCTGTTGACAAAAAGACAGCAATGGCTTCAGGTAAGCTCATTAAAGGTCTCGGCATTGCCTCTTGTTGTATGGCTGCCCTTGGTTTCTTAGTGTGCCTAAGTGACGGATTTGATGGCACTGATGTAGGAATGATTATTTTCTTTGCTGCTGCGGGTGCCGCTCTTCTTTACTTGGCAAACAAAATTAAAAAGGATGCGGATAGTGTAAAACTGTACCTTAACATCATTGTAAACGGTGGCGAAAGACAACTTGACTCTGTTGCTGCGGCAACTGGCAAGCAGTATGACGTTGTCAAAAAGGATGTTCAAAAGATGATTGATAAGGGCTTCTTAAAGAACGCCTATATCAATGAAAACACAAGAGAGGTTGTACTTCCTTCCGCAGCTCCTGCCAACGTGAATGTGGCTCAGCCCACAGGTGGAACAGCTCCTGCGGCGGCACAGACGAGAGTTATTGCTTGCCCTTGTTGCGGAGCTAACAATACCATATCCGGCGATATTGGTGAGTGCGAGTATTGTGGAACACCTTTGAAGTAATTACAAAATTTAATTATGGAAAAAAGATGTTCTAATTGTAACGGATCACTTAAATTATCCGCCGATAAAACCAAGTGGATATGTGACTTTTGTGAGTCTGAATTTTGGATTGAAGAAGGTACCAAACCAAATTTTGTTGCTGAGCAAAGCGCTTCGGCTACTTACTACATTGGTACGGTAAAAGTATCAAAGGAATCAATTCAAAAAATAGATACTTATATGGCAACAAACCAAAAGCTTAATGCCATAAAATTTGTACGAGAAATAAGTGGTTTGGGACTTGCCGATGCAAAAACATGGGTTGAAAGTTATAAAAACTATAATCTCGAAGAGCCGCAAAAGTTTGAACCCGCAACGTTTTCTACACAACAAACTGCCAACAAATCCGGTTGTTATGTTGCGACTTGCGTCTACGGTTCCTATGATTGTCCACAGGTTTGGACGCTTCGTCGTTATCGCGACGATACTCTCGGTTCCACTTGGTACGGTAGACTGTTTATTCGTACATACTATGCGATCAGCCCTACTCTCGTAAAGTGGTTTGGCAAAACGAATTGGTTCAAGAAACTTTGGAAGGGTAAACTTGATCGTATGGTTGCAAAGCTCCAATCTAATGGTGTAGAAGATACTCCCTACGAAGATAAGAACTGGTAATAGAGATAAAAACAAAAGCCAAGTGGTATAAAATCATACCATTTGGCTTTTTGAATTTACAGTCAAATTCAAAAGTTTTATATCACAATGATATTCCGAATATATTGAAACAAATATTTTCACTAACCTCTTGACAACGGAAAAATTATGTGATATAATAACTCTACATACTGAAACATTATGTTTCTCGGAGGCGTTATGCGAAGACAAGATGAATCGAAAAAGAGTGTGATACTTGATTTTATCGACGAGTATTACAATGAATATAACGAGATCCCTGCCGTGAGAACTATTGCGGAGGGCACGGGAATTGCTTTGGCAACCGTGCATCGCTATCTGCTCTCGCTCAAAGAAAGCGGCGAGCTTGAATACAACGGTCGCAAGTCGATCTCTACCAAGCGTATCGATTTGGAATCGCGTCACACTTCTGCTCCCGTTCTCGGTTACGTCCGTTGCGGCGAAGGAGAAGAAGAAACAGAGGAAGTCATCGAGTATATCCGACTCCCCGAAAGTTTAGTCGGTACGGGCGAGTTTTTCGTGCTGATCGCCAAGGGTGATTCGATGATCGACGCCGGAGTGAATGAAGGTGACTACGTTGTTATCCGCAAGCAAAACACCGCAAACGACGGAGATTACGTTGTGGCTCTCTATGAAGGGCTGAACAATCTCAAGGAGCTTGTTGTCGATAACGGAAGATATATTCTTCGTTCTTGTAACGAAGATAAGGACACCTATCCCGACATTTATCCGAGAGATCTGAAGATACAAGGAGTTGCGGTCTGCGTAATGCACCGCTTGAAGAGAAGGAGGTAGTCGATGCCCCAAAAGAAATACGATCTCCGAAATCAATATGAAAGCCCTGTGCATCGTTATAACAAAGAAAACGAACGCATAGCTCACCTTGAAGCTGTTCTCTGCGCACACCAAAAGCAAGCAGAGATGCCAAAGAAAGTTAAACTTCCTACGTTTGATTGCCCCGCTTGTCATGCGAAGAACATTATGTTTGCCGGCGACGCGGTGACAAAGAACGAAACAATATTGTCTTTGCTTGAAGAAAACGGAGTTGCAGACTACGTTATCATTTGCCCCAAATGTAAGCAATACATTGGTGTCCGTCGCCACGTCGGAACACAAGTTATTCGCCGTTGCTTCCGCACCATCGGCGGAACTCCGTTTGAGTATGTGTACGTGTTTAATCATAGAATTACCAGAACATATCAAGACGGTGAAATCCCTATGGGGACTCGAATCTTTTACGGTGAGATCAATAATGAAATCGGTGAAGCACAGGAAGAACATCCGACCGTGCAAAGCATTTGGCTGCCGAACCAACAATATTCGAAAGTAAACAGCACTCAATAATACATATCGCTTTTCAAAATTCACAATTAAATAAAACATATTTTTAGTGATCCATCCTCCCATCAGAGAATATGGGAACTTAAGGGTAGGTATCAGTTACATATCATCACACGCATAATCAGAATGCAAATTCTATTATGTTTTGTTGTGGCGGTTGTAAGTGATACCTGCCCTTTTTTGCGCTTTCAATGTCGAAATTTATCGAAGGAAAGGAGAACGAAAATGAAATTTACTTCAAAATAATACGGACTTGTAGTCCGTCTACTTTTCTTGACAAGCACTGCATTTGTGGACACAAAATGCGAAGGTGGGGAGAACCCCAGACCCCCGAACCAAAAAAATTATAATAAAAATTTATAGCAAAGGAGTAAAAGCAAAATGAAACAGACAGAGGAAAAAGTGAAAGGCGGGCGCAAGCGCACCCACCTCGTCAAAGTGTATTTGAATGATGCCGAGTATGAAAAGCTGTGTAAGGACGCGGAGATGTTCAAGCGAGATAAGAGCAAATATCTGCGGCTACTTATCGATTGGATCGAACCGGTTGCACCGCCGTCGGTGGAAGTCAAGGAGTTTACGCGAGAGCTTCGTCGCTTGGGCGTGAGTATGAATCAGATCGCGGCGCGAGCGAACTCGCTCGGCTTTGTGGATGACCTTGAATACCGCCGCTACGCCGACGAGGTAATGAAGGTGCTTGGCGCGATCCAACAAGAATACGCCAAGAAAGGAGTGAAGCTGATTGGCAACAACTAAGATTTGGGACGTAAGCGCACACGTCAGTAAGCTCCTCGCCTACGTTGCCAACAAGAACAAAACCACAATGGAGGTGGAGCGCGGAACCGATAACGAAGAAATGCGACTTGCTGCCGAAATGCTTGGATTACCGTCCAATCACTTTGCAACCGAGGAAAAGAAGTTTGTCACGGGTATCAACTGCACACCCGAGAACGCCAACGAGGTTATGCTGACGCTCTTGGAAGGTACGTCGCCGTCCGAGATACAATGTTACCACGCATACCAATCCTTTAAGCCCGGTGAGGTAACACCTGACGTCGCACACGCC
>JAFYOJ010000095.1 GCA_017560225.1 Clostridia bacterium
ACAATGCACCCACCGGCGTGCACGTCATGGATTCTTCCCCATACTGTTGCAATCCAATCAAATCAGCCGCCATAGAAGCATAGGTTTCTTCTGTAATCGCATCGAAAATCCGTGCATCCGCCGCCGTAATAAAGATAGGATCCGGCGTGTGCGGAAACTGCGGTTGTTCGGTTTGCAAAAGCGTATTGCTTTCCTCCGGATTCTGCGTAGTGCGAACGGCATACAGCATACCACCGATGCCTACTGCCGCAGCCACAAGAGATGCCACCACCGCGGATAATTTGGCCGACAACAAGGTACTACCCACCGTTGCCGCAGCTGTGGTTGCCGTAGTTGCAGTTGCCGCTGTACCGATCGTACCTTTAGCCAAACATTGTTTCCGAAGCAGCCACAAAAGCAAGGGAACAACACCCACGCAATGCAATTTGACGCCATTTTTCTTTTCGTAATCCTGCACCGCTTGGCCAATAGCTTTTCTGCCGTAATTCAAACGGCTCTTCACGGTGCCTTCCGAAACACCCTGAACCGCGGCAATCTCCCCCACAGACAATTCATCGAAATAGCGCATCATAATGGCAGTGCGCTGCTCCTCCGGTAAAGCCTGAATCATATCCTGAATCATTTGTTTCAATTCTTCTTGATCCAATGCTTCCCCGGGAATAAATTCCGTCCGTTCCTCCTCCAGTGTATCCAACACCGTAGAACCATCTTCCTGCTCATCCAACAGGAAATCATGGCGTTTCTTAAAATATGCGGTGCAACGGCGATACGCAATTTGGCGACTCCATGTAACGAACGCGGCAGGCTCTTGAAGCGTATGAATGCTTTGCAGGATTTCCATAAACGTTTCCTGCGTCAAATCTTCTGCCAGTTCTGTATGGTTGACCGTCTTATAGATATAATAATAAAGTTCTTGATGGCAAGCCTGATACATTTCCGTTACAGCCTGTTCACTCCCACGTTGTACACCTGCAACCAGTTCCGTCAATTTATCTCGCTGGATCATAGATTTTCCTCTTCTTCAGCCATTTTACCCCCGGCACCGCCAGCAGCACGCACACGGTCAGCACCGAAATACCCAAACCTAAATCCGCACCCTTTGCTACGTATTGCATCTCTACAAAATGGGTGCCCGCAGACAATTCTACACATAATAGAGAATCAGAGAAAGCCGTCGTCTCTACCCGCTTCCCATCTACCCACACACGCCAGCCCTCATCATAGGGAATAGACGTAAAGAGCAGCCCATCTTCCCCGCAGTTCACCCTGCCGGAAAGGGCGCCGTTCTCCGCATGGAAATTTTGCATCGAACCTGCACGAAGTGTGTCCGTAGCCATTTCCAACTGCGCTGTATCTAAGATTGCAAAACGCGTCCAATAATTATCCACCAAGCCCTGTGCTCCGCGGACCGTAATGGTCGCCACCTCCCCTGCCTTGTAGAAACCCAGGGATTGAATGCAATCTGTTTCACCCCGGAACAAATCCACCGTGTACGTATTGTTCACGGTCATGGTGCGTCCCGTATCCCGCGCAAAATACACATACAGCACACCGTCTTTAGGTGCGGTGATGGAAATAGTATCGTCTTCGATTCGAACCGCGGACTTATCCAGCGTTTGCAGACAGTCCGTTTGTGTGCCCAGCATCCCGCTGAGCAAGGCATTCTGGGCGGTAAAATAGTCCCCTTCTATCTTCGTGGTGAGCAAGTTTTTAGAAACCACAAAAGGTGCGGTGATGGCATATTGGTTCTTATATACAGTAGCGCCCGCGTAAGTACCGATGACTTCATATTGATTGTCCGGCACGGTGGAGCCAACTTCTAAACGCGCATTGAAAGAAGACGTGCGGGCCTCCGGGTCGTTCACCGTGTACCCTACGCCGAACAAGCTGTCCGAAATGGCGGTGCCGCCGAAATGCAGGCTCCAGAACCAACTTTGGGCGTAGCCTAAGGATTTATAAAAATCATTCGTCGTACGATTGTAGGCAGAACTGTAATGAGAAATCGACCGATAGCCAAAGCCGTAGGGATCGTTGATGGTCCGCACATAATGGGGTGCCACCGCCGTATAGGCATTGTCTCCGATATCTTGTTCAATAATTGCCAGCACACCCTCTACATTGGATTTATAAGTGTGATACGCTTCATAGGATTCATAATGGAATTCTCGATCCTGGCCTTCCAGCAAACTGCCTGTGTTATAGTACATTTCATAGGCATTCACGAAGATCAGCAGTACACAGAAGATACCGGCAGCAGAACGCGGCAATGGTCCCCAGCGATTTTTCAGCATGCGAACCAGCAGAAAAATCAGTAAATAGCAGTATCCCACCCAAGGAGAACCGCTGAGCACCAACAAGAATAAGCCTGCCACTACCATGCCCAGATTCAAATTCCGAATGTGTTGGAAGCCGCGGGCAGCCAAATAAATGACAAAGAAGGTTACCACAAAGCCATAGCGGTAAGGGAACCAGTTTGGATACTGGAAAATGTGCCATGCCAAATCCAACTTAACAGAGGCAAGGCTCAAAATCAGGAACGTTAGCAGGCAGGCGGAGAAATATCGTTCCTGCACCGGAATCGTTTTAATGGAGAAATAGGCGATGCACAAAAGCGCCAATGCCAGACCGCAATACACAAAGGGACTGCCTGCGTTGGTGATGGAATCGTATCCGCCCACAAAGAATTTATCCCATAATGCCTGACCGCCGAAGTTCCACACGCCGGAGGCTTGCATCCCGCTTCCGCCAATCTTTCCCTGCATCAAAGAGAACAACGTGGGCAATAACAGCCAAGCACCAAGACCTGCTGCTGTAAAAACACTCAGGGCGAATTTCCCAAGGCGTTTCAGAAGCATTTTACCGGAAAATGTTCCCCAGTAGCACGCACCCACCCGATACACGAACCAAAGGGCTGTGAAGGCGCCCACCATATATGCGATATAATAATTGGAAATAAAGACTGTGAACAGGCTGACCGTGAGCAAAGTGATTCGATTCTTGCCAAGCAACTGCTCTACACCCAGCAGGATAATGGGTAGCCAGATGACGCCGTCAATCCACATGGGACACATGGCGTATACAATATTATAGGACATCAACCCGTATGCCGTTGCGAAAAGCACAGCCGCAATGTTATTTTTGAAACCCATATTATGCAGGAAAATGCCCATTGTGAGACCGCACAGACCGATTTTCAAGATGGACAAGAACAAAAGGCCAATGGGCATGGCATTATTGGGCACAAACAGGGTCAGCCATGAAAGCGGGCTGGAGACGTAGTATGCAAACACGCCCACGCCGTTGCCGCCCATGGATTTGCTCCAAGAGAAGAACAGACTGGTGAAGTTACCATCTCGAAGGACTTGTTTGAGACCACAGAAGAATTCTACGTATTGGCCGGACATGTCCATAATCAAAGTGGATCGATCACCGAATGGCGCCATGCCGAAGGCCGCCATGGCAAGAAGCATTACCAAGGCAGGCACCAAGAAACACAGACCTAAGCTTAGGCCGGTGTATAATTTGGATATGCGTTTGCTTTGCAGGTCTTCCGCCACTTCCCTGTTCCTTTCCAATAGAATATATATAGTATACCAAATTTTGATACTGGACACAAATGGCGTTTTTAAGCGGTTATATGTCCAGAAAATCAGTTACAGACTGTCGAAAACCGGGGTATTGGACACGTTTGATTATTTTACAGCCCAATATGTCCAGAAAACGCAAAAAAGCTGGACACTAAACGCCCATTTTACCCCCTGCGTGTCCACTCGCAAAATTTTTCCAAAAAAACCTGTTGACAATCCAACACCCTCTTGATATACTTACCACACTGGTAGGTAAATAAAACCTGCAGCAAATCAAGAATTTTGGAGGTATTTAATATGAAAAAGTTTGTTTGTACAATTTGCGGTTATGTTCACGAAGGTTCTGAGGCTCCGGCGGCTTGCCCCACTTGCAAAGCGCCCGCTTCTAAGTTTATTGAGAAAGAAGAAAGCAGCGCAATGGTTTGGGCGGATGAGCACAGAGTGGGCATTGCAAAAGGCGTAGATGAAGAAGTTATCAAAGGGCTTCGCATGAACTTCGAAGGCGAATGCACAGAAGTTGGCATGTACTTAGCCATGGCACGTGTTGCCCACAGAGAAGGTTATCCCGAAATCGGACTTTACTGGGAGAAGGCTGCTTACGAAGAGGCAGAGCACGCTGCAAAGTTTGCAGAGCTTTTAGGCGAAGTGGTAACCGACAGCACCAAGAAGAATTTGGAGATGAGAGTGGCTGCTGAGTGCGGCGCAACTGAAGGTAAAATGGAACTTGCGAAGCTTGCGAAGAAACTTAACTTGGATGCAATCCATGATACCGTGCATGAAATGGCAAAGGACGAAGCTCGTCACGGCAAGGCGTTTGAGGGTCTTCTTAACAGATACTTTGGCTAATTGAGTGCTTTAAATACGGACTTTTACGAGAGGGCGCGATTGATTTCGTTCCCTCTCTTTTCAATTTACGCAGTTCAATGGATGAGTTGTATGTTCTTCGTGAATTATCTATAAGAACATTCCGCGAAACCTATGCCCATTTAAATACAGGAGAATTCCAAAACAAGGGTTTTGGCAGATATTGGATGGATCAAGCGGTCTATATTGCTGCCGAGAATGAAAAAACAATTCATTTCTACGAGAAAAATGGCTTTTATACAATAGGCACCCACATTTTTATTATAGGCGAAGATGCACAAACTGATTATATAATGCGCAAGGGTGTCACGTAATACAAGAGGTCGTGGAACAGTCACATTTGATGGTTTACGACCTGTTCGGGGTCGTGGAACGGGTAAAATAGTGGCATTACGACCCATTTTACCGTGTCAAAACCATTTTACCAGGCAAAATCGGGTCGTAGACAGGCAAAACAGCCCCAATTACGACCTTCAACGGGTCGTGCAGCATGGATTAAGGTAGAATTACGACCTGTTCCTTGCAAAAATCCAGAAGAGGTGGTATCATTTTGACAGTCCCTTCTTTTATTCGGTGGTGATTTGATGAAGAAAATTGTTATACCAAAATTTTCAGAGATATCCATAACGATTGCAGTTATATTATTCTGTGTATATATTTTCATTAGAAATTCAGCGAAATTTAATACTTACATATATTTATTTGGCGTTGGCACACAGGAAATGATGCCTTTTATCACAATTCCTTGTGTTGCTCTATCAATTAGCGCCATTGCTGTTTTGCTTTATAAAAATATCGGTCGCAAAATATTGATTACGTCGCTGACGATTGTTGTTTTGTTTCTCATTTGCTCTTATATGTTAATAGGCTATGCTTTTTCTCCAAACGGTAAATATTTTGAATATACGTCGGATGATGGAGAGCACCATATTGTAGTCAAAGAGTGTTCCTTTCTGCTTGGCGGTTGGGGCTATATTTATGAGAAAAACTCTTTTGGCACAATGAAGAAAGTAGGCAGCTATTATACCGATGATGGTTTTCTGCCTTTTTCAAATGATGCGTTCTACTTTGTTTGGCATGAAAACGATTTCGAATTACACCACTCTGTTTTTGGTAGTGAGCATAGCGAGAACTATCAAGTTGTCAAAATGGAATATGTAAAGTAGTTTTAGGCAAGAGGTCGCAGACCGGTCGCTTTGGATGCTTTACGACCTGTTCCGGGTCGTGGAACGGGTAAAATAGTAATATTACGACCCATTTTACCGTGTCAAAACCATTTTACCAGCCCAAAACGGGTCGTAGACAGGTAAAACAGACCCAATTACGACCTCCAACGGGTCGTGAAACATAGAGCAAGGTAGAAATACGACCTCTTCCACGAAAAAACAAAAATTCAACTCTCCGTCTGTGTAAACTCAAAACCTTGCATTTGAGAAAGTTCCTGCAATTTCCGAAGGGATGCCTCAAAATCATCCTCCCCGTTAGACGCCGGTTCAGTCGCTTGAACCGAAACAGGCCCTTCCTTATAAGTATCTGCCACATCTGAAAGTTCATCCTTGGTTACAAGAATTACTTGTACCGGATGCCCCAGCGCACGGCTGGCGCACTGATTTAAGAACTCGCCTACATTTTGCTTCACGGCCATATCCTTCATCATCTTAGAATGGAATACAGCGGCCATCTGGCTTTGAGAAATCAACACACCACGGCTGCTGGTTCGAAGTAGCGACGCCAAAGACGCCTTCCCTTGTCCAACAATATTATCCAGAAAATCTTTCCAATCCGTAGGATCAACATCTTGTCCCCTTGCCGGCACTTCAGGAACTTCCGGCGCAGGCGCAGGCACAGAAACTTCCGGTTGAGCTTGCGTCACTGCCGGTTGTGTCGGCGTTACAGCGATTGCCGGCGTCGGCGTTACAGGAGCAGCAGGGGATGCAACAACGGATGCAACAGGTGCATTCTTCAACGTAACCCGAATACCCTTCGCCGCTAAATCCGCAACACGTTCTTCCAAGGCCGCCAGGCGATCCGAGAAATCCGTTTCTTCCTGATTCCACTTCCGATCGCAAAGCGCCAACATGCCCGCTTCGAATACAATCTTTCGCTGTACCGCCCACTTAATGGAACTATCCAAACGAGACAAATCCTGAATAAACAAAGAAATTTCCCCAACGTTGGTTAAGTCACAAAGCTCTTGCAGACGCGCCATCCCTGCCGCATCTTCATAGAGAAACTCACCGGGATTGCTCACCGTGCGCAGCACCAACATATTCCGGAACACATTCATAAGTTCACCAATAAAATTAGAAGGATCCCGTCCGTCGGTGAAAAGTTGGTGTGTCAACGCCAAAATCTGCTGACCGTTAGACTCCAATAAAGCCCGGGCAAAACTTTCCAAAGTATCCTTATCCAAAGAGCCCGTAGCACTTCTGGCACCCTCTAACGTAATCGAGTCCGCACAAGAAGCAATGGTCTGATCCAGTAAACTAATGGCATCACGCATAGCGCCGTCTGCCTTCTGGGCGAGGAACGCCAGCGCTTCCGGTGCATAAGCAACCGAAGAACTGTCACAAATAGTCTTTAAGCGAGCAACAATCCCCTCTTGGGAAATGCGTTTGAAATCATAGCGTTGGCAACGGGACAAAATCGTCACAGGAAGCTTATGAGGCTCCGTGGTGGCCAGAATAAAGATAACGTTGGCAGGCGGTTCCTCTAAGGTCTTCAAAAGTGCATTAAAAGCACCGGCAGAAAGCATGTGTACCTCGTCGATGATGTAAACGCGGTACGGGGCCACGGAAGCCGCATAAGCGGTCTCATCAATAATAGCACGGATATTATCTACACCGTTATTGGAAGCCGCGTCAATTTCTGAAACATCCAAAATCTGGCCATTCAAAATGCCCTTACAAATCGTACATTCATTACAAGGATTGCCATCTTGGGGATGCTCACAGTTAATGGCTCTTGCAAAAATCTTCGCGAGGGTCGTCTTACCGGTACCACGGGTACCGCAAAACAAATAAGCATGGGCAATACGGCCCGTCATCACCGCATTCTTTAAGATGCGAACAACCGCGCCCTGCTCCACTACGTCCTCAAACGTCTGCGGACGCCACTTTCTGTATAATGCCATATAAGCCATGCAAGATGCCCTCCCTCACCCAAATCATCTCAGGTAAAATAAAAACCCGGCCCTTAAGAGTGCCACCGGGAGGATTTACGG
>JAFYOJ010000096.1 GCA_017560225.1 Clostridia bacterium
ATTGGTGAATTCAAAGCAGGGGACGCTGTATGCGGATACTTCTTTGTGAAAGAATCGGAACTCAAAACCACTACAACGAACAACAAATATATGAACTTTTGTTTTGCGGATCAAACAGGGGAGATCAATGCAAAACTTTGGGATTGGGACGAGGAGAATGCAGTGCGTTTCAAAGCCGGCATCTTGGTGTACGGCAAAGGTACCGTGGTGGATTGGCAAGGCCAACTTCAATTTAAACTGGATTTGCTGCGCAGAACGATAGATACCGATCCCGTTCGTCTGGAGGATTATATTCCATCTGCGCCCTATAGCGGAGAGAGTATGCTGCATTTTATCGAAACCTGCGTGGACCAGATGAAAGATGCAGAATTGCAAAAATTAGTACGTGCGGTATTGGAACAGTATCGGGATCGCCTTTTATTCTATCCGGCAGCGAAGAAGAATCATCACGCCGTACGATGCGGTTTGCTTTACCATACTGCGACAATGTTAAAAAGCGCAGTGGCTTTATCCAAGATCTATACATTTTTGAATACGGATTTGTTATATGCAGGCGTCATTCTCCACGATTTAGGCAAGATTGCAGAAATGGCGGTGAATGAATGTGGTTTGGTTACAGAATATACCACCGAGGGAATGCTTTTAGGCCATTTGGTGCAAGGGGTTAAGCATATTGAGATAATTGGTCAGTCTTTGCAGATTAACCCGGAAAAGATTTTGCTGATCCAACACATGCTTCTTTCTCATCACTATATCCCGGAACACGGCAGTCCTAAGTCTCCTGCTTTCCCGGAAGCAGAATTATTGCATTACTTGGATATCGTAGATGCAAGAATGTATGATATGCAGAAAGCGATTGAATCTACAGAACCGGGTACATTCAGCGATCGTATTTGGTCCTTGGAGAATCGCAGTATTTATAAGAATCAATGTTTCTGAAAGGAATTTGATTGAATGGTTCATTTTGTAATTGGCAGGACAAAGACGGGTAAGAGTTCCTATTGCTTAGAGGAATTTGCTAATATTGCCGGAAATTCACACCATCGTCAACCGGCCTATTTTATTGTGCCGGAGCAATACGCACTTGTTACGGAACGGAAACTGCTTCATCTGGATAATATGAAGGGAAAGTCTTTACTCCAAGACGAAGTGATTAGTTTCAAACGTTTAACACATCGCATTCTGAGTCGATTGGGTGGGCTGGGAAGAACCCATTTGGATGATGCAGGAAAGATTATGTTGCTGACCCAAATTGCGTATAATCACCGGGAAGAGTTGTGTTATTATAAAGAATTACATAACCAGGCGTGGCAATTAAATCGGATTCTTTCTCTTTTTGCTGAATTTGAAAAATACATGGTAACAGCCGCTTCACTGCACACTTTATTACAACATGAACATTTGCAGGGCACTCTTCGAGAGAAATTACATGATTTAGAACTTTTATATCGGTATTACATAGATTCTTTCGGACAAATCGAATTGACAGAAGGGGCCTTGTTTCAACTGGCATTAGAAAAAGCAAAGATACATCATTTTTTTGATCAAACTTCCGTTTGGATTGATTCTTTTACCGGATTTACCAAACTGGAGCAAATGTTTATATCATTACTTATGACACAGTGTAAGGACGTTACGATTACGCTGACGTTAGATGATGAACCGATTTTTGATTGTATTCAAACAACGTATCAGCAATTGATTGCCATGGCAAGAAAATTGCATGTTCCGTATGATTCGATTTCTTTGAGTGGCAGGGATGTTGCTTACTATCAAAATGATGATTTAAGTTTTCTTGAACAGAATTACACAAAGTTCCATAACGACACTTATGAGGAGAATCCGGCGCACATACAAATTGTTGCCTGTCGAAATGTTTTTGAAGAAATTGTCCATTTAGCACAGTCCATTGAAGCAAAACAAAAAAATGGCGTTCCTTATGGGAAAATTGCGGTTTCTACGCGCAATCCGCAAAACTATGGTCCTTTAATTGAAGCTGTTTTTGCACAATATAAAATCCCTTATTTTGTGGATGGGAAAAGAAACGTACAATCCAATCCGTTGGTTCTTTCTATTTTGTCATTACTGCGTATGTTCTATCGGAATTTTCGTCAGGAAGACGTGCTTGCATTTATGAAAGCAGGCTTGTATTTTGATACATTGGATGCCGTAGACGATATCGAGAATGAAATGCTTGCAAGAAAGATGCAAAGCTTGAACCGTTTTAAACAGTCCGAGAATCCTGCATTGGTTCAATTCGGGGATTTCTTTTCGCGGCAAATCAGCAAACTGAACGAATCTTGTAATATTGAACAAATGATCTCGGTTATTTCTGACTGTGTATGTACTTTGAAATTCCCGGATAAATTAGAACAACAAAGTCAAACTTTATATGCATCCGGTTGGATGGAACGGGGTGATTTATACCACAAGATTTGGTCACAAGTGCAAGGTTTCTTTGCACAAATCAAACTGTTTTTAGGTGACCTGCCGGTATCCAATTATGTAGATGGCTGTGAGACATTATACCGACTGCTTTCCATTTCTTTTGCCTCTTATGAATCTGCATTCTTACCTCAAAATCCGGATGCCGTTCAAATTACCTCCATTGATCGCTCACGGGTTTCCGACGTAGATACACTTTATTTAATCGGAACGGTGGAAGGTGCTTTCCCGTCCGCTGTAGATGATAATGGTATTCTGTCAGATCAAGACCGAAGTTGGATTACCGAGAATGCCGTCGAATTGGCAGATGACAGCATTACAAAAATTTCAAAAGAACGCTTCCTGATTTATACAACGCTTTTTGCACCGGCAAAAGAACTTTGTGTTTCTTATCCCTTGCAAGATTTCGGAGGAAAAGCTTGTGTACCGGCAACGGCAGTGGTGGGGCAGATTCAACGATTATGCCCCAAAATCGAAATACAGAAATTTAAAGATGATACACACTTTAACGTATGCGAACCTTTTGTTTCATTGTTAGACGCCGGATTTGCGAAAAATTTATTGTTACCCGGGGATATTCCGCTTATTAGTGTTTCTCGTTTAGAAACGTATCGGGATTGTCCCTATAAATTCTTCCTTGCTTATGGTATCCGGGCCGAAGAAAGGCAAGTAGCAAACGTTGAATTCTCTGATATTGGTGATTTGATGCATAAATTAGTGGAGACCGGCACCGCATTAGTATTGGAAGGCGACGCAGAATCCGGTCGTGTCATTGAGCAGATTTTTGATGATGCGATTACATCCGGTAAGATTGTTCCGGAGGCCATTGATTCCGGTCGAGGTCGGATTTTAGTGGGTCGCCTTAAGAAATTTGCAGTATCCACCTTAGAGGGGATTCGGCAGCAAATTCAAGCCGGTGCCTTTATTCCTGCAGGTTATGAAGTCTCTTTTGGTATGGCAGGTCAAGAAAGTATGCCGCCTTTGATGATTCAGATTGGAGATCAAGTAGTTCCGGCCGTTCGTATTCACGGTAAAATTGACCGATTTGACGTCTGTACAGAGGAGGATAAGACCTATATACGTGTGATTGATTATAAATCATCCACACAAACCATCAAAACAGACGACGTATACCACGGCAAAAGACTTCAATTGGTTACCTATATGAAAG
>JAFYOJ010000097.1 GCA_017560225.1 Clostridia bacterium
AGATAATGGCCGGCATACCGGACTTCATAGCTTCTGCTTTTACGCCCAATTTGTCATTCCCCGCTATTTTACGGAAATCCTCCGTCACCAAGCCGGAGAGTGCCTCCAAATCCTCTTTCGAAGCCGTAGAATCCTTGTCCTTCATACTCTCCGCAATATCGGAGTCCACACGAACGAACTTCATCTTGCCGCCGTCTTTGTACTCCATCATGCTCATATAGTGATTATCAATGGGACCGCCCATAATAACCACTTTGGCACCGCCCTCTGTGAGCATGTTAATATACTGGGCCTGCTGTACCGCATCGTCGGTATAATAAATACAATTCAAATCCGGAAGCTCAGACAACGTGAGATATTCATCCCCGGTGGTCTTAAACAGCAATACGTCCTTTACCTTGTCGTAGAACTTCTCGTCCTTCAAACAGCCGTACTTGACGAACGGATTGATATCATCCCAGTACTTGCAGTAATTTTCCTTCTCCGTATTGTAAAGGCCGGTGAGCTTGTCTGCCACTTTCTTGGTAATATGGTTGGAGATTTTGTTCACGTAGCCGTCGTTTTGGAGGAAGCTTCGAGATACGTTCAAGGGGAGATCCGGGCAATCGATGACGCCCTTCAAGAGCATCAGGAATTCGGGTAAAATTTCTTTAATATTGTCTGCCACGAACACTTGGTTGTAGTACACCTTAATGGTGCCTTCTAAGCTATCATACTGATTCTTCAGCTTCGGGAAGTACAGAATACCTTTCAAGTTGAAAGGATAGTCAATATTCAAATGAATCCAGAACAAAGGATCGGTGTAATCGTGGAAAACGTCTCGATAGAACGCCTTATATTCTTCTTCCGTGCAATCCTTGGGGGCTTTCAACCACAAAGGATTGGGATCGTTCAAAGGCTTCGGCGCTTCCGGCTCTTTCTCCTTGTCGTCCTCTGCCTTTTCTTCACACACATCTACAAAGAACAACTGTACCGGCAGGAAAGAGAAATACTTCTCCAAAGTGCTGCGCAAAGTATACCCTTCTAAGTATTCCTTGCTGTCTTCACTGACGTGCATGGTAATATACGTTCCACGTTCTTCCAAATCCGACTCACCCATGGAGAATTCCATACCTGTCTCACTTTCCCAGTGAACAGCCGGTGCGCCGGTATAAGACTTGGTGTCAATTTCCACACGGTCAGAAACCATGAAAGTCGAATAGAAACCAAGACCGAAGTGACCGATAATTTGGGCATCATCTGCTTTACCTTGGTACTTCTCCAAGAAATCTTTGGCACCGGAGAAAGCCACTTGATTGATGTACTTCTCCACCTCTTCCTTGGTCATACCGATACCGTTATCAAATACGGTAATGGTGCCGGCCTCTTTGTCCACAGACACTTCAATCTTCCATGCCTCATCGGAAGGAATTTCAGCCTCTCCGATCGCCGCCAACTTCTTTAACTTGGTAATAGCGTCATTGGCATTGGATACCACTTCACGAATGAAGATATCCTTCTCCGAATAAAGCCATTTCTTAATAATAGGGAAAATATTTTCCGCGTTAATGGAAACGTTACCGTTTTGATATTCCATACTCCGCAATCCTCCTTATATGCTATAGACTTCTGTATCTTTCAATACCTGAATGCCGGCTTTGGAAAGCACAGCACCCGCTTCTTCCAAAGACCCCTCTACCCGAAGGATCACCAGAGCCTTGCTTTGGGTTCTGCCTACAAAAGCGTAAATATAATCAATGCCGATTTGGTTCTCATTTAAAGCGTCCAATGCCTTAGAAAGAGATCCGGGCTCGTCGTCAATGGCAATAGCCAGTACGGGAGAGCTGTTTACGGTAAAGCCTGCTTCTTTCAGCACGTTTACGGCCCGCTCCGGCTGGTTCACGATTAAGCGTAAAATGCCGAAATGGGTGGTATCCGCAATAGACAACGCATTGATATCAATGCCGTTTGCACCCAGCACACGGGATACATCAGCCAGTCTGCCCGCTTTATTCTCCAGAAAAACAGAAATTTGAGCAACACTCATATTTATGCTCCTTTCTTCTTACCAAGAGCCAAACCTTCTTGGAATGCTTTCTCATTGACTGCCAATAACTTTGCAGGAACAACACTCTCCAATGCCTGTTTCCAAATTTCAGCACTGATTTCAGGAAGCAACGCTGCCAATACGCCCAAGAGGACAATATTC
>JAFYOJ010000098.1 GCA_017560225.1 Clostridia bacterium
ATACTGGGCATGCCCATACCGGAACCCATCACCGACACAGGCGTTCCCTTGTAGGTGCCGGTATAGCCAAACATATTGCGCACGGTATTAAATCGGGCGATGTTCTCTAAATAATGTTCTGCAATATATTTTGCACGGAGAGGATCGCCGGGCATCAACACTGTACGTGCTACATCGCCTTTATTTCCTTGATTGTGAGGAGTTGCCATAAACACTCATCCTTTCTCATTCACGGGCTTAAAACAGCCTTCCGTAACGTGATAGAGCCCTCGTGGCGTAATACGCACCTCCGGAATAACAGGAAGTGACAGAAAAGACAAGTTGATAAATGGTGCAATCCCTTCGGGGACACCCAAAGAACGTGCAATCTCAATCATCTCACTCAGTTTTGGCTGTACCACTTCATCGCATTCATTGCTCATCAAACCCATGATTTCCAAAGGGATGACAACAGGCTCCTGCCCCTTTACAACAACAGTATATCCACCGCCGCATGCCTCCAATGCACGAATGGCCCGGTAGATTTCTTCATCTTCATCGCCTACCGCGATCAAGTTATGGGAATCGTGACCTACAGTAGATGCAATCGCGCCCCCTTGTATGGAAAATCCCTTGACAATTCCAATGCCGATTTTCCCCGTGGCGCGATGGCGCTCCAGCACCACAATTTTTTGATAGGTGGCATCCGATTGGAAGAATCCCTCTTCCACCTTCACATCCGCCATACATTCTTTGGTTAAAATTTCTCCGGGAATCAATTCAATTACGCGAGCTTTGGAATGACACATAGGTAGCCGCAGCGCTTCAATTCCGTCTAACTTGATGTGAACGGTGTTCAAAAGATTCTCCGGCACAGGGCGATGTCTTTCAAGGTATTCAACCACCGGAACGCCCTTATGATAAACCCGTTCTACTGTAACTTGTTCCAAATCTGAGAGAACCAATATATCCGCCTGGAATCCCGGTGCAATAGCACCCAAATGCCGTAAACCGTAGTGTTTCGCCGGGTATAGGGAGCCAATTTTTATTGCTTCAATGGGCGGCACACCTAACGCAATGGCCCTACGCACATTATAATTGATATGACCATCGATACGAATGTCCGCAATATGCTTGTCATCGGTACAAAAGGCTAATTGATGATACGGCAAACGATTGGCAACCACACCGCGAATAATAGGATCTAAGTTCTTCGCCGCCGATCCTTCGCGAACCAAGATTTGAAAACCGGCACGCATCTCCCGCAGCGCCGCTTCAAAAGTACAACACTCATGATCAGAGCCAATGCCTGCCAATGAATACGCATTGGTCGCTTCTTCATTTAAGTATCCGGCATGCCCATCAATACTCTTATCGCGGAACAACGTCAATTTATCCAGTAAGGCAGAATCCCCATTTAAGACACCGCCGCAATCCATCACTTCACCCAAACCGAGAATACGAGGGTTTCCCACATAGGACTTCATATCTTCTGCCGTCAGCGTACAACCGTTATCTTCAAAGGGGCCGGCCGGCACACAAGATGGCATCATCACATATACGTTAGCCTGAGATTCCTCTGTTTCGTTTAAAATATAATCGATGCCTTCTGTTCCGGATACGTTAGCCGCTTCATGAGGATCTACAATAAAGGTCGTTGTACCTCGCAGAGAAGCTGTTTCAATCAATTCAGCGGGATTCACCAAGGTCGATTCCAAGTGCAAATGGGCATCAATAAAACCCGGACAGACGTACCGTCCGGAGAGGTCAACCTCTTGTTCTCCGTGATACGTACCTACACCTACAATATATCCGTCTGCAATTGCAATATCAGCTTGTATGATTTCGTTGGTGAACACCTGAACGAGGTTGGCGTTCTTAAGGACAAGTGGTGCCTTTTGATTGCCTAAAGCCATTTGTGCCAGCTCTTTTGAATAACGAAACATGACGAACCTCCAAAGGTGTATCTTATTGTAGTTATTTTACTACGTTTTGATCTTTCCGTCAACGAACGTCGGGTTGTAACAAAAGGAGTATTGCAAAGTGATATTGCTACGAATTACAGTGAGTACAAAAAAGGACTATGACTTTTCGGTCATAGTCCTTAAATTTTAGTCTAACGGCTTCATTGTGGGGAACAAGATTACTTCTCGAATGGTATCCGTTCCGGTCAATAACATAACCGTTCTGTCAATACCGATGCCCATACCGCCCGTAGGAGGCATACCGTATTCAAGAGCCGCCAAGAAATCTTCATCCATCATTTCCGTCTCATCATCGCCACGTTCGCGTTGTTCAACTTGCTTTTGGAAACGCTCTCTTTGATCAATGGGATCATTAAGTTCAGAATAAGCATTTGCAAGTTCGCTGTGGCACACAAACAACTCGAAACGTTCCGTAAGACGAGGATCAACAGGAGAACGCTTGGTAAGCGGAGAAACCTCTACCGGATACATCGTAATAAAGGTAGGCTGAATCAAATGTTGCTCTACACGCTGGTCAAAACATGCATACAAAGCATTGCCCCATGTCTTCTCAGCGGCTTCAGCAAGTTCAACACCTTTTGCTTCTGCTGCCGCAACAGCCTCCGCGTCGTCGGTAATGGTACCAAAATCAATACCGAGATATTCCTTAACCGCTTCTACCATGGTTAAACGTCTCCAACCGGGTGTCAAATCAATCTTCTCGCCCATCCATTCAACTTCATAAGTACCTAAGATTTCTTTCGCAGCACCGGAAATAATCCCTTCTGCGATATCCATCATATCATGGAAGTCTGCATAAGCTTGGTACAACTCAACAGAAGTAAATTCGGGATTGTGCTTCGGGTCCATACCTTCGTTTCTAAAGATACGACCAATCTCATAAACACGATCCATGCCACCAACAATTAAACGCTTCAAGGGAAGTTCCGTTGCAATACGCATAAACATATCAATATCCAAAGTATTGTGATGGGTAATAAACGGACGTGCAGAAGCACCGCCTGCAATAGTATTCAAAACAGGGGTTTCCACCTCAATATAGTCCATATTGTCTAAGTATTGACGCATGAACTTAATAAATTGAGAACGAATAATAAAGTTTCTCTTTACTTCCGGATTCACAATTAAATCAACGTAACGCTGACGGTAACGAAGTTCTGTATCCTTAAGGCCATGGCGCTTCTCAGGAAGGGGACGCAAAGACTTAGAAAGCAGTGTCAACGTTTGTGCTTTAACCGTAATTTCACCGGTCTTGGTCTTAAATGCGGTACCGGTAATACCAATAATATCACCAATATCCATGGTCTTGAAATCTGCATATACATCCGCGCCAATATCATCTCGGCGAACGTAAATTTGAATCATACCCTTCTTATCCTGAATATGTGCAAAGCTGGCTTTACCCATAATACGCTTGAGCATCATACGACCGGCAATAGAAACCACAACAGGCTCCCGATCAGAAGTAGGCAATCCGGTTTCCGGGTCATGTTCAGGCTCGCCGATTTCATCATAGCGTGCGATAATCTCATCCGACGTAAAGGTTACGTCAAATTTTGTAATTTCAAAAGGATTCTTACCGTTTTCTTTCAAATCCGCCAGTTTATTCCGACGCACTTGCATAAGCTCGTTAATATCCTGCTCTTGTTCTTGTTGCGGTACTTGAGATGTTACCATTTCTTCTGTATTGTTCAACTTTTGTTCCTCCAAACGAGAAAATTATTTCTGCGGAATCTTAATATCCTTAATTTGATACTTAACAATACCACCGGGGGTTTGAACGTTTACGTCCTCCCCTTTCTTCTTACCTAAGATAGCCTCACCAACAGGAGACTCATTGGAGATCATGCCCTTAAGCGGATCAGCTTCAGAAGAACCGACCAGGTAATATTCTACATCCTCTTCAAACTCATAGTCATAAAGAACAACAACCTGACCTAAACGTACGCAATCTGTATCTAAATTCTCATCATCAATCAGAATATAGTTATTCAAAATTGCTTCTAAACGCTTCTTCTCTTGCTCGTTCTCCATTTGCTCTTGCTTCGCATCATCATACTCTGAGTTTTCAGAAAGATCACCAAATCCACGAGCCACTTCAATTCTGCGTGCAATCTCCATAGTCTTCTCGCCCTTCAAGTAAGCAAGCTTCTCTTTATAGCGCTGAAGACCTTCTTTCGTCAAATGTGTTGGTTTCTCCCCTTTTACTTCGGCCATTATAACCCTTCCTTTCTATTATAAAGGCAATATTTACGCCCTTATTTTACATTAATATAATTCTTATCCTTCAGGATAACATCGTGTGCGCCACCCTCTACGATACTTGTAGAAGATACACGGGTAAGTTTAGCTTCACGCTGAAGATCCGGAATGTTCATAACACCACAGTTACACATGGTGGATTTGATCTTACCCAACGTAATATCCAAATTATCACGAAGACTGCCGGCATAAGGTACATAGGAGTCAACGCCTTCTTCGAAAGAAAGCTTTGCACTGCCACCCATATCGTAACGCTGCCAGTTTCTTGCACGGTTGGAACCTTCGCCCCAGTATTCTTTCACGTAATTGCCGTTAATATTTAACTTGAGCGTAGGACTTTCATCAAAACGTGCAAAATAACGACCCAACATACAGAAATCAGCACCCATTGCCAATGCCAGTGTCATATGGTAATCGTGAACAATACCACCATCAGAACACAAAGGAATATATATGCCGTTCTTCTTCATATATTCATCTCGAGCCTTAGATACTTCAATAACAGAAGTAGCTTGTCCACGGCCAATACCCTTCTGCTCACGGGTGATACAGATAGAGCCACCGCCGATACCGATCTTAATAAAGTCAGCACCTGCATTTGCAAGGTATTCGAAAGATTCGCCGTCTACAACGTTGCCGGCACCAACCTTAACCTTGCCGTTATACTCTTGGTGAATCCACTCAAGCGTATCTTTCTGCCATTCAGAATATCCCTCGGAAGAGTCAATACAAAGAACGTCTACACCTGCCTTAACAAGCTCCGGAACACGCTCCTTAAAGTCACGAGAATTAATACCTGCACCAACCATGTAACGCTTCTGGCTATCCAAAAGTTCTGTGGGGTTCTCTTTGTGAGAATCATAGTCCTTACGGAAGACGAAATACTTCAAATTCTGATTTGCATCAATAATCGGAAGCACATTCAACTTGTGATCCCAAATCACGTCATTGGCAGTCTTTAAAGTCATAGACTCATCGCCGCAAATCAGCTTCTCAAAAGGCGTCATGAACTCACGCACCTTCGTGGTAGAATCCATGCGACTTACTCTGTAATCACGGCCGGTTACAATACCCAAAAGTTTACCATGGGGAGTTCCGTCATGGGTAACGGCTACAGTTGTATGACCGGTGTTCTCCTTCAATTGAAGAACATCTGCCAAAGTATGCTCCGGTGTCAAGTTAGACTCGCTGATTACAAAACCGGACTTATACTTCTTTACACGAGAAACCATAGCTGCTTGGCTCTCAATTCCCTGGGATACGAAAATAAAGGACAAGCCGCCGCATTTTGCCAAAGCGATTGCCATCTTATCATCCGATACCGCCTGCATAATTGCAGATACCAACGGAATATTCAAATTAATTTCTGATTCCTCCCCTTTTTTGAAACGTACAAGAGGGGTCTTCAAAGAAACATTTGCCGGTGTACAATCCTTAGTAGTAAGACCGGGCAAGAAAAGATATTCACTAAAAGTATAAGAAGGTTCGTCGTAAATAAAAGCCAATGCAGTTCACTCCTCATTAATATTCTAATTATCCGTGTATTATATAGAATGTAGGTTATTTTGTCAAGAAAAAGAATTACGCAAAAATCCTCTTTTCGGCATCGTACCAAAAAGAGGATTTTCAACAATTTGATGAATCACATTAGATTAGATGGCACCGAATATAAA
>JAFYOJ010000099.1 GCA_017560225.1 Clostridia bacterium
GTTACCCTGCCGCCTAAATGCTCAATCATTTCTTGCACCGACTGCCCACGATCACTTTCTTTCAAGCGAAGGCGCGCCGTTCCCGTAAGGGTGGTGTTTCCTTTTGCAAAAGCACACACAACGGCTAAAATGGGTACTAAATCCGGCACGTGCTGTACGTCTAATACGGCATCACCGCCCACTTTGCTGCAAAGTTCCACGATGGCCTTGTCCCCTTGGGTACTGTCATCTTTCAATCCACGAAGGCAAACGTCTGCCCCCAACGCTTTGGCACCTACCCAGAATGCGCCGGAGGACCAATCCCCTTCCGGTTCTATACAACCGGTGGGTTTAAAGGAAGCGGGACCCTCGATGGTAAAATGACCTTCTTGAATACTACCTTGCCACAACACGCCAAAATCCCGCAATGTAGATAATGTCATTTCGATATAAGGTGCCGAATGAAGTTCTGTAGTAAGCCGAATCTCCGACCGTCCCGAAAGGGCCGGAAGGGCCATTAAAAGACCGGATATATATTGAGAACTAATATCCCCGGGTAATGTATAAACGCCGGATGCAAGGCATCCAGCCACGTGTACAGGGAGGAAATCCTCTCCCGCTTGCGTGAAAGTAAGTCCCTTCTCTCCCAATACCTGGGCGAACATCCCCATGGGACGTTTTGGAAGTCTTCCTTTACCGGTCATTTGAAATTGTGCTGTTTGGGTTGCCGCCACCGGCAATAAGAAACGAAGGCTGGAGCCGCTTTCCCGACAATGAAGTACCGGTACATCCGAACGCTTGTCCCCTGCCTGCAAATGAATCTCCGTACTGCTTCTGGATACCCGTACACCCAGTGCTTCAATGCAATCAAGGGTGACATCCACATCTTCCGATGCCATACGAGGAATGGACAGAGACAAATTCTGTAGATCCCCTTTCAAAATACCTTGTGCCGCACAAATTAAAATACGATGTAAATGGGATTTCGAGGGAACAATTTGCACCGTTCCCGAAAGCCGCGCCGGACGAATTTGGATTTTTTCTTGTGTTACCATACTACCTTAAACCTCTTTCCGTGTCCTACGACAAAGGGATTATAACACGAATTGCATATTTATACAATAAACTCCCTTGGTATATTTCTATTTTTCTCACATATAAATGCCACGTATAGAAGAACATTTTACCGAAAATAAGGGAGGTATATCGGGTGGATCAGTATGATATTTATCAACAGATCGCGGAAAGAACAAAGGGTGACATTTATATTGGTGTAGTAGGACCTGTGCGAACAGGCAAATCCACATTCATCAAACGTTTTATGGATCTCTTGGTCATTCCCAATATTGAAAACAATTTTGAACGTGAGCGGGCCATTGATGAACTTCCGCAAAGTGCCTCCGGCAAGACCATTATGACCACGGAGCCGAAGTTCATCCCTAATGAGGCCGTTAATATCACCATCGAAGACCGCATTCACATGCGGGTACGTTTAGTGGACTGTGTGGGGTATTTGGTAGACGGTGCTATGGGTCACATGGAAGAAGATGCGCCCAGAATGGTGTCTACCCCTTGGTACGAGGAGAAAATCCCCTTCGGCGAAGCTGCCGAGCTGGGCACCAAGAAGGTTATTACTGACCATTCCACCATTGGTTTGGTGATTACAACCGACGGTAGTATCACCGACCTTGCAAGAAGCGGCTACATAGAGGCCGAAGAACGGGTGATCAGCGAATTACAGGCAACGGGGAAACCGTATACCATTTTACTCAATACCCAAACACCCCAAGCAGAAGAGACACTCCTGCTTGCCCAAGACCTTGCAACCAAATACGGTGCACCGGTCATTCCCGTCAACTGTCTGGAAATGACACCGGAAACCATCGACGACATTATGCAGGCCATTCTTTATGAGTTCCCCATTATGGAAGTCACGTTCAAAATCCCCTCTTGGGTGGAAAGTTTGGAGCAGGATGACACGGTAAAATGTGCCCTGGTGGATTCCATTCGGGACGCCTTTATGGATGCACAAAAATTCCGCCACGTTGAAACCTGTGCCGGCCGGTTAAACGTTTGCCCCTACGTAACCGGAGCGCGATTGTCCGCATTAGATGCTGGGCACGGTACTGCTTGCGTGGATATGATGGTGCCGGAAGAATTGTTCTATAAAATTCTTTCAGATCGTTCCGGCTTGGATATTCAGGACGAAAAAGCTTTAATGGCGGTCATTCGGGATCTTGGCAGGATCAAACGAGAACACGAACGCATTTCCCAAGCTTTAAATGACGTCGCTATGAAGGGATACGGCATCGTAATGCCTACCATGGAAGAAATGAAATTGGAAGAACCGGAGATTGTGAAACAAGGCAACAAGTTCGGCGTGCGATTGCGTGCCCAAGCACCTTCCATTCACATGATTCGGGCAGACATCGAAACGGAGATTGCGCCTTTTGTGGGCACGGAAAAACAGTCCGAAGAATTAGTCAGCTACATTCTCAGCGAGTTTGAGGAGAATCCCGGGGATATTTGGACGTCGAATCTGTTTGGCAAGCCACTCAACGAGTTAATGGGTGAAGGTCTTCAAAGTAAACTGAATCGCCTCCCCGACGAAGAGCGGGTGAAGCTGAAAGAAACCATTGAGCGCGTCATCAATGAAGGCGGCAGCGGACTGATTTGTATTATCATTTGATATTTTTCTTCTCTCCCGGAAACAATAGCGGTACTACGTGAATGTTCCGGGAGGTTTTATATGCAAATTTATTCAGATTTAGTGTTGGAAGCAAAGGAATTGATCGATGAGAAACGAGCCAGTCAAATGGAAGCAGCCCATCAATTGCCGGAAGGCGTGATTGCCGACACCGAGGAACAAGACGAATACCGCGTGACGCGCATTCGTATTGAAAGCGATGAAGCCGCAGAACAATTAGGGAAAAGTCAAGGCAATTACATTACCATTGAATTAAAGACAGAAGAAATTTCCAGTTTAGCGTTGCAACAACAAATTGCCCATACATTGTCTGCTGAAATGAATCTTTTTACCGGTGCGCTGAATAAAGAGGATCCCTGTATAATGGTGGTGGGTCTTGGAAACCGCAGCGTCACACCGGATTCTTTAGGTCCCCGCGTGGTAGACAGAATGGTGGTAACAAAGCATTTGAAGAGCAACGAACAACTGAGAAAGCATCTGGATACCCGTATGGGCACCGTGTGTGCCGTAGCACCCGGTGTTATGGGCATCACAGGGATTGAAACAGGCGCCATTTTACAGGGACTAATCGACGTAGCCCATCCCGATCTCGTCATTGCGGTGGATGCATTGGCGTCCCGTAAAACGTCCCGTGTCAATACCACCATTCAAATTTCCGACACCGGCATTGTCCCCGGCTCCGGCGTAGGCAATCGGCGAATGGAATTGTCCCAAAACACGCTGGGTATTCCCGTAATTGCCATCGGGGTACCCACGGTGGTAGACGCCCTTACCATGACCTGTGATTTATTGGAGAAAGCCACAGGAAAAGCGCCGGACGACACCATGTTAGAACGTCTTTCCGACACCTACGGATCCGAAATGATTGTGACGCCAAAGAATATCGACGTTGCTATTGAACGAATGTGCATCGCCATTTCCAATGGACTTAATATGGCACTGCACAAAGGGTTTGATACTATGGACGTGCATGAGTATTTGATGTAAAATATAAATTCCCCGAGAGTCTGGTCGCTTTCGGGGAATTTACATGATCTGGCGTTCCGGACGGGGATCGAACCCATATCAGCAGAGTCGGAGTCTACTATCGTATCCATTAGACCACCGGAACAAGAAGTCTGTAATACAATACCATATCCAACCCAATATTTCAAGTGCAAATAATTATTTCCCGCCGAACTTGCGGAAGATATGAAAAACATTACTTACACCGCTGGTAACGCTCTGTAAGTCCTCCACCGCATCTTCCATGCTTTGTGCAATGATTGGCATTTTATGAACGGTACATTCAATAGAAGTACGGGTATTATCCACCAATAAATCCACTTTCCCTACCAAGCAAATTAAGCGACGAATCAACACAATCAATAAAACAATCGCCACAATTGCAGCGACCATCAACAAGGTGTATAAAAGACCCTGCCAAGTAAAAGAAAAACTCATCTTCTCCATTTACTCACACATTCCGTCTTTTAATTCCTGAAAAGTATTTTTCATCGTATCCGCAATATTATCTTTCTTCTTTTTTAAATACTTACGTGTTTCTTTGCCTGAACAAGGGGCAAACATAAGCGCTAATACAGAGCCAACCGTGGCACCGGCTACAACTCCGGAAATAATTCCAATCATACACTTTCCCGCAGAGGAACTTTGTGATTTCTTTTGCATAAACATTGTCCTATCTCCCTTAAAAGTTTTGACAATAGTATGCCCTTCTTTGCATAAAAAAATTCCGCACATTATGTGCGGAATTTAAGGTCAATTGAAACCTTGTTCTTATTCTGCAGATGCTGCATTCAATGCCTTTGCAAGTTGAGACTTCTTGCGAGCAGCAGTGTTCTTGTGCAAAAGACCCTTTGCTGCAGCCTTATCAACTTTAACAATTGCAGACTTTACTGCCTCAGCAGCACTCTCATCTTTGTTCGCAACCGCAATATTTGCCTTCTTAACAGAGGTTCTGAGTGCAGACTTAGCCGCTGCATTCTTCTTCTGATTATTCTCAGCAATAATTACTCTTTTCTTAGCTGACTTGATATTTGGCAACTTGGTTCACCTCCCGAAAGCATTTACGCACACTTTTACGCGCGACGATTAGTATACCACAGGCTTTTGAGAAATGCAATACTTTTCCAAAAAATTATTCACTGGTATAATAGAAAACAATTTAAGGAAAGGAGTACCCCATTGAAACAACATTTCCGCACAATGATAGTATGGTTCATACTGATTACGTACGCCTTTTTACCCGGTTGCGGGAACACGCCTTCCACGCTACCCGGCTCCTCCCCTACACAAGTAGCTTCCCCCACGCCGAAGCCTTGCACCGACAAATATATCGAGGCATTCACGACTTACGAAAGCACCGCAGGCATTTGTACTGTGTATGATGTAGACAGCGAGATATATCTTTATACAAAGCAAGATTTAAACACACGACTTTACCCTGCTTCCACCACAAAGCTCTTTACGGCATGGGTAGCACTGCAGTATTTATCCCCGGAGAAAGTCATTCTTGTAGGTGACGAACTGGACCGCGTAGCACCGGATGCTTCCATTGCATATTTGCAGAAAGGATACACCTTATCTGTGTCTTCTTTAATTGAAGGAATGCTTCTTCCCAGCGGAAATGATGCCGCCTATGTAATAGCCTGTCACGCCGGACGTGCAATCGCCCGTAACGACCGGTTAGA
>JAFYOJ010000100.1 GCA_017560225.1 Clostridia bacterium
GCGTATGGATTTCTTTTAAAAAAGGAGAAAATCAAGGTACTGTAATGGTTGATGGGGGGTAAAAAAGCTCCTTTTCGCATAAACCTGCAAAAAGGAGCTGAACTAAACCCATTTCGGCCTTATTCCAACTCAAACGCACCGGTATAAAGCTGATAATACGTGCCCTTCTGCGCAATCAACTTCTCGTGGTTGCCTCGCTCAATAATTTCGCCGTGATCCAATACCATGATAACGTCGGAATTCATAACCGTGGACAAACGGTGGGCAATAACAAATACGGTACGACCCTCCATCAGCTTATCCATACCCCGCTGCACAATAGCTTCCGTACGGGTATCAATAGATGACGTTGCTTCATCCAAAATCATAACCGGCGGATTGGCAACAGCGGCTCTGGCAATAGCCACCAACTGGCGCTGTCCCTGGGACAAGTTAGAACCATTGTTGGCAAGCTGTGTTTGGTAACCCTCCGGAAGCCTCCGAATAAAGTCATCGGCACCGGCCAGTTTTGCCGCTTCCATACATTCCTCATCCGTGGCATCCAAACGGCCATAACGGATATTCTCCATAACCGTACCCGTAAACAAGTTGGTTTCCTGCAGTACGATACCTAAGGAACGACGCAAATCCGATTTGCGAATCTTGTTGATATTGATGCCGTCGTAGCGAATCTTACCGTCTGCAATATCATAGAAACGGTTGATCAAATTGGTAATAGTAGTCTTACCGGCACCGGTAGCACCTACGAATGCGACCTTCTGACCGGGCTCTGCATAGACAGAAACGTTCTTCAAAACCGTCTTCTCTCCGTCATAGGAGAAGTCTACGTCCACCATACGCACGTCACCTTTCAGTTCCGTGTAAGTTAATGTGCCGTCGCCGTGAGGATGCTTCCACGCCCATTTTCCCGTAGGCACGGAAGATTCCGTAATAGAACCGTCTTCGCCAATAATCGCATTCACCAGCGTTACGTACCCCTCGTCTGCTTCCGGCTTCTCATCCATCAAAGCGAATACGCGGCTGGCACCGGCCATACCCATTGCAATGGAGTTAATCTGCTGAGACACTTGGTTCACGTTTCCGGTAAACTGCTTCGTCATATTGAGGAACGGAATGACAACGCTGATACTCAAAGCCTGCATAGACAAACTGAAATTCGGTACGTTCAAAACCAGCAACAAACCGCCTACCAGCGCTACCAATACGTACAAAACGTTACCCATATTCATAATAATCGGTCCTAACATATTGGCATAGGAATTGGCCTTGTAGCCGTCTTGGAACAGACGCTCATTGATAGCGTCGAAATCCTTGTCGCATTGTTCTTCGCGGTTAAATACTTTTACCACTTTCTGGCCGTTCATCATTTCCTGTACAAAGCCTTCTGCTTCGCCGGTGGTCTTTTGGTTCTTAATAAAGTATTTTGCAGAACCACCGCCGATTTTCTTGGAAACCGCAAACATAGCGACTACGCCCAATAACACAAGCAATGTCAGCCAACCGCAGAAGTAAATCATAATGCCCAACACGGTCAGTACAATGACACCGGATTGCAGTAATGCAGGCAACGACTGAGAAACCAACTGACGAAGAGCGTCAATATCGTTGGTGTAGTGGCTCATAATATCGCCATGGCTGTTTCGGTCGAAATACGAAATAGGCAAATTCTGCATACCGTCAAACATCGCCCGACGAAGCTTACACAAAAAGCCTTGGGTAATGTAAGCCATCAACTGAGTCTGCAAAGTAATCAGCGCAATGGAAATCACGTATAAGGTGACCAGTAAAATAATCTTTGGAATAATCACTTGGGAAGCTGCAGCCCAGTCCCCGCTCTTTACGTATACCTCAATGGTCGCTACAACCTCCTGCACGAACAAAGCAGGAATGGAGGATACCACCGCAGAGAACAAAATACAAACAATGGTAATGGGAATCAATACCGGATAATACTGGAACAAAAGCTTCAAAATTCGTTTCAAAGAGCCTTTCTTAGGCGGCATCATTTTAGGATTCATTTTACGCATCCGCCTCGCCCCCTTTCACTTGTATGACGGAATTCTTGCCAGCTTTTTTTCGCAGTATGTAAAAAACGTATGTAAA
>JAFYOJ010000101.1 GCA_017560225.1 Clostridia bacterium
AAATGCACCAACAAAAAGGGGTTGTATTGACTGTTTGTTCCAAAAATGAGCGAGAAAATGCTGTTTTAGGATTAAGTCATCCTTCCGGTGTATTGAAACCAGATGACTTTGCTGTTATTCAAGCAAATTGGGAAGCAAAATCAGAAAATGTGGGTAAAATTGCTGAATCTTTAAACATTTTACCTGACAGTATCGTTTTTGTAGATGATAATCCCGCAGAACGAGAGATTGTGCGGACCTATACACATGGTGTTGCGGTGCCGGAAATAGGGGAAGTAGACAGTTATATTTCTACTTTGGAACGAAATGGTTTCTTTGAAGTTACTGCTTTCTCCGAGGATGATCTTAAACGAAATGCTATGTATCAAGAGAATACCAAACGCATGCAAGCCCAGCAGTCCTATACGGATTATGGAGCTTACTTGCAAAGCCTTGAGATGAAAGCAATTATCCGTGATTTTGAACCATTATATTTGCCTCGTATTACACAGCTCACCAACAAAAGTAATCAATTTAACGTTACGACAAAAAGATATACCGAATCTGAAATGAAAGCAATTGCCGACAATCCGGCATATATCCGATTGTACGGACAACTGTCCGATCGTTTTGGGGATAATGGGATTGTGTCCGTGGTCATCGGCAGAAAGGAAGAAAACAGTCTTCATTTAGATTTGTGGCTAATGAGTTGCAGAGTGCTTAAACGAGATATGGAACTTGCAATGTTGGATACTTTGGTGTTACAATGTAAGAAGGAAGGCATTCAAGAAATATACGGGTATTATTATCCCACGAAGAAAAATGAAATGGTACGGTATCTGTACCGTGAGTTTGGTTTTGTTTGTATTTCGGAAGACGAGAGCGGAAACGGAATTTGGAAATTGAATGTTTCCGGCTATCAAAATAAAAATGCCTACATCCAAGTTGAACCATAAGAAAGGGTGCAGAGAACGATGCTTGAAGAGAAAGAAATATACGATGGATTAAATGAGATATTCCAAGATGTGTTCGATGATGCGTCTATTTGTGTTTCTGCCAATACCACTGCAGAAGATATCGATGACTGGGATAGTTTAGAACATATCCGATTGGTTGCAGCCGTGGAGCGGCATTTTGGTATGCGGTTTAAGATGGGAGAAGTCGCCTCTATGAAGAACGTAGGGGAAATGGTTTCTATTATTCGGTCCCGCGTTTGATTTTTTGTTCTTTTTATTGTAAAATGGATAAGATATTGATTATGTAGAGGATGGAACAATGGAATCTTCTTTTGATAAACCAGCAGTAAATGATACACTGATTACCGATGATGCCCTTGCCGTTATTGCAGGGATTGCAGCATCGGAAGTGCCCGGTGTTGCCGGGATGAGCAGTGGTATTGCCGGCGGAATTGCAGAAGCATTAGGGCGTGTTAATTTATCAAAAGGTGTGAAGGTCGTTACGCGGGAAAGTTCCACTACAATAGATTTATATGTCATTGTGCGATATGGATATCGCATCCCGGATGTAGCTTTTGATATCCAGGAGTGTGTAAAGAGTTGTATTGAAGAACAAGCCGGTATTGTTGTGGATAATATTCATATTCATGTACAAGGTGTGGATTATTCAGAAACGGAGAGTGAGCAAACATGAATCTTTTGTTTAGAATTCTTGTTGCAATTTATGCTGTGATTGCTTCGGTGATTAGTGGCCTTATGATGATTTCCCCATTTGCGGACAAGCAAATTATGGAAATGATATTAAATTATGCCGATTTGAATTTATATCGTTCTAATCGTTATGATATTTTGATCTTTTTACTTGGTTTGCTTTTTTTGTTTGTCAATCTGGTTATTTTGTCTTCCGGCATTCGTGTTCGTCACAGCAATAAGACGTATTGTTTTAAGAACGATCACGGTTTGATTCGTATTTCTGCTAATTCCATTGAAAATATTGCTTTGTCTGTTGCCAGAAAGAGTACCAGTATTCGTGACGCGAAGGCAAAAGCTAAATTCAAACAAGATTCCGTAGAGGTTACATTGCGTCTTGTTGTCTATCCGGATACGCAAGTGCCCACACTCAGTGAATTGTTACAGGAGAATATTCAGTCCTCTGTTGAGGCTATGACGGAACTGAAAGTCGGTTTGGTGGATATCAATATTGAAGGTGTTCACATTGCTGCCGGGAAGGAGGGCTAATCCGTGCTGAGAAGATTGTATAAATTCTACAGAATGCATTTTTATCCTATCAATGGTGCATTGGTTGGCTTATTGATTGGTCTTTCTATTTATTTTCTTGGTATAATCGCCTCTGTATTCTTGGCGTTATGTATATTTGCAGGATATTGGATAGGCAAACAAATTCAAAAAGACCGTTCGTTCCTGCGTAATTTATTAGACAAGATTCTTCCTCCCGGAAGTTATCGATAAACCGAAAGGGGATTACTACGTATGAGCAGAAGAAATGCCAGAGAAGCTGCTGTAAAGATTATTTTTCAAAATGAATTTGTAGATACGCGCCTGATACCGGAAGAGGGAATGTCCGGAGAAATTTTGGACGCGGAATCTATGTTGGCGATGTACTTAAATTCTATTTCCGAAGAAGAAGGTCAAAAACTGGAAACACAATATTTATTGAACGTTTTGGCGGGTGTGCCTCGTGTTGTGGAAGAATTAGATCAGCTGATTCTTGCTCATTCGAAAGACTGGACTTTGGATCGAATGGCTAAAATGGATTTAGCCATTTTACGTGTGGCTATTTATGAAATGAAATACATGCCGGATATTCCGGTCAGTGTATCCATCAATGAAGCGGTTGAATTGGCAAAACAGTTCAGTTATCCGGAAGCGGGCGCTTTTGTGAATGGCGTATTAGGAAGTGTCAGTCGTCAATGAATCATAAACCCGGAATCTTAACAGTATCAAATGTGAATCAATACATCAAATCATTATTGATGTATGATGCTCAATTGTCTTCTGTTTCGGTTCGCGGTGAAATATCCAATTTTAAACGATATAGTTCCGGTCACGCCTATTTTTCTTTAAAAGATTCTGCCGGCGTGCTTAAATGCGTACTTTTTCAGTCGAATTTCCTGAAATTGGATTTTAAACCCGCTGACGGAATGAGTGTTGTGGCCAGCGGAAGTATCAATGTATATGAAAGGGATGGTGTTTATCAATTATACGTTCAAAATATGATTCCTGACGGTATGGGTTCACTTTTTGAACGATTTGAAGCATTGAAAGCCCAATTAAATAAAGAAGGACTTTTTGATCCGGCGCATAAAAGAAAACTGCCTAAATTACCGAAGGCAATTGGTGTAGTTACAT
>JAFYOJ010000102.1 GCA_017560225.1 Clostridia bacterium
GTTCCATAGCGAAAGACTGAGTCAGACCCAGACCGCCGAACTTACTGCCTGCATACGCAAAGTTCTTGTTGCTGCCGGAAAGACCGGACTTAGAGTTGATTTGGATAATATCCATGAAATAATCCGGTGCAAAACGGTTCTGAATCTTCATGATTCTGGAAGCCAATTTAGCCCCAAGATAATATGCGGTATAGTTAATCTTGGTAACCAATTCAAATCTTGCCTGTGTCATTTCCTCCAAGCTACCCGCAATAGCAATACCTGCGTTATTTACGAAGATATCCAAACCACCGTAAGCAAGTACACAGTCATAAACCATATCGGTAACAAATGCTTCATCACCCACGTCTGCTTTACAAGCAATGGTACGGCCACGACCGAACTTCTCATTCATGGCATCGCTGTTTGCCTTTGCAAGATCGTAGTTAAGGTCTGCGATAACAACATTGGCACCTTGTCCCAACATGTGTTCTGCAATACCCTGACCAAAGCCCTGCGCACTACCGGTTACAATGGAAATCTTGTCTTGAAGACGAAGAGCACCTGCACCTGCAAGAGATACTTTGGAACGGTAGGATTCAACTTCCCAGTTGCAAATGAAATCGATCATTGCCTGTGTCATGAACAAAGGACCGCCGAAGTTTTGAGAATAAGCACCGATCTTACATGCGTCCATAAATACGTCTGCACAGATATCAGCATTCTTCTTGGAAGTACCGTATGCAAAGAAGCCTAACTTCTGTACCGCAATTACGCGAGGCATAAAGCCATATTTCGCCTTATAATCTTCCAAACCTTTCTTAAGAAGGTCATACTGTGCATCCAAATCTTCTGCATAAGCTACATACAAAGGATAGGGCTTGCAGTATACAATGTGGTCCGGAGAATAAGCGGAAGATACAGGGTAGAACGCTTCTTCGCTTTCTACAAACTTCATAACCTGCTTGTTGGTACGGAATGTAAGAATAGGCGCATTCTCGCCATCCATCATCATCATTCTAAGCGCAGGAGCGATGAAAGCTGCGCGCTCTTTATCAAACTCAACCTCAGAAAAATCAGGTTTCTTCTTGAGCTTACTGCGAATTTGATTGAATACAAACTTAGTCTTCTCTTCAATCTCTTTCTTGGTGTTACCGGCAATAAATACACCGTGATTCTGAAGCAGAATCAAATCAGCGTCCTTGCCATGCTGTGCCTTATAGCGATCCATCTTCTTCTTGAGTTCAGCAGCAAGAACGTATCCGGGCTCAACCAAACCAATCCAAATAAAATCATTGCCAAATAAACGCTTTGCAGCACGCTGACCGCTCTGACCGCAAGTAAGACCGTTCAGTTCAGCAGGATGAGTATGTACAATATAGGTGTAGTTGATTAAGTTGTGAAGCAAAGTTTCAACGCTGGGACGCTTGGAAAGTTCAGACTTCTCACGGGCATCCATCATATCCTCTAATACCATAGCTTCACGCTTTACGGTATCCTTGGGATAACGCTTCTCAAACATCTTCGCCAGTTTCGCTCTGTTCATCTTTACGAAACCTTCTTCTGTAATCGTAGCTAAGGTCGTACCGGAGCCCTTGATATACAGATACTTAGAATCCTTATAAGAGGTGTTTCCGCCGCCGGCTAAAACGAAATCCGGATTGGAACCATACTTATGAGAAATGGAAACAATTGTAGATAATGACATAAATAAGCCTCCACACAAAAATTTATAAAACTAACATGGTGTATATTAGTACTTCTACCCTCTTTTGTCAAGATATTCCGTATTTTTTGTACGTTTTCGCGTAATTTCCACAATACCTAGTTTAGTAATATCATGAATTTGAGGAGAATCCGGATCATTTTTCCCTATTTTAGCCATCAAATCCAGTAACTCTGTCCGATCCGCTTCTGCTTCCATGTCAATCATGTCACACAAAATCATACCGCCTATGCCACGAAGACGAATACTGCGCATAATTTCTTCTGCCGCTTGAAAATTAACGGTACGTGCCAATTCACCGGAAGACCGCATACCGGAAGTTTTTCCCGAATTTACATCAATCACTGTCATGGCTTCTGTTTTATCAAATACAAGATATCCGCCACATTTCAACCATACTTTTCGACCAAGAAGCGTAGATAACTTATTGGCAATTCCTGTAGTCTGCATGGCAGGCGCTTTACAGAGATGGATTTTTCCGGTAAAAATCGGATATTTCGTTTCGATTTCATAACCCAACACAGGGTTATCACACAAAACAGAAGAAATAGTATTCGGCGGATATCGAAGTAGCATCTTAGCAATCCACTCCGGTTGGTAGACCATTTTAGGGTTTCCGTTTTTCTTTGCCAAATCAAAAGACTTCAGAATCATCTTTCCTTGTTGGAGCAATGATAAAAATTCCGCTTCTATTTCTTTATCAGAAGCTTGCCCGGCTTCCGTGCGGAATATAACACCCAAAGAAGATTCCGCATAGGAAGATAATAATTTCTCTCCCAGTTGTTTCAAACGACCACGCGTGCTTTCGTCACTTATTTTACCGGAAATTCCCACTGTTCCGCTTCCAAGAACCACCACATAAGCCCCGGATAATTTCACATTATCGGTAAGACGCATACCTTTTTGTTCATGAGCTTCCCCATTTACTTGGCAAAGTACCCAATCGCCCGCCCTGTAAGCATCCGTATTCAAATAGCCACGGCGTTCTTCCCCAATTTCACAAAAACACGCACCGTAGGCCTTCACGTATTCAGAAATGCGACAACAATAAATGGCACCAATACGCTGATGATCCTGTGTAATATACTCAACTAATTTCCCATTTTCTTTCACGGCGCAGGAAGCATCCTCTGAATCAGGAACGGATAAAATCAGTTCACGCGTAATCTCCGTCATCTTACTGTGCCTCCTTTTTCTTACCAACAGGCAACTGCACAAATAAGATTGCTGCAAAAATCAAAGCACAGCCCAAGATATTTCTAAAGGTCATACGCTCTCCTAATATCAGCCATCCCGATAAAACAGAAAATACAGATTCCAAACTGAGAATCATAGATGCAATCGTAGGATTCATGCCTTTTTGTGCCACAATTTGAAGCGTATAGGCAACACCGCAGGACATAATACCTGCATAAAGAATAGGAATCCATACGGTAAAGGAAGAAAGTACTGATAACCAAGATGAAAGATGTTCAAAAGAAAGACCAAGATCAAAAATCCACATAGGCACTATACTCAGTACACCACATACCAAAAATTGAATACAAGATAAACGAACACCATCTACCAGGGGTGCGAAGCGGTCAATCACCAGAATATGGATTGCAAAAACCAGCGCGCACAACAAAACAATCCCATCATATAGATTCAATGCAAGACTGCCGTTGATACAAAGCAAATACAAACCGACAAGTGCGACAAACACACTAATCCACGTATGCCAAGGGCACTTTTTCTTTAAAAATAATCCCAAAATGGGCACCAGTACCATATAACAAGCCGTCAGGAAACCAGCGGTTCCCGCCGATGCACCTAAGTTCATACCCACTTGTTGTAACGACGTAGCAACAAACAGTACAACACCGCAAAGGGTTCCCCCAATCCACAAATTTCTTTTCTCTTCTTTTGTGGCAGGGGTCTTCGATTGCTTGCTACACTTGTCACGAAGCAAGATAAAGACGATCAAAAAGACACCGCCAATAAAGGACCGTATACCATTAAAGGTAAACGCACCCACTTCCGGTCCGCCGCTTTTCTGGGCCACAAAAGAGGAACCCCATATTAACGCTGTTAAGACTAACAGAAAAAAATTACGAATTTTCATACAAGATTCCCATCCCAATTTCATTCGCTTTCTCCGGCGACACAAGCACCGCAATGATTTGAAGTGCAAAATCAATGGCGGTGCCCACACCGCGACTGGTAATAATCTTACCGTCCGCCACCACGCACTGTTCTACATAGTCACATACACTTTCATCCTCTAAACACCCTGGATAAGAGGTAACCCTACGTCCTTGCAATAAGCCTGCTCGTTCCAGTGCAATGGGCGCTGCACAAATTGCACCCAAATACTTATCTTGCCGTTCAAAAGTACGCAGTATATCCATCACACGATCATCGTCCCGCAAAGAAGTTGCATTGGGAAGACCACCAGGAAGCACAACCATATCAAATGAAGACAATTCAAGATTTTCAAACACAGCATCCGCCTGAACCGAAATACCATGTGCCCCTTGCAGCATCTCGCAGCCTGTCATACTGCATACACACACCTCTATGCCGGCACGCCGACATAAATCCACCGTAGTCAATGCTTCAATTTCTTCAAAACCATTATGTATCAACATTAAAATACTACGCATTCTTCAATCTCCTTTGCCTATAAAATCAGACAGTTCGTGAATATTCTCCACAAAAACAACGTTTGCGGTTTGTTCCACTTGTTTTTGATTGCCTTTCGGGACAATACACCGTTTAAAACCAAGGCGCAGAGACTCATTGATTCTCTTATCAATGTGACTAACCGCACGAATCTCACCGGTAAGGCCAACCTCACCAATGAAAACAGTATCTTCCGGCAGAACAACATTTCGGTAAGAAGACATAACCGCCGCAGCAACCGCCAAATCACTGGCCGGCTCCAATAATCGGATACCGCCGATTACGTTGACATACGCATCACAAGCAGCTAAACGATAACCGCCCCTTTTCTCCAAAACAGCCAGCAACAAAGCGAAACGGTTATAATCCAAGCCGGTACTCATTCTTCTTGGATTGGATAAATTGGAACCGCTAATCAATGCCTGTACTTCCAACATCACCGGTCTGGTACCTTCCATGGCGCACACAACGGCTGTGCCGGCATTTTGAGTCGGTCTTCCTTCTAACAAAGCCATTGAAGGATTCTCCACTTCCCAAAGACCGGTTTCTCGCATTTCAAATACACCAATTTCGTTAGTAGAACCAAAACGATTCTTCACAGCACGAAGAATGCGATAACTCAAATGGCGTTCACCCTCAAAATACAGGACGGTATCTACCATGTGTTCAAGAACACGAGGACCTGCAATAGCGCCCTCTTTCGTTACGTGACCCACAATAAATACAGTAATATTCAGTGATTTAGAAAGGCGTAGAAAGGTACCGGTAATTTCCCGCACCTGACTTACACTGCCGGGCGCAGAACTTACAGAACTGTCTGCCAGCGTCTGTACAGAATCAATGATCACCACGTCCGGTTTCAGTGTTTCAATTTGAGCAATCACCGCGTCCATAGAAGTTTCCGCGTAGATATACAATTGATCCTCACACACACTTAATCGTTGGGCACGCAATTTAATTTGACTGCCGGATTCTTCACCGGATACATATAACACTTTGCGTGTCTTTGCCAAATGACCGGATAACATCAGCATCATTGTAGATTTACCAATCCCGGGATCACCGGCCACCAAAATCAAGGAGCCGGGTACGATTCCGCCCCCAAGAACACGGTCTAATTCTCCAATACCGGAAGCCGTTCTCTGGCGTTGATCCAGCGGAATATCACCGATAGGCGTCGCGTTGGTGTGACCGCTTGAAATACCGGCGAAGCCAAAGGAATTTCCGCCTTTCGTTTCAGGATGTATTTTTTCTTCTACAAAGGTATTCCACGCACCACATCCCGGGCATTTACCCAACCAACCGGAAGATTCATAACCACACTCATTACAAAAGAAACAGGTTTTGACTTTAGCCACGAATACACACCTTCCCATCGTCTATAATCAAATGCACGGCAAGTTCCCGGTTCGTACCACCATTTTTGAGAATGGCTTCAGACAGCAAGTCTTCCACTTCTTGTTGAATTAAACGCTTAAGCGGTCTGGCACCATATACATGACTGTAACCTTTCTCTGCCAAATAATCCAACAATTGTGCATCATAGGATAGAGAAACGCCCGTTTGTTCACTTCGTTCCACAAGACGGGACAATTGAAGCGCTGCAATTTCTCGGATTTCTTCTTTTTGAAGCGGTTTAAAAACAACCGTTTCATCTACACGATTCAAGAATTCCGGCTTAAACATTTTCTTCAGTTCTTCCATTACGGCCGACTGCATCTTATCATACCGATCTGTTTCAGAATCCACAGAGAATCCCAAGTGCTTCGGCTCTGTAATATTCCGTGCGCCGATATTCGAAGTCATAATAATCACTGTATTTCTAAAATCCACGCACCGGCCCTTAGTATCTGTCAACTGTCCGTCTTCCAATACCTGCAGCAAAATATTAAAAACATCCGGATGGGCTTTCTCTATTTCATCAAACAAAACAACACTATATGGATTTGAACGAACACGATCCGTTAATTGTCCACCTTCATCATGACCCACGTATCCGGGAGGAGACCCCACCATACAGGATACGCTATGAGACTCCATATA
>JAFYOJ010000103.1 GCA_017560225.1 Clostridia bacterium
AGCCTCTCCAGTATGCACCTGCAACCTGGGTAAGCTTGAATGCCTTTACCTTGCCGGTGTTGGGAAGGTGCGGGCCTGCGCACAAGTCCACAAACTCGCCTTGACGGTAAAATGACAGTGTAGCGTCTTCCGGAAGATCCCGAATGAGCTCTACCTTGTAAGGCTCGCCTTTCTCCTCCATGAAACGGATTGCTTCTTCTCTGGGCAATTCAAAACGCTCCAAAGGAAGTTTCTCCTCGATAATCTTCTTCATTTCCTGCTCGATCTTCGCAAGGCTTTCTTGGGTGAAAGTACCTTCCATATCGAAGTCATAATAGAATCCGTTCTCAATAGCAGGTCCGATTGCAAGCTTTACGTCCGGGAACAAGCGCTTTACAGCCTGGGCTAATATATGAGATGTAGTATGACGGTACACCTTCTTTCCCGCATCTGCGTCAAAGGTCAGGATGTTCAAACTGCAATCTGTATCCAGTGTTGTAGTGAGGCTTACCACCTCCCCGTTTACTTCCGCAGCAACTGCGGCTCTTGCAAGTCCCTGACTAATGGATTCAGCAACCTGCAACACTGTGGTTCCGGCATCAAATTCCAATACGGAACCGTCTTTCAGTGTAACCTTAACCATACAACATTCTCCTTTCTCGTTAATATTCATAAAAATAAGCGGTATGCCGAACATACCGCCTAATATCATACTCTATTTGTGGGTAAAAAGCAACAAAAATCAATCCAACAATTTCACCAAATCCCCGTACATGTACAAAGATCCCATCATTAAGAGGACTTCCTCTGCCGCCATTTTACCGATCACGCCCTGCACATCCGCTTGCGTCAGGGAAATTGCCTTGGAAGGCACACCCCGCGCCTCCCCCAGCGCCGCCAACTGCTCTGCCGGAAGTGCCCGAGGATTATTGGGCTTCACGGTATAAAGCCGTGCGCACAAAGGCATCATTAAATCCAGCATAGGATTATAATCCTTGTCCCCCATGACGCCCATAAGCATCACCAGTTTCTTGCCGGGAAAATACCGCTCCACGTTCTCCCGAAGACGACCCACGCCATTCAGATTATGGGCGCCGTCAAAAATCACCAAAGGCTTGCTACGAAGGACTTCAAAACGAGCAGGCCAGCGAACATTTTCCAAACCGTATCGAAGGGCCTCCTCCGAAACCGTCCACCCCTGCGCCCGCAGTGCTTCTACAACTTCAATCACCGCAATGGCATTTTGCACCTGGTGCATGCCGGACAGACCCACTCGAAGACCGACGCGGTCCTTATAATCAAAAGTACTGCCCGTAAGGTCGCTTTTCCCAATCTGCAACGCACTGCGATCCGGCACCGTAAGCGGAATGTCCAAATTCTGGCAGGCTTCCTCCAAAACCGGCAAAGCCGCCGCCTCATCGCCGTTAAAGACCGCCCGAGTGCCCTTCTTCAGAATCCCGGCTTTCGTGCGCGCAATTTCTTCCACCGTGGCGCCCAGTTGATCTTTGTGGTCCAACCCGATAGCCGTGAACAAGGACACAAGCGGCGTTTCAATCACGTTGGTGGAATCCAAAGCGCCGCCCATCCCCGCTTCTAAGACCACGATATCGCAGCCTTTCCGGGTAAAATATTCAAAACCCACCGCCGTAATCAGTTCAAATTCCGTAGGACTGTCTTCCATAGCGTCCGCATGGGGTTTCACAAACTCCACCACGTCGCATAAATCCGCATCCGAGATAGGCATTCCATTGATTTGAATCCGCTCATTGAAATGCACAATATAAGGAGACACAAAAGTGCCCACCCGATAACCGCTCCGGCTCAAAATCAAAGATAACATCGCGCAGGAGGAGCCTTTGCCATTGGTGCCCACCACGTGAATGAATTTGAGTTTTTTCTCCGGATTGCCCATACGCCTAAGCAGTTCTTCTGTGCGGGAAAGACCGGGTTTGCTGCCCAGCCAAACGGTTTTATGAATATATGCCATACAGTCATCAATTTTCATGGCGTACCCTCGTTTCAATCAAATATAATAAGAAGCCTTGCAGCACACCCTCCACCAGTGCGATGGCCGGACGTGTGGCAAACAGGAAGATCAGCGGTTGTGCGTACACGTAATGTAAAATGAACGTCATAAGAATGCCAGAGGTCAGCATGTGGGTAACCACAATGCACAAAACCATTCGAAGGAACACCCATTTGCTGCGATGACGCTTCTCCAAACGGAAAACTTTCACCAAAAGGCCCGGAAGCAAGCCTGCCAGCAAGGCAGGAATCATAATGATCCAATTCCAACCGGTTGTCATTGTAGCGCCAATCAAATCCGCACCGGCTGCCACCAGCACGCCGGCAACGGGACCGAACCACATAGACGCTGCAAAAATAGGCAATCGTCCCAACCCAATGCGAATGGTATTGCCGATATTCAAACTAATAAAGCGAGTAAAAATGATGGTGAGTGCCATCAACATAGCCAGATAAACCAGCTTCACTGTAGGATTTACTTTCTTGTTGTGCATAAAAAAAGCCCCTTTCGTTCCGATCAAACCTGAAAGAGAGCATCTCACCGTTGTACTTAAAAGGCAGCGGATGAAGCATTGCACCGCGAGGCTTATCAAAGGACCTCTTCGCTCCCGGGCTATACTCCCATCCCGAGATACTTAACGCGCAAATACCTGCTCTGATTACGAAATTCATCATACAACTAAATAAAATAGATGTCAAGAGAAGTGTGTGCTGTCCCTTTGGGCGAAAAATAGGATTTTTAGCAATTTCCGCCCAACGTTTGGGTGAAAACGAGAAATTTTTGGGTTTAAACCCAGAAAAATAGGTTTCTATGCCCAAACAGTATGAAAACTCAAAAAAGCTTTTGCATTTACATCCAACATCACTGGTGGTATAATATTCCATAGATTTTCAGCAAAGGAGTGGGCAGCAAATATGGTAACAAAACGAGTGTTTGACCATCTGGAAGACGGGCGTGAAGTGCTTTGTTTCCGCATTACCAATAAGCAGGGCGCTTATGTGGAAATTCTCAATTACGCCGGTATCATTCGGGCCATTTGCGTGCCTGACAAGGCAGGAAACTTAACAGACGTAACATTGGGTTTCGACACCGTCAAGGCGTATCAAATCAACGGCGGCAACTTCGGTGCCACCATCGGACGATACGCCAATCGAATCAAGAACGGACATTTTACCCTAAACGGTGAAACCATCCAACTGGCCACCAACAACGGCCCCAACCATCTCCACGGCGGTCCCACCGGTTTCCACACCAAACTTTGGGATGTAGGTATCTTTGACGATGACTCCGTTAGCTTCCGATACCGCTCCCCGGACGGCGAAGAGCATTATCCCGGCAAGATGACCGCTTTCGTGCGCTATTCCTTTAACGATACCAACACATTAAAGATCGAATACAAAGCAACCTCTGACAAGGATACTTTATATAACCCCACCAACCATGCTTATTTCAACTTGCATGGCCACGGTGCCGGGAATTTAGGTGCCCATCAGGTACGGATTTATGCAAAAGCTTTTACCCCTGTAGATGAAAATTGCATGGGAACCGGCGTTCTACGTCCCTTCCGCGGGGCTATGGACGTCAATAAGCTCCCTTGTTTAGGTGACGGACTTGCCCAAGATACCACCGACCCGGATTTGATCGCCGGCAAAGGCTACGACCATAACTTTGTACTGGCAGACAGCGTGCAGGAAACATGTAATTTGGCCGCTTCTGTCTACAGCCCCCTCACCGGCATCCGTATGCGCACCTACACCACTATGCCCGGCGTTCAGTTCTATACGGGAAACTTCATGGCAGACGGGATGGCGGGTAAAATGGGCGCCACCTACAACCGCAGAGGCGGTCTTTGTCTGGAAACCCAATTCTTCCCAGATTCCCCCAATCATCCTGATTGGCCCTCCCCTATTTTACGTGCAAAGGAGCTCGCAACTTATATGACAAAATATACTTTCGACATTCCCAAAGAGATCGTCATCTTAGACGGCTACACCACCAACCCCGGCGACCTTTCCTGGGCACCTTTGGAAGAAGTGGGACCTGTTACCGTGTACGACCGCACGCCCCCTGCTGAAATTATAAGCAGAGCAAAGGATGCGGAGATTGTGATTACCAATAAAACGGTGCTGACCGCTGAAATTCTGGCCCAGCTTCCCAAGTTACGCTACGTAGGCCTGCTTTCCACCGGCACCAACGCCGTGGATTTGAAAGCCTGCGCAAGCCGCGGCATTGCGGTAACCAACGTACCGGGTTATAGCACGGAAGACGTAGCCCAATTAACCTTTGCACTTATGCTGGAACTGGCGCTCCACGTAGGACATCATAGCGAGCGGGTGCGCACAGGGGCATGGACCGCTTCCAAAGATTTCTGTTTCTGGGAGACACCTTTATTAGAGCTTGCCGGCAAGACGCTGGGCATTGTAGGCTACGGCGCTATTGGAAGCCGCGTCTGCGAGATTGCCAAAGCTTTTCGGATGAACGTATTGGTGTATACCCGCACCCCCAAGGCTTTGCCGGAGGGGGCCACAGCGGTTTCGTTGGAAGAATTGTTCCGCCGTGCAGATATCGTTTCCCTGCACTGTCCTTTGACGGCAGAGAATGAGAAGATGATCAATCAAGAAACGCTGGCTTGGATGAAGCCGGGCGCATTCATCATTAACACCGCCCGCGGTGGATTGATTGACGAGGTTGCTTTGGCAGACGCCTTAAACGAAGGCCGTTTAGCAGGCGCCGGTGTGGACGTACTCAGTACCGAGCCGCCCAGGCCGGAGAATCCCCTGCTGACAGCCAAGCATTGTATCATCACCCCCCACATTGCCTGGGCCGCAACAGAAGCACGAGGTCGTTTAATTGGCATTGTAGCGGAGAATGTAAAGGCTTTCCTTCGGGGCGAGCGACATAATCGAGTAGAGTAAGGCATATATAAACATAGAGGAGACAATGGTATGGCTAAGATTGTTTTTACAGGCGGCGGAACAGCCGGACACGTAACCCCCAATATTGCGCTGATGAACCGCATTCGGGAATTGCATCCCGATACGGAGTTTCACTATATCGGTTCCAGCGACGGCATCGAGAAAGAGATTATTGCGAAATATCCGGACGTTACGTTCCACACCATTCGCACAGGCAAATTACGTCGGTATTTTTCTATGAAGAATTTCACCGATCCTTTCCGCGTGATTGCAGGTTGCGGGGACGCTAAACGTTTGATCAAAATGCTGAAGCCCGATGTCCTTTTCTCCAAAGGCGGCTTCGTGGCGGTGCCCGTTGTGTTTGCCGCGGGAAAATGCAAAGTGCCGGTTCTTTCCCACGAGTCTGATATTACCCCGGGCCTTGCCAACAAGTTATCTGCCCGCTATGCCGATAAGATTTGTGTAACCTTCCCGGACACACTGGGAAATTTACCGAAGAATAAGGGCGTCTTCACCGGTACGCCCATTCGGAAAGAGTTATATAGCGGAAACGCCGACCGTGCCCGTGCAGCCCTTGGCTTTGACTTAAAACCGGTGCTATTGGTGATGGGCGGTAGTGCAGGATCTGTAGCGGTAAACAAGGCCATTCGCGGCAATTTAGAGGCGTTAGTGGCACAGTTTAATATTATTCATTTGTGTGGCAAGGGTAAAATGGATCCATCTATCTCCCACCCTTCCTACCGTCAGTTTGAATTTGTGTCGGAAGAATTGCCGGACTACTTGGCTTTGTCGGATTTGATTATTTCCCGTGCCGGCTCCAATGCGATCCACGAGTTCTTGGCTTTGAAGAAACCTATGTTGTTGATCCCCCTGCCTTTGTCGGCCAGTCGTGGTGACCAGATCTTAAATGCACAGTCTTTCGCTGCCCGCGGTTTCGCCCAAGTGTTAAACGAAGAAGACGTGACAGAAGAAAGTTTGTTATCTGCCATTCAGCAAGTAAGAACACGTTCCGGTGATATGCGCACTGCCATGGAGAAAGCAGAGAACAGCGACGGCACCGAGACCATCTGCAAGATGATTTTGAATGCAGCCGGAATCGACTGAAGGATTAGAATGATTGTAATATCTCATTCAAATTACGTCTTCCGTAAAGGATTCGCAGAATCGTAATACTTTGTGCATCATAATGATTTTTATAATAAAGAATAAAATGTCCCACAATAACTTTGCGAACTGTTTTATCCTTTATAAATTCATTGTCCACAATCGCACCCATATCCGGGAAACTTCGCAGCATATCAATGCTTTGAAAAATATGTACATTTAGCCGTGCAGCGGCTTGCGAATTCGATAACTCCACAGAAATATAGTGCAGGATTTCTTCCAAATCCTGCACTGCTTTCTGCGTAAAATTGTAATCGAATTTATCCGCCATACTGTTTGACGAACCTCTCCCGGACCGAATCACCGGAAACCACATTTCCCTGTTCCAGATCTCGTAAACCTTCTTCAATCAAATTGGCCTCATACAACTTACCGATAGTTCTTTCATAATACTCAATATCCATCACCACTAATCGACCGTAACCGTTCTTTGTAATAAAGACCGGTCCATTCGCTTCCGCACACTTTCTTTCGATTTCCACCGTATCTTTCAAATCACGCATAGGAACAATTGTCATATTTACTACCTCCGCATAAACGCTTACAACATCGTGGCTATATTATATACCACATTGCGACACAATACAAGTAAATATTCATTCCATTTTATACACAAAAATAGCCCCCCGTTTACGAAAACAGGGGGCTAAACGATTGTTGTTTATAATGCTACTTATTCCAAAGGCATCTCATTATCTCCGCCCAAGTCGTTGCCGGAAGTTGTAATAACATCCTTCACGTCGAAAGTGAAAATCAACAATTCAGCTTCTTCAAAAACTTCTTTCATAATTGACCTCCCCTTGCATTAACCGTTGTATGCTTTAGCAGATACGCTGTAATTATACAATGCCTGTACCAAGTTGTACGCATCCGCAGTTTCAACAGTCTGGCCGGACATCCAGTTAATGTACGTATTTACACTGTACGTTACAGTCTGACCAACCTGTACGCCATCATAGTAGAATGCAGCAGTAAACTCTTTTGCAAAGTCACTTACGGAAATACCATCAGTATATACGTAGTAGCTATTGCCAGCCTTAATAATGCCACCATTCTCCAATGTGTACTCAGCATCGCCAATCTTCACACTGAACTTCTCGTCTACAGGTGCTGTAAACTTAAAGCGAACCTTTACGTAGTCCTGAAGGCTCAAAGTAGCAGCCTGCCACTTGTATCCTTCAACTGCCTCTCCTGCAATCAAGGTAGAAACAGCAGTTGCATTGGACATATCTGCCTTACGAGCAGCGTCAAGGGCTGCTAATCTTGCATTGATTTCCGTAATCGTAGGTGCAGTATCATTATATCCATGGGCAAACGCTTCCCGTACACTACTGTTCACCAAAGTACCTTCCTTTTCAAAATAGGTCTGTGCTTCAGAACCGTAATCCAACAAATTGAGAAGCAATTTCCACAAGGCGTCATCGCTTGCGTAAGTCGTATTGTTAATCAATTTATTTCTGCAATATGTTTCCATACTGTAAACGCATGTACTGAGCAGTGTTGCATTCTCACCATCTCCATCATAGAGAGATGCCTGAATATTCTTACCCAAATCCTGCGGTAAAATATCGGTATAAGCGAATACCCATCTGCCTCTTGTGTTCTTCGTACCGGCTACAACCACATCGTCCTTACCGTCCATAGAGAACTTCATCACAGGTGTCTTGATTTGATCTGCCACCATAGCGGTCCAGTACAAGGAAATAGAGTCCGTAATTTCCGGTTGGACAGATTCAATATCAGAAACAGGATAGAATACAGACGTCGTTGCTACCAAGTTTCCGGAACGCTTGGAACGAATACGCAGGTAAACACCATCTTCACCTGTTCCGCCGTTGTCACCGGGAAGTTGCGCAAGGGTTTGTGCAGAACCAAGATTTTGGCTGGAAACAGCGCCGTAACCAAAAAGATCTGCTTGTGCACCAACACCAATTGCACGAGGAATAACGTATCCGTTATTATTTGTAAACGCAAATTTATAACCATCTCTTGCAATAATTTCTTCGGTTCCGTCTGTCGCAAGGCAGTAATACGGGCCGCTACCCTGATCACCGCGCATCAACATAACGTTATCGCTGGCACCCTGACCTGTAGCACGCAAATACCAAGACATCGCATTTACTTTATCACTCATTTCAATCATCGAAGACGTATCGCTGGAACCCACCAATTGAATAACCGCATACGTATAACGCTTTGCTGTGTACCAATCTTGTGTAGCCCCGGATTCGTTGAGGGTAAAGCTAACCCAACCTTTACCGTCAGTGCTGTTCTTACCAATCAAATCGGTCATCTTCTGTTTATGTTGAATATAACCCTTCTCCCCGGAAGCATACTTTGCCTTTACGGTATCTAATTTATAAGTTTCCACAGATTCAGACAAAATTCGAGCACCATTCTTTACAATCCAGTGAGAAGCATTGTAATCGAAATCCGCCGGTTTTGGATATGCCACAGTAAATGTACACTTCAACTTAATACTGCCACACTGTGTATGGAAACGAAGATATACACCATCCTCGCCGGTTCCGCCATTGTCGCCTGCAATTTGATCAAGGGTATACTCTGACTTAAGGTTCTGTGTATCAGCATCCATATAGTTAGACATAGATTGATATGCACCATTATCAATAGCACGCGGAATAACATAACCGTCAAATTCTGTAAAAGTAAGTTTAACGCCTCTGGACGCTGCATCTCCAAAAGTACCATAGCCGCGGGGATTCGTACCATGATTTCTGCTCACCAAGAAACTGGCACCGTTGTTATATAAGTACCATGTCATTGCTTTAGAGCTGGGAGCCGCATCAATAGTCGCAGACGTATCGCTAGATCCAACCAACTGCATATGTACGTAGGTTCTCCACGCGGTCCCGGTCGTACCGTCTTCAACAGAAACGTGTACGTAGCTTCTGCCATCACTGCCGTCTTTACCGATCAATTCTGTCAATTTCTCCGTATGCTGAACAAAAGACTTATACGGACTACCGTCACCGAATTCAACCGTAACTGTATCCACAATCCATGTTTCAGACGTTTCTTCTAAAATCTCCGTACCGGCACTGGGAATCCAGTTCGACTCCGCCGCACTTGCCGGCATAGACGTTACGAGCACGCAGGGCAGTACCATGACTACCGCAAGCAATGCTGCAACCATTCGATTCAAATAGAGTTTCTTCATTCTCCTAACCTCCTGTAACTCTCCTATAAATAAAAATATGCTTTTTCATTATAATACTTACTTAACAAAATTGCAATATTTTTATTTTTTATGAACGAACTTGCATTCGGTTTTTACGCACAACAAAAAAAGTCGCCCACGAAGGACGACTTTTTCTTATTATGGGGTGACTAATGGGATTTGAACCCATGACCCCCAGGGCCACAACCTGGTACTCTAACCAACTGAGCTACAGCCACCATAACGACGGCCATTATAACAAATTGGCAAAGCACTGTCAATAGGAAATTTCATCAAAATATTTTAAACATTTTACCGTGCGTCCACGCGATACATGCAACCGTCATCCAGGAGCGCAATGGCTTTACAACCAAGATCCATAATCACAATTCCGCGAAGATGACCGGCACGACCCAATTCAGACAAACCTTCGTGGCATTGTAAGGAGAGCGGAAGATTCTCCATCGTCAAATTAGACATAGCCTCTTGCTCTAAGTAATAAACGCCGCCATCTTTAAACTCAACAAAAATATGTTGCTCGATTTGAAGATTCTGAATATCGGCGGTGGTATACCCGGCAGGCAATGCAATCGACACTTCAGCTTCTTCGCTGTCAATGTAATCCACATAATAAACGTGCCGTTGATCACCAACCTTGGAATAAACAGGAGACAAGAAGTGCTTATTGGAAACACAATCGTAAATTTGATCAAATTCTGTTTCTGTGCGATCCATTGCGATGACAGACACACGCTCGCCGGTAGGCGTATCGCTATTCTCAATATTCAATATACTGCTTAAAGTGGTGCCGGTAAAATAGCACTGGTAGCAAGTACCATTTTCCATCCAAAGCGTTACAGATAAACCGTCAAAAACATATTTTGCAATCTTGCCACTATCAATTTTATAATCATATCCGTCATAATAAGCTACGTAGGCTTGACTTTCTGTACCACAATCCCCGCCGTCATCATCCGCAGAACAGAAATACAAATTTCCGTCCCGATAACTGAAGAAGTACGCAACTCCGTGTTCTGTAAATGCATAATGAACCAACGCACCGTCATAAGCAAGTCCAAAAGCCGCTTCTCCATCCAACATCTTTCTGCGAACATGGAATTTACCATCTTCTCCCCAGAATGCCAAATCATCGCCGCCCTCAAAGAATCGAACCGGTGTAGAGGGAAGCGCTTTTGCATCGCCCCAAATGGAGTTGCTGTATTGACCATCGGTTCTCAAAAGTACATAGGGAGAAACAATTTTCTCAATGCCGTCTACCAACTGATCATGATAAGTAGAATGGTAAATTGCGGTAATACCTTTCTCTCGATTCTCGTAAATACCGGAAACCACACCCGGATTGCCGCCAGGAGTGCCGGATGCTTCGGGAGTACCAGCACTTGTCCCCTCTCCCGCACCGCATGCACAAAGGGATACAACCATCATCATTGCCAATATCATCGCTACAACTTTCTTCATAAATAACTTCCTTTCTGTATTTAAATTACACTTATAAGTGGGAACGAAATTCACGGCGGTTTTATCGTTTTGAAAAAAACTTGCAAATTTTTCAAAATTTCTTTTTTGCGGCATTCCCGCATAGGAGTTCTTTTGCAGTCCTCAAGGAAAATATAATACAAATTATACCGTTTGTCCATACATAACCCACCCTTCTCAAAAAATAAGTGAGAAGGAATACGCTTACGGTTTTATCTCTTCATCGGAATAAATCACATGTTCAAACTGACCTTCTATTAAATTCTCCTCCAATGCCACCAAACAATCCTCAATGGTTCTATGACCGGAATAAATTCGATCCCCGTAGTCAAAGTGAATCGGATACTTCGTATCAAGCCAGAACGAGTATTCTTCTCGGCTATAATAAAGATACAAAAGATCAATGGAATTCCGGGTATTAAACTCTGACGCACACACCACAGAATGATGGGAGAATCCATCGTCTCCTTGTACTGCCTTGACCACCACTTCGTCATTCGGAGACATATATGTATACCAACCACCCGGCACAAGCGCATTCTCCAAATGGAAAAGAATGACCAAACGGTTATCTTGTCGCTCCTCTTGAAGCGTTTCATTATAATAATACAATGCA
>JAFYOJ010000104.1 GCA_017560225.1 Clostridia bacterium
AGGTTATCAAATCAGTCCTGTTTTGTGGAAGAAAGTGAAGAAGGGATTGAGTGCCGGCCGTGTACAGTCTGTGGTTACCCGCATGATTTGTGATCGGGAAGATGAGATTGATGCATTTGAAGCGAAGGAGTATTGGACCATCGCTGCTGAATTGTCCAAGCAGGGAAAGTCTACTTCTTTTGTTGCTAAATTCCATGGAACCGGCAAGGGGAAGATTGCCCTTAAGAATAAAGAGGATGCAGACAAGGTGTTGGCAGGATTAGAAGGTGCGGTTTACCGCGTTCAAGATATTCGGATGCAGGAGAAGAAGAAATCGCCTGCACCGCCGTTTATTACCAGTACCCTTCAACAAGAAGCTTCCAGAAAGCTTGGCTTCTCTGTATCGAAGACCATGTCTGTGGTGCAAAGTTTATATGAAGGTGTGAATGTGGGTGCTTCCGGGATTACCGGTTTAGTTACTTATATTCGTACGGATTCTGTGCGTATTTCCGATGAAGCCAGAAGTGCAGCCAGAGAATACATCCTTGCAAACTACGGAGATAGTTTCTTGCCACCATTTAATCGTGTTTATAAGAATTCCAATGCGGCCCAGGATGCCCACGAAGCGATTCGACCTTCCCACGTGGAATACCCGCCGGAGAAGATTCGAGATAAATTGACGGCAGACCAATACAAATTATATAAATTGATTTATGAGCGTTTCATTGCCAGCCAGATGGCAGACGCTGTTTATGACGTCTGCAATGTGGATATTGATGCCAATGGTTATCTGTTTAAGGCTATGGGCAGTACGGTAAAGTTTGCCGGATTTACAAAGGTTTATGAAGAATCTAAAGATGAAAAGAACGAAGAAGACGCTGCGAAGAAATTGCCAAGTCTCAGTGTTAACGAAGTGTTGGATTTGAAGGAATTGCTTTCAGAACAGCATTTTACCCAGCCGCCTGCCCGTTATACCGAGGCAACGTTGGTTAAGGCGATGAAAGAGTACGGCATTGGTCGTCCCAGTACCTATGCGGCTACCATTTCCGTCATTCAACAACGTGGTTATGTTGGGAAAGAAAAGAAACAATTGTATCCTACTGAGTTGGGCCGGATTGTAAATGACCTGATGAAGAGCAGTTTCTCGGATATCGTGAATGTGGAGTTTACGGCGGATATTGAAACCAGTTTGGACTGTGTAGAGCAGCAGGAGAAAGATTGGGTTAGTGTTGTTCGGGATTTCTACGTGGATTTTGAGAAAGAAGTGAAGACCGCTACGGAGCAATTGGAACATGTGAAGATCCCTGATGTAGTCAGTGACGTTCCATGCGAACAATGTGGTCGTATGATGGTGATCAAGACCGGTCGTTTTGGTAAATTCTTAGCATGTCCCGGCTATCCTGAATGTAAGAATACTAAACCCATTATTGAAGAAGTGGGGGCTCCTTGTCCGGTTTGTGGCGAGAAACTTTTGTTTAGAAAGTCCAAAACCGGTAAGAAGTATGTTTCTTGCAGTGGTTACCCGAATTGTAAATTTATGTCGTGGAATGTACCTACCGGCGAAAAATGTCCTTCTTGTGGTGGTCATTTGGAGTACGTTGTTGGGAAACGCGGCAGATTTATTGCTTGCGGGAATAAAGATTGTTCCTACCGTAAATTCCCCGGAAAGAAGAAAGAGGACTAAATGGCGGTTTACGTAATTGGCGGTGGCCTGGCAGGATGCGAAGCGGCCTATCAATTGGCAAAGAGAAATATCCAAGTTTGTTTAGTGGAGATGAAACCGGAAAAATATACACCGGCGCATCACAATCAGGACTTGGGCGAATTGGTGTGCAGTAATTCGCTAAAATCGGAGGATCCGGAAACGGGCTCCGGTTTGTTAAAGGCTGAAATGCGGGCGTTGGGTTCGCTGTTGATTGCATGTGCTGAATCTACGAAAGTGCCGGCAGGCGGTGCCTTGGCGGTAGATCGAGAGGCGTTTTCTGCGCTTGTTACAAAGCGAATTGAATCGATGCCGCAAATTCAGCGGATTTCTGCCGAAATTCATACATTACGAGAGATTGCAGAACGTTCGGATTGCCAAGGAATCGTTGTGGCCACCGGCCCTTTAACCGCTGAACCTCTTGCACAAGATATTGCGGCGATGCTGGGGATTAACCGTTTGAGTTTCTATGATGCAGCAGCACCTTTGGTGTATGCCGATAGTATTGATCCGGAGAAATCTTTCCGTGCGGCACGATACGGGAAAGGGACGGCGGACTATATTAACTGTCCTATGAGCAAGGATGAATATAACGCATTCTATGATGCTTTGATTCGCGGAGAATGTGCGGACGTCAAGGATTTTGATGAGAAATGTGTTTACGAAGGTTGTATGCCTGTTGAAGTCATGGCCAGAAGAGGTGCGGATACATTGCGCTTTGGTCCTTTGAAACCTGTTGGCTTGCGCCATCCGGAAACAGGGGAGTCGTACTATGCCGTTGTTCAATTAAGACAAGATAACACAGATGGTACTTTGTATAACATCGTGGGCTTCCAGACACGTTTGAAATTTGGTGAGCAGAAGAGAATCTTCGGTATGATTCCGGCACTAGCTCATGCGGAATATGCACGATATGGCGTAATGCACCGGAATACTTACTTGCAGTCTCCGGGCATTTTAACGGCAACTTTTAGTGTGGAGTCGGCTTTGAATCCTTTTGATTGTCCTGTTTTCTTTGCAGGACAAATTACAGGGGTGGAAGGTTATATGGAATCTGCATCTTCCGGCTTGATAGCTGGACTGAACGCCTGGGCGTCGGTGACCGGAAACGAGCCGGTTCTCTTACCGTCTGATACGATGATGGGTGCATTAGCTTCTTACGTATCAACTTACGGCGGGGGCGATTTCCAACCTATGGGGGCGAATTTTGGTATTCTTTCTTCTACACGGGTTTCTGAGATACGGGGACTTCGGGATAAGAAACAGCGAAAGACGCTTCTTTCTCAGCATGCATTGAAATCCCTACAACAGGTAATCGATGCACGAAGCGACTGTTTTGCGTAAGAGGTTTGGGATGAAGAAAAGTATTTGGATTGTGATCCTTTTGTTTGCAATATGGGGTGGCATTCTACTTCTTTTACCCGGAGAACCTAAACAACAGGACGCTGCGCCCGCAATTTCATCAACACCGATTTCTTCGACAGCTCCTACTGCACCACCGTCCTACTTAGCCCGGATTGATCAAGCGACGTGGGATTACTATAAACTGATTGCGCTGCAAAATGAGTACGGGGCAGCATCGTCTCAAGGATCTGTGAAGAAATGGATGGATTCGATTTCTGTTTTTGTTGGCATTTATCACACAGATGAAGATTTACACATTATTTCAAAGCATATTGAGGATTTAAACAAGGTTCCGGGGATACCCGCTATTTCCATCACGGATTCGTCGGAAAATGCTAACGTGACCATTTTGTTTATTACCCAAGCCGATATGAACCAAATGACTGCTGACCATGGAGAAATTGCCCATGGGTATACAACCGTGTGGTGGGATCAAGGTAGCATCACCAAAAGTGAAATTTATATTGTTTATGATGAACAGACACAACTGGAACGTCAGCATACGTTGTTAGAAGAAATGACGCAGGCGCGTGGATTACTCAATGATGCTATTTTGTATGATGACAGTATCTTCTACGTGGAGTATAAACCGGATATTTTATCCTTGTCTTCGATGGATTGGAAGTTGCTGGAAATTCATTATTCGGATTTGATTGAGCCGGGGATGAAGGAAGCCGCCGGGGAAGATTTATATAGACAAGCTCATTTGTGAAAACGACGAACCTACGTAAGTCGATTCGCCGTTTCTATTATTGCTGTTCTTTTTTGAGTTCCGATATGCAGTGTCGCATATCGGTTTTTGTATGCGCGGCACGTGCTTTGTCAATCC
>JAFYOJ010000105.1 GCA_017560225.1 Clostridia bacterium
ACCACCTTCTTGTTTCTTGCTTTCGCAAAATTCCACTTCGTCAACGATAACTTCTGTTACAAAACGTTTCTGACCATCCTTATCATCATAGGATCTGACTTGAAGAGATCCTACAACGGCAATACGACTGCCTTTTGTGAAATATTTGCTAATGAACTCCGCCTGTTGTCTCCAAGCCACACACGGGATAAAATCTGCGGTGGGCTGGTTCTCGGACTTAAATCGACGATCTACAGCAACACTAAACTGACACACAGCGGTATTGTTACCTGCAGTATAGCGAAGTTCCGGATCTTTTGTTAATCTACCAATTAGAATTACTTTGTTCATACCATAGCCTCCTAAATTACCCGATATGTTTCATCCATGTAACACAAGCAACTTGCAAATTACACTTCCTTACGTGTGATCATGTGACGAATAACATCATCAGAAATCTTCATCACACGGTCAAGCTCTGCCGGGAAGTCTGTGTTTGCTTCAAATTCGGAAACAACATAATAGCCTTCCGTATAATCCTGAATCGGATACGCAAGGCGACGCTTTCCCCACTCGGCAAATGTCTCAACAGTTCCGGACGCTTCAAGCATTGCTTTGAATTTCTCAACAACAGCTTTGTTGTCCTCCTCATTGAGTTCCGGGTTGATAATGAACATTACTTCATACTTATTCATTTCAATTTCACCTCCTTCTGGACTAAAACGGTTCTGCAAAACAATGCAGAACAAGGAATAGCACCTACGCAGTATAGCATAAGTGTTATAGAATTGCAAGTGTTTTCTCAAAGTCTTTTGTCAATACCTCCAGACCATCCTGTGTTGCAACCACTAAGTCTTCAATACGAACGCCCCCCAGGCCATCCACATAAACTCCCGGTTCTATACTAAATACCATGCCCGGTAAAATAGCATGCTGCGATTTTCTTCCGACGGAAAGCCCTTCATGGACTTGTATACCGACTCCGTGTCCCAAAGAATGGGTGAAATAACGATCATATCCTGCAGTTTGCAGTATTTTACGCGCAACACCATCCAAATCACAGCATCTCATGCCCGGCCTAAACTGATCAATCGCGGCCTGCTGTGCAGCATAAACCGCTTGATAGATAAGACGCAACTCTTCCTTCGGTGGGCCCAAAAAGAATGTACGCGTCATATCAGAAGCATACCCTTGATACATTGCCCCGAAATCAATGGTAACCGCATCCCCTTCTTGCAATTTCTTAGAAGATGCGGTGCCATGGGGCATTGCACTTCTTTCGCCCGAAGCCACAATGGTTTCAAAGGAAACACCGGAAGCACCCAGCTTACGCATTCTATATTCTAATTCAGCAGCAATCTCATTCTCCCGAACACCTGCACGAATATACGGAACGGTTTCACGCAGTGCTTGCACGGAAACATTGCAAGCATTCTTGATTATGGCAAGTTCACGCTCCTCTTTCACACTTCTAAAAGAGGAACAATCGTCGCCCACTTCAATCCACGTTACCGTATCAAGTTCCAATTGTAGCCGCTTCCAAATTGAATAAGAGATTGTACGATTTTCAAAACCAATCTTACAAGGTGCTGTTGTGGATATCAGTTCGCGAACCGCACTCAAATCAGATGAGGATGTACCAAGAAGTACAAAATCCGGGCACTGCGTCGACGCTTGCAAAGTATAACGTCCATCGGTTAATAAATAAGAAGCGTCCGTTGTAATCAACAAGGAAGCATCTCCGCCTGTACCGGTAAAACCCGAAAAATAAAAAACATTAGAAGGGTCCGTTATAAAAATCCCATAAAAATTCTGTTCTTTGATGAAATTTTGTAAACGTTCTACCCGCGCATTCATAGCATCACCGCACTAATTTTTCAAGAATACGTTTAAAACGCACAAAAGGAGGTTCCTTCTCCGGTGCAATAGGACGAACCAAAATTGTCATTGCACCAAAACGATTGCCGCCCCAAATATCTGTAAAAATCTGATCACCGATCATAGCGGTCTGACCCGATTCCAATCCCATGCGGAAACAAGCTTCTTTAAATCCTTTCTCCAAAGGTTTACCGGCTTGTGCAACAGAAATAATCCCCAAAGGAAAAACAGACTTTGGAAATCCCGCACAGAAACGCTCTACGCGATCTTCTTTCGCATTGGATACAAGTGCAACACGAAAGCCCTTTGCGTAAAGTTCAGAAAACAACCGGCATAGTTTCTCACTGGGAACTTCTTGTGCATAGGGTTCTAATGTATTGTCAATATCAAACATCAAACCACGAATACCGATACTTCTCAATTCGGATAAATCGAGATCATAAACGCTTCTACATTTAATAGATGGTTTCATATTTTCAAACATAAAAAAATCCTCTTATTGATTAGATTCAGAAACAAAACGGGATAGTGCCTCCGTATAACCTTCAAATCCTTTGCCGGAAATAGTAAAAGCACAGGCCGGACGAATCACGGAAATGCGACGAAAAGACTCCCTTGCGTCAATATCACTGATATGAACTTCTGCTACAGGAACAGGGACGCTTTCGATTGCATCGTGAAGTGCATAACTATAGTGGGTATAGGCACCGGCATTAAAGATAATTCCATCATATACGCCCATAGCACTATGGATGCGGTCAATCAAATCACCCTCATGGTTGGATTGATAAAAATCCACGTCCACAGATAATTCATCCGCTTTGCTTTGAATAAAACCACAAAGATCAGCATAGGTCTTTCTGCCGTAAACTTCAGGAGCTCGAATCCCTAATAAATTCAAATTAGGACCATTCATAATCAAGAATCGCATACTTTATTTCCTCTCTGTGTACCTAATATCTCATCCAAACATCGAAGAATCTCCCGAACAGATTCATCTTTATATTTATCATTCTTGACTTCACAATCTGCATACTTTCGATATAAGGTCAGTCGTTGCTTATAAAGTGCCAACAATTTCTCATAACTTGTATGCTGTAAAATAGGACGTCTATCCATAATTCGTTTCGGTGTTGTGGCGATTTTATAGAAATCACGATGAATATACACGATAAAGCTGTCGGGTTGTTTCAAAAGTGCCATATTGTCCGGTTTTGTTACAATTCCACCACCGGTTGCAAGGACAGCATTACATACTTTTGCCATTTTTGCCGTAACTTCAGTTTCTATGCGTCGGAATTCAACTTCACCTTTTGTACGGAAAATGGATTCAATGGTCATCCCTGCCGCTGCTTCAATCTCCGCATCCAAATCATAAAATTCCAATCCAAAATGAGCCGCAATCAAACGACCAATGGATGACTTTCCGGAGCAAGGCATTCCGATAATAACAATTCGATGATAAGGGCTTGGTAATCCTTCGTGTTGATATTCTTCCATCACAGATCTCCTTCCGTATCATGATCGCTGCATAAATATTGAATGAAATCCTCTGTCTGAACAGATACAATTCGAACATCCCCCGGTGCATACGGAAGCGCAATTCGAATTGATTGTCCGGCACACTTTTTGTCTTGGATAATAGATGTGAAAATTGCCGCATTTCTTTCCGGTAGTTCAATCGGTAAATTTAAGCGCTGCAACAGGTTGGTAATCAAGTGTAAAATATCCTTACGTAAAGAACAATAGGAAATTGCGTATCGCAAAATTTCAACTAATCCGATAGAAACACCTTCACCATGGCTATAACGGCCGTATCCGTAATAACTTTCGACTGCATGTCCAATGGTATGCCCTAAATTCAAAAGCATACGGTCACCGGTATCGCGTTCATCTTTCTCTACTAAATATTTCTTGTATCCAATACAGGATTCAATAATAAAACCGTCGTCGTGTAAGAAATCCGTTGGTGACTGAAGTGCCGTAACACGGTCATATAAGTCGCCACCCGCAAGGATTGCATACTTGACCACTTCCCCTAATCCATCTGAAAGGAATTGATCCGGCAATGTAGCTAATACGTCAGGGTCAACATAAACCGCCTTAGGCTGATGAATCGCACCCAACATATTCTTAGCGCCGCCAAAATCCACCCCTGTCTTACCGCCAATTGCACTATCGGTTTGCGCAACCACCGTAGTGGGCACCTGAACAAAAGCAATACCACGCTTATAAATAGATGCGGCAAAACCGGTGAGATCACCTACAACACCGCCCCCAAAAGCAACAAGTAAACTGTTTCGATCAAACTTTTGTTCGATTAAGAAAGAACATAATTGTTGAAGCACAGAGAAATTCTTAGAGGATTCACCGGCTTCCATGACAAAGGAACAGACGTTCAAACCCAAGCGGGCAAAATCCGCTTGAAGAGGCGCAAGATATAAAGCAGAAACATTTGAATCTGTTACAATACATATTGACGTAGGGTGAAAATTGGTTTGAATATGCTGTGCAACACTTCTAATTAAACCCTTTTGTATGTATATAAAATAACTACGATCCCCCAGCTCTACCTTCATCTCGCCCATAAAAACGCTGTTCCTTTCTCAAAAAAGAATATTACTCGTTATAAGCTGCACCTAATGCGAGGGCTTTCATTTCTTCCGGAATCAAGTGATGATTCTTTGCTTTCAAAATACCATAAAGGGCTGCTTCAAAGCTTTCCGGCTTTACAACGCCCGTTTCAGCAATCAATTTACCTAAAAGAATAATGCCTGCAAAAGTTGCATTGCCCAATTCATACGCCATCTTTGTTGCCGGAATTGCAAAAACACGTACATCTTTTCGTGTCGGTAATGCAGGCACTAAATCCTTGTCAAGAATAATAATACCATCGGGGGCAACATTATTTTCAAACTTCTCCAAAGAGGGTTGATTCATTACGATTAAGGCTGTTGCACTACTGATAATGGGCGAACCTACTTCTTCGTCCGATACAATAACATTACAGTTGGCCGTACCACCACGCATTTCAGGACCATAAGACGGGAGCCAAGATACATGACGTCCTTCGTGAAGACCGGCATGCGCAATAAAACGACCCATGGAAAGGATACCCTGACCACCGAAACCTGCAAAAATAATCTGTTGTTCCATACTCGTCACCAATCCTTTCTTATTTCTGGTCCGGAAGTTGAACATCCTTGAAATTACCCAAAGGATAGTGAGGAATCATATTCTCTTCCAACCATTCAAGGGCTTTCGGCGGATTCAATCCCCAGTTCGTGGGACAAGTAGAAAGGACTTCTACCAAGGAAAAACCAAGTCCTGCAAGCTGTACCTGGAATGCTTTTTTGATTGCAGCTTTTGCTTTCTTAATGTTGGCAACATTATTGACTGCAACACGCTCTACGTATACAGCACCCTCTAATGTAGACAACATCTCACTTACACGAATGGGATAACCGTGAAGCTCCGGTTTTCTACCAAAAGGAGCGGTAGTCGCAACCTGTCCAATCAAAGTGGTCGGTGCCATCTGGCCGGAAGTCATACCATAAATCGCATTGTTTACGAAAATAGTCGTAATCTTCTCCCCTCTTGTGGCTGCGTGAACAATTTCTGCCGTACCGATCGCTGCTAAATCGCCGTCACCTTGATATGTAAATACCGTCTTATCCGGTAAAGAACGTCTTACACCGGTAGCGACAGCAGGCGCACGACCGTGTGCAGCCTGAATCATATCGCAATTAAAATATTCATAGCTGTTATAGGTACAACCAACAGAGGCAATACCAACTGTCTTGCCCTCAATTCCCAACTCATCCATCACTTCTGCAACTAAACGATGGACAATACCATGGGTACAACCGGGACAATAATGCAAAGGCTTATCAATCAATGCATGGGGTCTTTCAAATACAATACTCATAACTCATTCCTCCCTTTCAACCCTTGGCAATCTTCAGTACTTCTTCCAGAATATCTTTCTGGGCAGGCACATTTCCGCCGGTCCGTCCGTGGAAGGCTACGGTATTCTTACCATTCAATGCAAGACGAACATCTTCAATCATCTGGCCTTTACTCATTTCAACACAAAGGAATCCTTTCGGAACAGATGCATACTTTTCAAACGCTGCCGTCGGGAAAGGCCACAATGTAATGGGACGAATCAGACCAACTTTAACACCCAATTTCGCAGCATCTTTAATAACGTTGCGTACAACGCGTGCACAGGTACCGTATGCAGTTACAATAACATCCGCATCATCACAATTGTAAATTTCAACGCGTGTTTCTGCTTCTTCAATAGCTTTGTATTTAGCAAAAAGCTTGTTTACGTGTGCTTCCAATACATCAGCTTCAATGTAAATGGAGGTAATTACGTTGTGATCACGTTTCATATCACTTCCGCAAGCAGCCCAAGGCTTCTCATAATGCTCAATCTTTTCTTCATCACGGAATTCAACCGCTTCCATCATCTGACCCATATAGCCATCACCCATTACAACAACAGGTGTTCTGTACTTATCCGCAATATTAAAGGCATCTACAACCAATTCGTACATTTCCTGTACACTCTGAGGTGCCAATACAACCAAATGATAATCGCCGTGTCCGCCACCCTTAACCATTTGGAAATAGTCACACTGAGCAGGAAGAATACCGCCAAGGCCGGGACCACAACGCACGATATCCACAATAACCATGGGAAGTTCTGCGCCGGCAGCATAAGAAATACCCTCTTGCTTTAAACTAATTCCGGGGCTGGAGGAAGACGTCATACAACGAACACCGGCACTGGCAGCACCGTATACCATATTGATCGCAGCAACTTCACTCTCAGCCTGTACAAAAGTACCGCCGATTTGTTCCATCTTACGCGCCATATAATGCGCAACCTCTGTTTGAGGTGTAATCGGATAACCAAAATAATGTCTGCAGCCAGCACGAAGGGCTGCTTCAGCAATGACCTCATTGCCTTTCATCAAAATCTTCTCACCCATAACGTAGCCTACCTTTCTACCGTAATAACACAATCAGGACAAACTGTTGCGCAGAAAGCACACCCAATGCACTTCTCCGGATCAGAAACACCGGCAGGATGGTAGCCTTTCACGTTTAACACGTCCTCTTTAATCACAACGATCTTCTTCGGGCAAACATTGATACATAACTTACAGCCCTTACAACGTTCTTCTCTAAATGTAACTTTTGCCATTACCATGCAACCTTTCTGTATTCCATAGGAATTACTTTTGAACCTACATTATAACGCATAAATGCGTTCTATACAAGGGGTAAAAACCACGCACAATACTCAATATTTCCGTCGCCCCCCTGAATTGGAGACTCCATGAAACCGCCTAATTTCAAATTCCCTTGTTCACAAAAAAATGAAATGATTTCTTGAACTCTGCGAAGACCCATTTCTTTGTTTTTCACAATCCCGTTTTTATTGAGCGCACTTCTGGATAATTCAAATTGCGGCTTGATAAGAATGACAATGTTGCTCGTGGGTTTAATTAACGCGCAGACAGTTTCCAGCATTTGTGTAACCGAAATAAAAGAAACGTCCATACAAATAAAATCATAGGAAGCTTCCGGGCGAAATGTACGGGCATCCGTACCTTCATATACACGAACACGAGGATCGGCACGTAAAATGGGATCTAACTGTCCATGGCCTACATCCACGCAAGTAACCTCCGAAGCACCCTTTTCCAAGAGAACATGGGTGAAACCTCCGGTGGAAGCGCCAATATCTAAACAACAAAGTGAATCCGGTGAAAGTTTAAAACGCTCCAATGCACCTAATAATTTCAACCCACCACGGCTGACATAAGGCACCGGATCCGGGCTACAGTCAATCTTTATATCTTCTTCTACTTGAAAAGAAGTTTTTAAAATAACACGGTCATTAACTTTTACGCAACCGGATTCAATCGCCCGCGCAGCGCGTTCACGGCTTTTGTAAAAACCTTGATCCGCCAGATAACGGTCTAATCGCACAAATTTGCCTCCTTCAGTCGACAACAAACCTGTTGCGCAATTCCGGATGCATCCAGTTTGTAACGCTTATGAATTTGTTCAATAGTTCCGTGCACAATCGGTTCATTGGGGTAACCCAAACAAAGAATCGGAAGCGACGTATGTTTAACAGGGGTAAACATTGCTGCAGATACCACACTGCCAAAACCACCGGAAACCACACCATCTTCTACGGTGACAATCAATTTAAGTTTATTTTGATGCAGCAAAAGTTCCAGCAACCCTTCCTGGTCGAATGGCCGCATAAAACGGGCATGAAATACCGCACAAGAAATGCCTTGATCTTCCAGCTGACGGGCAGCCTGCATTACATTGCTTGTAATTTGACCAAGGGATACAAACAACACTTCGGCATTTACGTTTTCTAACAAAGAAACGCCTTTTCCATAAGAAACCGGATATTGAGCGATGAACGCTTCCGTTAATCCGGAATCATCTTTCGCCGGATATCGAATAACAAAAGGTGAATTTGATTCTAAAGCAAGTCGGATCAAAGCAGTCTGTTCAGAAACACAACAAGGCGCGGCAATCGTAACATTTGGCATAGATTGCAAGAAAGCAAGATCATAAACCCCCTGGTGTGTCTTTCCATCCAGGCCGGAAACACCGGCACGATCCAATAAAACTGTAACCGGTAAATTTTGGAGGGCACAATCGTGCAAAAATTGATCGTACGCACGCTGCATAAAGGTGGAATATACACAGACAAAAGGCTTAAGTCCACCCGCTGCCATTCCCGCCGCCATAGTCACTGCATGAGATTCTGCAATACCAACGTCAAAAAATCGCGTTGGATATGCATCTTTAAATACATTCAGTCCTGTTCCGTCGCCCATTGCAGCACTAATGGCTGTAATCCGCGTATCATTCCCGGCCAACTCCGTCAAAACAGAGCCCGTGTTTGCGGAATAAGATGGAACTTTAACGCCATTTCCGGAGGGAGAAACTCCGTGATAGAAAGAAGGATTTTCTTCAGCGGGTTGATATCCCTTTCCTTTCTTTGTAATAGCATGAAGAATAACAGGTCCACCCAAAAAGATTGCTTTCTCAATGGCTTTCATCATATTTTCAATATTGTGACCATCCACAGGTCCGATATATTTACAGCCTAATTCTTCAAATAATTCACCGGGAATCAACAACACGCGCAAAGATGCCTTAAATTTTTGAATTCGATGAACAATCTTACCACCAATTTTTGGAATACGCAGCAAGGTACGTTTGACACCTTTCTTCATACGAACGTAGGATTTAATCGTGCGAATTTTCCCCAAATATCGAGACATGCCTCCCACGTTCGATGCAATCGACATACCGTTATCATTTAAAATGATAATCATATCGTTGGTGATCTGTCCTGCATCATTCAATGCTTCAAATGTCATACCGTTACCAAATGCACCATCACCAATAATCGCCACCACACGGTGCTTCTCACCCTGCAAATCTCTGGCTCTCGCAAAGCCGATGGCAGCGGAGATTGAAGTTGAACTATGACCCGTATCGAAGGAATCGGCGGTACTTTCTTCCCTTTTAGGGAACCCGCTAAGACCGTTTTCCATCCGAAGCGTATCAAATTGTGCATTACGGCCGGTCAACAATTTATGAACATAGGATTGATGTCCCACATCCCAAACAATTCGATCCACAAAAGGATCCAAAACGCTGTATAAAGCAAGGGTAAGTTCAACAACACCCAAGTTAGTAGCTAAATGACCGCCATTTTGGGGAACTACTTCAATTAGCCGAGTACGAATTTCATTTGCAAGCTGTTCTTTCTCCGCCTCTGACATAGATTTCAGTTCAGCGATGAGGTTCGGACGATTTAACATGTCAATGATTCCTTTCTAACAAGAAAATTGCAAGTTCACGCAAGAATGAACAAGCATCCTTTCGCTCCGGGAAAATTTCTGTCAGATCTGCGCAAATACCCAAAGCCTCATCCGTCAGTTTTTTCAAACGAGCTTTAGCGCCGTCCAACCCATAAAGAGAAACAAATGTGGTTTTATTGCACTTTTCATCCATACCGGTTGCTTTGCCCAACAAAGCCGCATCTCCCTCCACATCCAAAATATCATCTTTAATTTGGAACGCAAGCCCCAACGCTTGGGCATAACGAATCAACATATCTCCCACCGGCGTATGAAGCATCCCGGCATAAATCACAGAAATTGCCACCGGAATCGTCAACAAAGCACCCGTTTTCAAAGCGCACAATGTTTCATGGGTTTCTGCAGAAAGTTCTTTTTCTTCTCCCTCTAAGTCAATTACCTGGCCGCCAACCATCCCCTCACTTCCTGCAGCGATTGCAAGTGCTCGAATAATGGCAGCACCGCGGGCAGCTTGTTCCGGCATTTTATTTGCAAGTTCAATAGCGCCAATACCGGACAGTTCAAATGCTTTTGTCAATAATGCATCACCGGCTAAAATAGCTTGTGCTTCACCAAACTGTTTGTGACAAGATGGTCGTCCTCTTCGATAATCATCATCATCCATAGCAGGCAAATCATCATGAATCAGTGAATAGGTGTGTATCATTTCAATAGCACAAGCAAAAGGAGCAACATCATCTTTGGATAGGCCCAGTAATTCAGCGGAACTATAGGCTAATACAGGACGAATTCTCTTACCGCCGCAAAGAAGACTATAGCGCATAGCTTCATAGATACTTTTCTGATCATTCTCCAGCGCCGGCAAATAAAAATCCAACTTCATATCCGTATATGTAGCGTAATTCTTTAATTTCGTTTTAAAATCCATATCATTGTCCCTCCTGAACAGTTTCTTCAATTCTTGTCCGATAAGACTCCAGTTTTTCTCTCGCAACTTGAATCAAGAGCATTCCCTCATCAAAAGCACGCAGGCTTTCTTCCAAAGGAATATTGCCGTCATCCATCCGTGCAATAATTTTTTCTAATCGTTCCATCATTTCTTCATAAGAAAGATTTGTAAACTGTTC
>JAFYOJ010000106.1 GCA_017560225.1 Clostridia bacterium
GATAATTGGTTTACAAGAATTTTACGGGCGCCGGGAATGGGAATGCAACGTTTTACCACGAAAGAACCGGATGATTCTATGATTGAAGTTGCCATTGTTGCCCTTGGAAAAGCCCTTTCTTTTGAAGGCGTGGAAGTGGATGTTTCAGCGTACGAACCTAAGCCGGAAGAAACGGAAGTGCCGGAAGTTCTTCCTGAGGAGGCAGGGGAGGCATGACAATTTCTGCCTGCCGAAAATATATAGAAGAACAGATTCTTTCAATTGCGGATGATTGTGCAAGTGTGGAAGCAGAACAGATTTTGATAGAAGTGCTGCAAGTATCTCGCACGTATCTTTATGCTTATCCGGAACGAGAAATTCAGCAGGAATCACGGTGCCGGATTGAAGAACTTACAAAAAGGCGAGCCGCCGGAGAACCATTACAGTATATATTGGGCGAAGCTCCTTTTATGGGTTTTGAGTTTATTGTGCGTACCGGCGTTTTAATCCCCAGGAGAGATACGGAAGTTCTGGTGGAAAATGCGCTTCCGTATTGTCGAGGGAAACGTGTATTGGATCTGTGTACGGGCAGTGGTTGTATTGGTATTTCGGTTGCATTGTTAGGGAATCCTGCGGTGGTGGCACTTTCGGATATTTCTCCTATTGCCTTGAACGTTGCGGGGGAAAATGCTGAACGACATGGTATTTCGCCGGTTTTCTATGAAGGTAACTTTCTGAAAGCCATCCCTGCGAATATAACTTTTGACGTTATTTTGTCTAATCCGCCTTACATTACTTCAACGGAAATGGAAACACTCCCGTTGGATGTTCGACAATATGAGCCTGCACTTGCTTTGCAAGCGGGATCCGATGGCCTGGAGGCTTATCGGGAAATTCTACAGGATATTGATCGTGTGTTGGTTCCGGGTGGCTATGTATTCTTTGAAATCGGCTGTGCGCAAGGGATGGCAGTTTCTGGTTTGTTGCAAGAACGGGGCTTTTCGGATATCCAAGTGTTGCAGGATTATGGTGGACGAGACCGGGTTGTGTTTGGGCGTCGGTAAAATGCTTAAAGAATGATAAAAAACCGTCTCGCTGTTGAGACGGTTTTTTTGTTGGAGCCCTTAATCGGAATTGAACCGATGACCTCATCCTTACCATGGATGCGCTCTACCTACTGAGCTATAAGGGCAAATATGTGTCGGTGGAGCGGGTGAGGGGAATCGAACCCCCGTAATCAGCTTGGGAAGCTGGAATTCTACCATTGAACTACACCCGCGGGCGGTCCAATTTGCTTCGACCTTTGCAATAATAGCATATTGTAAGACTTTTGTCCATAGGGTAAAGAAAATATTTTTTGCAAATATTTGTGATGGTTCTGCTATTGTGAAAAATAGAGAAAAGTGGTATACTTAAGCAGTCTATGTGATTGTAGATTGTGGTATTTTTAAATAAATTAAATCGGAGGCTTGTTGTATGAATTTGGAGAAAATTACATCCGGCGTTATTTTACAAAACGGTGCGCCCGTTCCGGCAGATGAAACACAAACCGGTCGTCAGGGCACGATTGCATACGGAATTGTTCGGGACCATTTAACGCCCGACAGTCCTAAGGAAGGTAAATTGAAACTTCGTTTTGATGCTCTTGCATCTCATGATATTACATACGTTGGTATCGTGCAAACAGCTCGTGCCAGCGGCTTGAAAGAGTTCCCCGTGCCTTATGTACTCACCAACTGTCACAACTCCTTATGCGCAGTAGGCGGTACGATCAATGAGGACGACCATCGCTTTGGTCTTTCTGCGGCTGTTAAGTACGGTGGTATTTACGTGCCTCCTCATGAGGCGGTTATTCACCAGTATATGCGTGAGATGATGGCTGGCTGTGGCAAGATGATTATCGGTTCTGACAGCCATACCCGCTATGGTGCATTGGGTACAATGGCCGTAGGTGAAGGTGGACCTGAATTGGTAAAGCAGCTTTTGAAGCGTCCTTACGAAGTGAATGACCCCAAAGTTGTATGTATTTATATGACCGGCAGTCCCAAGCCGGGCGTAGGTCCTCAGGACGTTGCCCTTGCAATTATCCGTGACACATTCAAAGACGGTTTTGTAAAGAACTGCGTTATGGAATTTGTAGGTCCCGGCGTTGCGAACTTGTCTGTTGAATACAGAATCGGCATTGACGTTATGACCACGGAAACAACTTGCTGGTCTTCTATTTGGGAAACCGATGAGCAAGTGAAGGAATATATGACGATTCACGGTCGCGAAGACGGCTACCGTCCTTTGAAGCCGGCAGAAGGTGCATACTACGATGCTTGTTTGAAAGTGGATCTTTCTCAAATCGAACCCATGATTGCCCTTCCATTCCATCCCAGCAATGCCTATACCATTCGCGAATTCTTGGAGAATGCGCCTGAAATTTTAGCAGAGACCGAGAAGAAAGCTATGGAACAGTTTGGCGGTAAGATTAAAGAATACAAATTAACCGAGAAATTCCGTGACGGCAAGATGTACGTGGATCAAGGTGTTATTGCGGGTTGCTCCGGCGGTACCTTTGAGAATATTTGTTATGCTGCGAACTTGCTTCGTGGCCAGTCCATCGGAAACGGCGCTTATTCTTTGTCTGTATATCCTGCTAGCCAGCCCATTTCTTTGGAACTCACCAAGAATGGCGCCCTTGCAGATTTGATGACGGCCGGTGCTACCATTCGTACTGCATTCTGCGGTCCTTGCTTTGGTGCAGGCGACGTTCCGTCCAACAATGCATTCAGTATTCGTCACACAACCAGAAACTTCCCCAACCGAGAAGGCTCTAAACCCGGCGAGGGACAGATTTCTTGGGTTGCATTGATGGATGCCCGTTCTATTGCGGCTACGTCTTTGAACGGCGGTATTTTGACACCGGCTACGGATCTTGCGGATCAGTTTGACTTGACTGAGAAGAAGGTACCGTACACATTTGATAAGAAGGTTTACGAGAACCGTTTGTATTTTGGCTATGGCAAGGCGAAGGAAGAAGAAACCCTTCACTTTGGTCCCAACATTGCAGACTGGCCGAAGATGGATGCGCTTCATGAGAATATGCTTTTGGAAGTTGCTTGTGTGATTGATGATCCTGTTACGACAACGGATGAATTGATTCCCAGCGGCGAGACTTCTTCTTATCGTTCCAATCCTCTTCGTTTGGCTGAATTTGCACTTTCCAGAAAAGATCCCGGATACGTGGGTAAGGCAAAGAATACGGCTAAAGCAGAACAAGCAAGACGGGAATTTGTTTCCGGTGCATGTGTAGAAGTTGCAGGCTTTGAGGATAAGTTTGCGGGAATTGGCGATGCTAAGATTCTGGCGCACACCACACAAATCGGTAGCGTTGTTTGTGCTGTAAAGCCCGGTGATGGTTCTGCTCGTGAGCAAGCAGCTTCTTGCCAGAAAGTATTGGGCGGATTTGCCAACATTGCAGAAGCTTATGCTACAAAACGTTATCGTAGCAACTTGATTAACTGGGGTATGATTCCTTTCACGGCGGACGACTTCTTTGGTCTTCATTTAGAAGATGGCGATCGGATTATGATTCCCGGTATTCGGAAAGCAGTGGAAGAATCCATTGAGAAGATTCCGGCGAAGATTTACAGAAAGAATGGCAACGTGGAGGATATTACGCTGACGCTGGCTGACCTTTCCGGGGATGAAAGAAAGATTATTATGGCAGGTAGTTTGATAAACTATTATAATTCCTGAAATTTGGGAGGATTTTATGCGCAGAAAACTGATTTGTTTATGTCTTTGTGTATTTATGTTTGCCGGAATGCTTTTTACCGGTTGTGGTAAAGATGAAGGCTATGATCCGGACCGTTATGACGGCGTGGAGTTGCCCATTGCAACCATTAAAATTGAAGGGTACGGCAATATTGTTGTTGAGTTATATCCTGAAATTGCACCGGAAACCGTATCCAGTTTTATTACCCTTGCAAACGACGGTTTCTATGACGGTTTGATTTTTCACCGTGTGATTCCTGAGTTTATGATTCAAGGCGGTGATCCTAACGGAAATGGAAGTGGTGGCCCCGGATATTGTATCAAGGGAGAGTTCGATAGCAACGGTGTTGCCAATGATATTAAACATGAAGCCGGCGTTATTTCCATGGGGCGTCAAGGCCATCAATATTTTGATAATCAGTACTACAATACTGCAGGATCTCAGTTCTTTATTTGCGTGGCGGATTGTGATTGGCTGGATGGTAAATATGCAGCGTTTGGTAAAGTGATTTCCGGGTTACACTATGCGATTGATATCAGCGAGGTAAGCACAAATTCCGATGATAAACCGGTTGGAAAAGATGTGGTGATTACTTCCATTCGTGTGGAAACCAAAGGTGTAGACTATTCCAAGTTCACCAAATTGGAAGAAAAATAATATAATAGGGAGATTTAGAAATGGAACAAAATACAAATCCTATTGCAACCATTGAAATTGAACGATACGGCACCATTGTGGTAGAACTCTATCCGGATCAAGCACCGGAAACCGTAGCAAGTTTTATCAGCCTTGCCAATAGCGGATTTTATGATGGATTGACTTTCCATCGTGTTATTGCCGGCTATATGATTCAAGGTGGCGACCCCGTTGGAAACGGCACCGGTGGTCCCGGATATTCTATTAAAGGCGAATTTATGGCCAACGGTGTTAAGAATACACTCTCCCACGTTCCCGGTGTTATTTCCATGGGACGTACCCAGGTGTTTGATTCTGCCGGTTCTCAGTTTTTTATCTGCGTGGCTGATTGCACGTATTTGGATGGTCAGTATGCGGCTTTCGGTAAAGCAATTTCCGGCGTGGAGGTTGCGGTGAAGGTGAGTGAAGCCCGTACAAACTTCTATGATAAGCCCTTGGAAGATGTGGTGATTCAATCCATTCGTGTAGATACAAAGGGTGGAGATTATTCTGCTTTTACAAAATTGGCTGAACGATAATGTTTGATTAAATCTTCGTTATTCGCACTAATTCGTCATGAAAGAAGGTTTGATTGTGAAACTTTTTCAAACTGTATCAAAAGAAAAATATCTTCATTTTCTCCATTGGTCTTTGATCTATGTAGTTACAGCAGTACTATCTCTTTTTGTGACGAATTATGAATATGGTGCCCCGTATAACAATCTTGTATGGATGCTTTGCTTGTTCATACCTCGTTTGATGTCTTTGGCGTTATTTTTGATTCCTTGTCAATTGATTCCTTATCGGTATACGGGAACCGGTGTGATGCTGGCGGCTTGGTTTGCGTGGTTTGGTGTCACGCAATCCTGTTTTACAATGATGTTGCTTCCTGTTTCGGCATGTTTGTTTTTTGCTGTTCTCTACTTCTTGTTGAAAGAAAGAAAGAAGTCGGCAATATCCAATTATAAAGAACTTTTTTCAAAAATCACCATACTGATGATGTTGTCTGTGTTGATTGTTTTTGGAATGGAATTTATTCAAACACAAAGTTTCCTGGTTCCTTTTGAAACAATGATTGGAAATCCGGATGTTTTAGCATGCAATTTACTTTATTTTACTGCCCTCGGTTCCTTTGTGTTCTGGTGTCCAAAAGCAAAATCCGCAGCAGTTGTTTATTTGGTGCTTTGGTTTGGTCTTTCCTTTGGTAGTCTATATAAATCATTGAATTTATATGAACCGCTGCTTCCTAATGATGTTTTTAACGCAAAAGATGGCATTCCTACTGCTATTAAATTCTTAGGGGTTCTTGGTACTGTTCTGGTTGCAATCGGCATTGTGTGTGTGATTGTGGGCATTGTGTTGATTGTAAAGTTGGAGAAAAGTAAGAAGTTTAACAAATACGCGTTCGGGGCATGTGTAGTATATGTTCTCATTGCATTGAGTGGCGCTGTGGTTGCATCTCGTGTGCCCGGTACTGATTTTAATTATGATATTAAAGCACAAGAAACGTTTAATCAACGAGGATTTGTTTATAGTTTTATGTCTTATTCTGTGGATGCGTTATTCCCGGAACAAGGCTTCAATGAAGAAACGGTAGACCAGGTTTTGGACAATCTTTCGAAGCAGACGCCGCCGTCCGCCACTACTGAAATCAAAAATTTGATTGTTATCCAATTGGAGTCCTTTATGGATCCTTACCAGATTGAAGGTGCCGTATATGAGCGAGACCCCATGCCCTTCTTGCGATCTTTGCAGGACGAATACACATCCGGTACCATTCGTGTGCCTACTTATGGCGGTACAACAGTCAGAAGTGAGTTCGAATTTCTGACCGGAATGAATTTAACCTTATTGGAACCTCAAGGGGGAAAGAGCTTTAATCCATATACGAAATATCTCTATAATCAGAGCGTTGATTCTCTTGCGCGTGCATTGAAAGAACAAGGATTCAAAACCACTGCTTTGCACAATTATCAAGGTGAATTTTTCTACAGGAATGACGTATATAAAAATCTTGGTTTTGATTGTTTTATTCCCTATGAATTGATGTCGGGTGTGGAGAAGAGAAACGGGAAGATTTGGGCCAATGATAGCATTTTTGTTTCTCAATATGAAAATATCTTTGCCAATACGTCCTCGGAGAAGAATTTTATTTTTAACGTCACGGTTCAACTGCACGGAAATTATCCGTCCATTGACCAGAAAAACTATTGCATGGATATTCAAGGAATTGAAGATGAAAGTCTTTGCGGTCAAGTCGCTTACTATGTGAATGAATTGGAAGCGGTGGATAAAGCTATTGAAGGGATTGTTTCGTATTTCGGTGAAAGAAACGAACCTACGTATATTTTGTTCTATTCTGACCATTTGCCGAAGTTTGCCCGGTATACAAATGGATTTGATGCATCGGATCGATATGTTGTTTCCTATTTTTCTTGGAACAATATGAATCTTCTTGAAGAAGACGAAGATCTTGATCTTTACCGTCTGTCCACGAAGCTTTTGAATACGGTAGGTCTGCAAGGAAATGTAATGAATCAATTCCATAATGTGTACGGTAGTAGCGAGCATTATCGGGAATTGTTGAGCGAACTTCAGGTCTACAAATTCTTCCATGAGTATAGCAACCCCGCGTATGCTGCGTATTATTCAAATGATAATTACACAATTGGTGCCGGTTCGCTTCAAATTGAATCCATTCAATGGGATGATTCGGAAGGTGCGTATGTTGTGAAAGGTTCAGGTTTCACGGAAAATGTGTGGTTCTGTATCAATGATGTTCGATTGAAAGATAAAGATGATGGTTATCTTGAGTACGTAGATGCCCGCACTATGATTTTACGAAATTATAAAGGCTCTCTGTCTTCAAAGGATCGTATAGTTCTTCAAGTGGTAGGAGAGAAGTACGGTGAAGTGTTAAAGACGAGTTCGGTGTTTGCACTTTCGGATTGACAGAATTTTTACGACATGCTACGATATTGATGCGGCAATGAATGCCGTGAATTTGCGTTGTATCCGTGATTTGCATGGAACAGCAGCAGGAGGTTATGTTTATGAAATATTCAAAGAAAGCCGGATCTTTTTCGGCTACGTATCGTTTGGTGTTAATGGCAGTTCTGGTTGCATTCTTACTGCTGTTGGCTTTCACCCCTTTGGGTTTTGCTCTTCGTATCGGACCTGTTTCCATCACTTTTCTATGTATTCCCGTGATTGTTGCTGCCTGTATGTTGGGTCCCGGTGCCGGCGCTGTTTTGGGCGGCATTTTTGGTTTGCTGAGTATGTATCAAGCATTTTCCGGTATGGATCCCTTTGGTGCTGCTTTGGTGCAGGCACAACCTGTCTATACGGTGCTTGTTTGTTTGATTCCCCGTATTCTCTGTGGTTTTCTTGCGGGTCTTTGTTATAAGTTGTTGATGAAAGTAAAGTGTCCTGTTCCTGTTTCTGCAGGTATTTCCGGTTTCGTTTGTTCTATCACAAATACGCTTTTCTTCTGTGGATCCATTGCGTTTTTATTTAACCATGTGCCATTTGCCGGTGGCAAAGTAGGTGCGCTGATTGTTGCAGCCGGTCTTACCAACGGTATTCCGGAAGCGATTGCTGCGGTTATCTTGGGCAGCGCCATTTGTACCGCACTGCATACATTTATGAAGAAAAGATAAAAGTATTAAAGGGGAAGATCGTTCTTCTTATACAGGATATAAAGTCCTTCCAACAAAAGATTCGGGTTGTGGAGGACTTTCTTTTTTGTGTGTTTGCAGATTTCTTCGGACAATCCGCCTGTGGCAACAACGAAAGCAGGCTTACCTAATTCTGCCTCCATTCGCTCAATTAAGCCGTCTAACATACAGGCATTTCCATAAACGATACCGGCGCGCATACAGTCGTTGGTATTGGTGCCAATGGTATTCTTGGGAGAAGAAATACTGATTTGAGGCAATTGAGCAGTTTTCTCAATAAGTGCATTTAAAGATGTTCGAATACCGGGGAGAATGACGCCACCACGCATACAGTTGTTCTCGTCTACCACGCTTAAAGTGGTAGCGGTACCCATATCCGCTACAATAACGGGCTTCTCGTATAAGTTGGACGCTGCGACACAATCTACTAATAGGTCGCTTCCTAATTGGGCAGGATTGTCAATGCGAATATTCAGCCCGGTTTTGATGCCGGGGCCGACGATAAAGGGTTTCTTTCCGGTGAGTAAAATGATTGCTTCACAAATAGATACGTTGGCCGCAGGTACAACAGAAGATATAATGCTGCCACTTATCTTGGTACAATCAATATCACGGATCTCAAAAATTGCTTTAATCTTAATGGCTAATTCATCAGCGGTTTGCATACCGGAGGATGTGGACAATCGGGAAATGAAACGAAGCCGATCATCTTCAAATACGCCCAATACGATATTTGTGTTGCCGATATCAATTGTAAGAACCATAGAGTTGCTCCTTCCGAGATAAACAATTACCTTCTTATTATAGCAGAACAAAATAATCTTCTCAACAGTTGGCAGTAGCATAAATTTTTGCTATAATGTTTAAAATGTATTTAATTGCGGAGTGTTATACAAGCGTGTTGAAATTAAGCAAAGGCGATCGAAACAAATATAAGAGAAGGCGGATGAGTTCCATAGAGAATGCCCGTTTGAATACAACCAGTAAATCTAAGATTAAGTGGTATGTATTGGGGATCCTGGGATTTTTCTTGCTGATTTTTACCGTGTCGATCATACTGGATAACCATCGTATTGAGATTCGACGCATTACCATTGAACATGAACAAGTTCCGGCTTCTTTTGACGGATTTAGAATCTTGCAAATTTCCGATTTTCACGGAGATGAGTTTGGTGCGGATAATCAACGATTGATTGATGCAGTTAATAATTTAGAATATGATATTATTCTTTTGACCGGCGACTATTTGTCATCTTCTCAATCTATGCGTGATTTTAAAGCGGTTCAAGAACTGTTGATTAGTTTGGATAATATGGATGCGCCGGTTTATTACATTTTAGGGGAGAATGACGATATTCCTAAGAGCAACAAAAAGAAAAGTTCTACATGGAATTGTTGCATTACGCCCCAGGCAGAGAATCGTGTTGTCGCTGCTATGGAGGAATTAGGTGCGACCTTTGTATATCCGATACAAGAAATTAAACGGGGAGAAAACCGGATTTTCTTAACCGGAATTACCTATCAGGAGAAATTGTTTGATCAATATGATTTTGATACGGAGAAGGATTTCTCTATTTGCGTGACGCATAAGCCTATTGATTATGACGTAAACCAACGCTTAGAAGAAGTGAACCAGTATAGTTTCAAAGAAGTGGATTTTGATTTGGTGATTTCCGGTCATACATTGGGAGGACAATATCGTCTGCCGATGTTGGGGACTGTGTATTTGGACGGATACGGACTTTTCCCCCAAGAAAGTTATGCCTATGGGTTACATTTAAGGCAAGGACGTTATCACTATATTTCTTCCGGTTTGGGGACATCCGGTGGATTCCGTACGTTTAATACGCCGGAAATTGTTTTGTTTGAACTAAAGTGTGCGGAAGGGGAGTCGTAATCCATGTTGAAGCGGTCAAGTGGTGTATTGATGCATGTTTCTTCTTTGTGGGGAGATTTTTCGGAGGGCTCATTGGGCCATGAAGCGAAAGAGTGGATTGATTTGCTGGCCGACAGTGGTTTTCGTTATTGGCAGGTGCTTCCTTTTTGTTTGCCGGATGAATATAATTCGCCGTATAAGTCATTTAGTACTTTTAGTGTCAATCCTTTTTTTATTGATTTGGAAAGCTTATACCAAAGTGGTTTGCTCACCAGAGATGAATTAGATGGTGCACGTCAGACGCAACCTTATACTTGCGAATTTGACCGTTTGCAGAAAGAGCGTTTTGATCTTCTTGCAAAGGCAGCTGCACGCTATACAAAAAGGGAATTGGTTTATACTTTTTTACGAGAACATCCTTTTGTTGCGCGGTTTTGCCGATTTATGGCGTTGCGCCAGGCCAATCAAGGGAAGCTTTGGACCGAATGGACCGTGACAGAGCCCGAGGAAGATGTGCTTTGGCATTGGCAGTTTACGCAGTACATATTTCACGTGCAATGGCAAGAAATCCGTCGCTATGCCCACAGTAAAGGCATCTCTATTATTGGGGATTTACCCATTTACGTAGCTTTTGATAGCAGTGATGTATGGGGGGATCCGGAGCAGTTTTTGTTGGATGAAAATTTAAAGCCTATTGAGGTTGCAGGTGTTCCGCCGGACTATTTCTGTGAAGACGGACAACTTTGGGGCAATCCTTTATATGATTGGACGCGTATGCAACAAGATGGCTATGCGTGGTGGAAGACACGTATTCGCTTTATGGCGGAGATGTTCGATGGTGTTCGCATCGATCATTTTAGAGGATTAGAATCCTATTATAGTGTGGCAGCCGGTGAACGTACTGCCAAGAATGGACATTGGAATCCGGGCCCGGGTTTGGATTTAATTCGCATTTTACAAGCAGAAGTACCGGATTGTTTATTGATTGCAGAAGATTTAGGGGATATTACACCGGAAGTACGGAAATTGGTAAAGGACAGTGGCCTTCCCGGGATGCGAGTACTTCAGTTTGGTTTCTTAAATGACGGTGAGTCTATTCATATGCCTCATTGCTATCCCCATAATTGTATTGCGTATACGGGTACCCACGACAATAACACCCTTTTGGGCTTTGTATGGGAGATGGATCCGGCACAAAGAGCCAGATTCCTGAACTATTTTGGCTATATGGGCGCGGATTGGAACCGATGCTATGACACGGTGCTTCGCGGAATGTTTGCCAGTCATGCCGGTGTTTTGGTCTTGCCTGTACAGGATTTGCTTTTGTACGGTCGTGACACGCGCTTGAATACGCCGGGAGACGCGAAAGGGAACTGGGCTTACCGTTTGACAGAAGGGCAAATTCGGTCCGTGGACTGGGCGAAATTCCGGGAGTGGAATCGAATTTACGGTCGGCGTTAAATACGATCTTTAAATATAAAAACTACCATGGGCGGTTCGTTTGTGCGATTGATGAAATTTCCAAGCAGCACAGAGAACCGCTTTTGATCAATGGTTTGCAAATACGCAAGCAGTGTGTCTCGTTCTTCGTAGCCGGATTCTCGACCATAATAGATACAAAGGCTCATTACGCCGCCGGGCTTTAATAAGGCGAGTCCTTTTTCAATAGCTTCTACGGAAGTTTCGCCGTGGGAAAATACGTGATGATTGCCACCGGGAAGCCAACCGAAATTAAACATAATAGCGTCTACGGAGTCGGGGGTAAAATATTGATCAATATGACAATGATTCTCTAAGTGCACGTCTGCCCAGGTGATAGCATGTTGTTTGAGAAGTTCCGTGGTGCTGGTTACGGCTTCTTCCTGAATGTCAAAAGCGCGGACTTTTCCGGAAGGTCCTACTAAATGACAGAGAAATAAAGTATCTCGTCCGCGGCCGGCGGTGCCGTCGATACAGAGCGCGCCTTCTTTCAAGTGTGCGGCCATAAATTGATGGGAGAGTCCCAAAGCATTTAGCGGATAATCCATAAACGTACTCCTGATTCTTGTTTTTATCAAAAAAATCCCCAAGGAATATTCCTCGGGGATTTGGCTGCGGAACTAGGATTCGAACCCAGACAAAATGAGTCAGAGTCATTCGTGCTACCTTTACACAATTCCGCAAAATGACTGTTTGAAGCTTCCTTCAAAACGTTTGCTATTATAACACGGTAATTTTGGTTTTGCAAGCATTTTTTTGCTCGAAAAAGAAAAAATTTTATAGAATACTTCTCAAATGCTCTATTTTGTGTTATACTATCATCAGTCGACGGGGAGACCGTTATTTTGGATCGACACATATTGTTTTTTATTGAACTCAAATCTTTATATTTTGGAGGTTTATTCTATATGGCTGTACAAAAAAAGGACAAACGCTTGCGTATTATCCCACTTGGCGGTATTGGTGAGATTGGAAAGAATCTGACAGTGTTTGAGACAGATCACGATATTATCATTGTGGATTGCGGTATTGCTTTTCCGGATGACGATATGCCCGGTATTGACTCCGTGATTCCGGATATGACCTATCTGGCAGAGAATAAGGACAAGATTCGCGGCGTGTTCTTAACCCATGGCCACGAAGATCACATCGGAGCACTGCCTTATTTGTTGAAACAGATGAACGTGCCTATTTACGGCACCAAATTTACCCTTGGATTGGTGGAGAAGAAGTTAGAAGAGAACGGCCTTTTAGGCGGTGCACAACTTCAAATTCTTCGCCACGGTGAGATGGTTATGAAAGGAGATTTCTGTGTAGAGATCATTCGAACCAATCACAGTATTGCGGATGCTTGTGCTTTGGCGATCATTACACCTTGCGGCATTATTATTCATACGGGTGACTTTAAAGTAGACTATACGCCCATTGACGGTGAACCCATCGACTTAATGCGTTTTGCAGAATTGGGTGAGAAAGGCGTTCTTTTGATGATGGCAGACAGTACCAATGCAGAGCGCAAAGGATTTACTATGTCTGAGCGTACCGTTGGTTCTACTTTTGCTGATCTTTTCTCCAAGACAAAGGGGAGAATTATTGTTGCAACATTCTCTTCTAACATTCATCGTGTGCAGCAAATTATTGATACTGCAGCGAAGTTTGGCAGAAAGTGTATCATTTGCGGACGAAGCATGGTGAATGTTATTGACGTAGCCATTGAAACCGGTTATATGAAGAATACGGAAGATGTGTTGGTGGATATTGAAGAGATCGACAACTATTCTCCGGAAGAATTGGTTATTATTACCACCGGAAGCCAGGGAGAACCTATGTCTGCTTTGACCCGTATGGCGGTTTCTACCCATCGCCAAGTTGAAATTGTGCCCGGCGATACCGTTATCATTTCTGCAAGCCCTATTCCGGGTAACGAGAAAGCCATCAGTAAGATGATTGATGAATTGTTTAAGCGGGGAGCAAACGTGATTTACAAGTCTTTGGCCGATGTACACGTTTCCGGACACGCCTGCGAAGAAGAACTTAAATTGATGCAAACCATTGTAAGACCGAAGTATTTTATGCCGGTACACGGTGAATATCACCACTTGGTGCTGCATAAGAACATTGCAGTCAATGTGGGCATGCCGGATGAGAACGTGTTCATTTTGGAAAATGGACGTGTGCTGGAGTTTGAGGGCGAGACTGTTCGCTGTGATGAAATGGTTCAAGCCGGTAATATTCTTATTGACGGTCTTGGAATTGGCGATGTGGGCAGCATTGTTTTGAAAGATCGCCGTCACTTGGCAGAAGACGGTTTGATTGCAGTTGTGATGTCTGTAAATGCACAAACAGGCGATTTGTTGGCTGGCCCGGATGTTATTTCCAGAGGTTTTGTCTATGTGCGTGAATCTGAAGACTTGATATCCAAGATTTGTGAAGTCACGAAGAGCGCCTTGGAACGTGCAGACTCTATTTCCAGAAAGAAAGATTGGACTTTGAAGAAGAACAATGTACGGGATGCACTTCATGATTACGTTTATGCGCAGACAAAACGAAATCCTATGATTATGCCCATTATTATGGAAGTAGATCCTGATGCACTTTCTGGTGTAAGTTCGGATGCTGAATAAACATGAAGATTGCCGCTGTTATCTGTGAATATAATCCTTTTCATAAGGGTCACGCGTATCATCTTGCGGAAACAAGAGAAAGAACGGGTTGTGACTATATTGTAGGTATTATGAGCGGAAGTTTTGTACAACGGGGAGAGCCGTCTGTTTTGGACAAATGGGTCCGGACAGAGATGGCTCTTTCTTGCGGTTTGGATGCTGTATTTGAACTTCCTGCTGTCTATGCTTTGTCTTCCGCACAGTACTTTGCGCGTGGTGGTGTTAGCCTTGCAGGTGCCTTGGGGGTGGATTTCTTATCCTTTGGCAGTGAATCGTCTTTAGAGGTACTGCAGGGGTATGTGGATGTTCGTAAAAAGGGTGAATATGAAAAGCGTCTTCGGCAGTATTTAAATGAAGGCTTGTCTTATCCTCAGGCAGCAACCCGGGCTTATGGAGCCGATTTGGATCGCATTTTACCCAACGACTTACTGGGAATTGAATATATGAGCGCCATTGCAGAACTTGGATATGATATAGATCCTGTTGCTGTTCCGCGGAAGAATACGGCGCATAACAGTAATCAAATCAAACATGGTTTTGCCAGCGCGAAACAAATTCGCACAGAGATGGACGGAGGAAATACTTGTGCATCGGTGCAAGCCTATATCCCTGCAAAAGCCTATTCCTTAATGGAAAAATGGATTGCGGAATATGGTGCTGCTTCATTTGAACGGTATAATGGCGCAATTCTTGCCCGGATTCGTACCATGGGCAAAGATACATTGAATCAAATGCCTTTTGCGGGAGGGGGATTGGG
>JAFYOJ010000107.1 GCA_017560225.1 Clostridia bacterium
ACCGTCGCTGATGACAGCCAACTTGGTTTCCGGATAGACAAAACCGCCCTGCAAACCACCAATTTGGAAAGTAACTTTTCCTGCGGGAATGCCGCGATCTTGCAAAAGCTGTTCAAAACGCTTCTTCTTACCCTCGGATTCCGCTAAAAACAGCACCGTGTAATTGTTGTCCACCCATTCTTCCACAGAAGTAAGGAGCAATTCAGTGTTACCACCGTTAGGATCCGTACTTCTGCAAGAAAAAGGCACTTGTTCTTGACAGCAAGGAAGCATTTTACAGTCCGAATCGAACTCCTCGATAGCCGCCACAGAGAACGCCTGCTTTTGAATGCGTCCAAACACTTCTTCCGGGGACATCAGCAGATGGACGGTCTTGGCGGGAAGACCGGTGGAATCTTCCAAGGTCTCACAAATACGCAAGTGCTCATCCAAGCCCATTTGCAATGTTTCTTCGCAGGTATCGCCCTTTTGTACAAACACAACCCCTTGCCCTATATAGTCGAAAATAGTGGTCTTATTACACAATATATAGGGTATATACCGGTCATATCCGGCAAATTTACACATCTTCTTGATGCGATCAATATCCTGCTCCAGTCGTCTGGCGCGACCGGATCCCTTTGGGAGTAGGGCGAGTTCTTGTTTGAGGGCAATCCGTACCTGCGCTGCCTGATCCTCATCCCAAATATACGTCTCCCGATCCGGCAGAATCACCGCTTGCCGAGCATCAAACACGGTGCGCTGCGTAATTACGTCAAACTGACGAATGGAATCAATTTCATTATCGAAAAATTCAATACGATAGGGCATCTTCGCCGTAGGCGGATACACGTCCACAATGTCGCCACGCACGGAGTACTGGCCGCTGCCGTCAATCTGCGGCACCCGGTCATAGCCGATTTTGGTAAAATGGTCCGTTAATTCCCCAATTTCAATGATTTGGCCGCTTTCCAGCACCAGGGCGGCCGCTTGAATCCGCTTAGGATCCGGGAGCCACTGAGAAAGGGCGGTGGGCGCCGTTACTAAGATGCGCCAATTTCCCGTCAGAAGGCGATACAACGTCTCCATACGGGCATGACTGTTCTCAGAGCTTCTGGCGTCTACATCGTAGAGCATATATTCCGCAGGTTTTAATAGCAGTACCTCCTCCGCGTTCTCGCTAAAGAAGCAGAAGTCCTGGTACGCCTTCTGGGCGGCTAATTCATTGGGGGCGATGTACACGCAAGGTTTGGTTTGTTCTTGGCTGAAACAATGGACAAAATGGACAGATGGCGATTCCATCAGTCCGGATAAGATGCAACCACTATGCTTTTGTGTCAAAATCCCGGTAGCTTGGCTGTAAGCCCGGGTTTCTTGCATAAAACGGTCAATCACTGGTTCTCCGCTTTCGGCGCTTTCGGCGCACTATTATAAAGATTCATGGTTTTCTCGGTGCCATTCTCCATAATGCTGAGGACTGCTTCGGCGGCGCGGTCAAAGGCGCCATCCATTGTAGTGCGTTCTTCGGGGGTAAAATGGCCTAAAACAAACTTAATCATATCAAAATGGGCGGGTTTCGCCCCAATTCCAATGCGAATACGGGCAAATTCATCGCTTTTTGTATGCTGAAGCACGGATTTCATACCATTATGGGTGCCGGCGCTGCCTTTTGGCCGTACACGAATGGCACCTAAGGCTAAATCGCAGTCATCATATAACACAATTAAGCGATTTTCTTCAATGCCATACCAATGCATGGCTTCAGAAATGCTTTCTCCGCTATTATTCATATACGTATGGGGCTTTAGAAGCACTATTTTACGCCCCTTATAAGAAATCTCTCGGTAGATTCCCTTAAATTTATGGCGCCAAGAATCGGCACCCAGCTTGCGCTCCAGGGCATCCAATCCCAGAAAACCGCAATTATGCCGAGTATTTTCGTATTCAGGGCCAAAATTCCCCAGACCGGCGATAAGCCAGATCTCTGGGGAATTCTTTAGGCTTTGATATTCTTTCTTCTTTCTTTCCCAAAACATGTTTGTTTCGTCCTTATTTGGTGAGAACGTCCATACCCATGTATTTTCTCAACGCTTCCGGAATTACAACGCTGCCGTCTGCTTGCTGGAAGTTCTCCAAAACGGCTGCAGTGGTACGGCCGATTGCCAAACCGGAACCATTCAAGGTGTGTACGTACTGCGCTTTATCTTTCTGATCCTTCTTGTAACGGATATTGGCTCTTCTTGCCTGGAAGCTTTCGAAGTCACTGCAAGAAGAAATCTCTACGTAGCGACCGTAGCTGGGCATCCATACTTCAATATCGTAGGTCATAGCAGAAGAGAAGCCCAAATCCCCCGCACACAGACGAACAACTCGGTAAGGAAGTCCTAAGATCTGCAAAACTTCTTCTGCATCATGGGTTAATTTCTCTAATTCTTCGTAAGAGGTCTCCGGTGTGGTAAATTTAACCAATTCTACCTTATTGAACTGATGCTGACGCACCAAACCTCTTGTGTCACGACCTGCAGAGCCGGCTTCCTGACGGAAACAAGCAGAATATGCACAATACTTAATGGGAAGCTTGTTGCCATCCAAAATTTCATCCCGGTGCATGTTCGTTACGGGAACTTCTGCCGTAGGAATCAAGAAATAATCGGTGCCGGCCACCTTGAATGCGCCGTCCTCAAACTTGGGCAATTGGCCCGTACCGGTCATACTTGCACGATTCACCATAAAGGGCGGAAATACCTCTGTATAGCCGTGTTTGTCTGTATGAAGGTCTAACATAAAGTTTGCAATAGCGCGCTCTAAACGGGCACCTAAGCCTCTATAGAAGGTAAAACGTGTACCGGTTACCTTTGCGGCGGTTTCCGGATCTAAAATGTCCAGATCTGCACCTAATTCCCAGTGGGGTTTCGGCTCAAAATCAAATTGTCTGGGTTCTCCAAAGCGACGAACTTCTTGATTATCCTGATCATCAGCACCCTCGGGAACTAAATCATTGGGCATATTGGGGATCATCAACAAAAATTTCTCAATTTGCTCGTCGATATCGCGAATCTCGTTGTCCAAAATCTTTACTTTCTCAGAAATGGATTTCATTTCAGACATCAATTCAGAGATATCTTTGCCTTCCTTCTTATAGGAGGGAATTAACTTAGAAGCTTCATTCTGCTTACTCTTCATTTGCTCGGTTTCAGCAATCAAAGATCTTCTCTTCTTGTCCAATTCCAAAAACTCGGTTAAATCCACCTTGGCGTGTCTTTTCTCCAACGCTTTAATCAATAAATCCGGATTTTGCCGAATGGCTCTGATGTCTAACATATCCTTAACATCCCTTTCTCATAAACTCATTTCCGTAATTTGGAAACTTTACTTCTGCTAACCGCTGCTTTCTCCTCTTTGGAGAGCGGATAATCACCTACGCCGTCCTGAACTTCCTTAAAGTACATATTCACTCCGGTTCTATAGTGGAGGCCGGTAATAATCAAACCATCTTCATTTTCGTTAGAAATACCTACGGAATAACTCATCTTGGCTTCACTCTCGCCGGCTGCATTATATCTTACAATATTTACACGGTCAAAGCAAGACTTTTGTTTCTCCCGAAGTTGTACCACATCTCGTTGAAGACGAGCAATATTCTGCTTGCTTTCTCCAAATTCTTCCGCAAAAGTAAGCACTTTCTCCACCGTTTCGTCATTATTAAACAAAGAAAGGAGTTTGTCTTGTGTACGTTTGATCTTATTTAAGCGAACAAGCACAAAACCTGTAACAATCAAAAACAGAACAAAAATAGCGATCATAACGATTAAAACCAGCAAATCCGGATTCATCTTGTTTGTTTCCCCTTTCTTATACTATATTATGTTTCACGTGAAACAAAATAGCCGCTGTAACTACTATCAAGACTTCTTTTCTGTCAAAATTTCCAGCAAGCGCTCTCTTTCATCCTTGGAGTAATATTCAATTACAATCTTACCCTTCCCTTGACGGTCGTCCAATTTAACTTTGGTACCCAGCGCTGTACGCAAACGTTGCTGCATATATTCAATCTCTCGTTGATAGAAAATCTCCTTCTCCGGATCTTCCGTAGGTTCTGTTGCTCCTTTCTTAGAAGCTTCTACGATTTTCTTCACATAAGCCTCTGCCTGACGAGCATTCATGCCCTTGTCAACAATAATTTGGGCAACGGATGCGTGGTTTTCTTCGGACAAAGCCAGAATCGGTCTTGCTTGACCGATGGTGATTTCTCCGGTGCTGAGCATTTCCTGTACCGGTTCGCTGAAATTGAGCAAACGAAGCATGTTGGCAATATTGCTTCGGCTCTTGCCCACAATAGAAGAAAGCTTCTCTTGTGTCATCTTATATTCTTGAATCAAACGAGCATACGCATTCGCTTCTTCAATAGGATTCAAGTCTTCACGTTGAATATTCTCAATCAAAGCCATTTCCACGATTTGCTGGTTGGTGGCTTCTCTTTCAATCACCGGTACCTTCTTAAGACCGGCCACGCGCGCTGCTCTCCAACGACGTTCACCGGCAATAATGCGATAAACCAGGCCTTCTTTCTTCACAACAATGGGCTGAATAATGCCATGTTCTTTAATAGAATCGGCCAACGCTTGAATCTTTTCTTGATCAAATACCTTTCTGGGCTGTCCCATACCGGGTTCAATTTGGTTAATATCAATTTCAATAACGCTGTTTCCGGTTTCCACCGGTGTGGCATTGGAAGAATCTTGCAATAAAGCGCCTAATCCTTTTCCTAAAGCACTTCTCTTGGTTGCCATTCTATTCACCCTTTCTCACGGTCTGAAATGCAGATAAATTCATCTGCTAACTTTAAGTATGCTTCTGCACCCTTAGAAGATGCATCATACATCACAATAGGAAGTCCAAAGCTGGGTGCTTCGCTCAGACGGACATTCCGGGGAATCAATGTTTGGTAAACGCGGTTGGTAAAATGTTTTCTTACTTCTTCCGCTACTTCCACGGATAAGTTTGTTCTGGAATCAAACATGGTCAGTACAACACCCTCTACAGACAAGCGTTTATTCAAGTGTTTCTGTACCAAGCGCACCGTTTCCATTAGCTGAGACAAACCTTCCAAAGCAAAGTATTCACATTGAATGGGAACCAGCACAGTATTGGCTGCCGTTAAAGCATTTAATGTAAGCAATCCCAAAGAAGGCGGACAATCAATAAAGATATAATCAAATTGATCTGCCACTTCGTCAATAGCATTCTTTAATCTGGATTCTCTGGACAGTAAACTAACTAATTCAACTTCTGCACCGGCCAAATTCATACTGGCAGGGCAAAGTAACAGGTTCTCTTGAACGGTTGGAATAATAATCTCATTCAAAGATTGCTCGTTAATAATGCCCTCGTAAATAGATGCACCTTGATTTTTCTTATCAACGCCCAATCCGGTTGTGGTATTACCCTGGGGATCCAGGTCAATTAAAAGAACCTTTTTACCCCGATAGGCCAAACATGAACTAAGATTAATAGATGTTGTGGTCTTACCCACGCCACCTTTCTGGTTTGCTACTGCAACAATTTTTGCCATGGCAAAGGAACCGTTCCTTTCTAAAAATGTTTCACGTGAAACATTTTATAAATTGTGTCTTTTTTGTGTCATTAAATATCCAGGTTTTGAACGTACCGTGCATTCTCGTGAATGAAGTCTTTTCTGGGTTCTACGTTGTCACCCATCAAATCGGAGAAGATTTCATTAGCAGAAGCTGCATTCTCCAACGTAACACGAAGAATGGTTCTGGTTTCCGGATTCATAGTGGTTTCCCAAAGCTGTTCCGGTTTCATTTCACCTAAACCTTTGAAGCGCTGAATGGTCAAATTCTTATCGTTCTTGGTCCAGCCCTTCTCAGAAAGCTGTCTTTCCATATCTTGGTCATCTACGGCATAGAAGAATTCTTTACTACGCTCTACCTTGTAAAGAGGCGGCTGAGCTAAGTACAAATAACCGTTCTCAATCAACGGTCTCATATACCGGAAGAAGAAAGTCATTAAAAGCATACGAATGTGAGATCCGTCTACGTCGGCATCGGCCATGATAATAACTTTATGGTAACGAAGTTTTGTAGGATCAAAATCCGCACCAATATTAGCACCTAATGCTTTAATGACAGGCAACAATTTCTCATTGCTGTAAACTTTGTCGATTCTGGACTTTTCTACGTTGAGCATCTTACCCCAAAGCGGCAGAATAGCTTGATATTCTCTGTTTCTACCTACCTTTGCAGAACCACCGGCAGAGTCTCCCTCTACGATGAAGATTTCACAAAGGGTAGGATCTTTCTCGGAACAGTCTGCCAATTTACCGGGAAGAGAGGTCTCGTCTAAAGCAGACTTTCTTCTGGTTAATTCGCGAGCTTTCTTGGCTGCTTCTCTTGCACGGGCTGCTGTTAAACATTTTTCAAAAATCATCTTCGCGGTTTGCGGATTTTCTTCTAAATATTGTTCTAACTTGTCCCCTACAACGGTTTCAACTAAGGTTCTGATTTCGCTGTTGCCTAACTTCTCTTTTGTCTGACCTTCAAACTGAGGATTGGACAACTTAACGGAAATAATCGCGGTCAAACCTTCTCGCACGTCCTCACCGGCCAAATTCTTATCGTTATCTTTTAAGAAGTTGTATTTACGGGCATAATCGTTAAATACCTTCGTTAAAGCAGCACGGAAACCGGTTAAGTGCGTACCGCCGTCATTATTGATAATGTTATTGGCATAGCAGTAGATATTCTCCACGTAGGAATCATTGTACTGCATAGAAATTTCAACGCTGGACGTATCTTTCTCGCCGCTGATATAAATTTGATCCGGATGCAATACGGTTTCTTTGCGGTTCAAATAAGCAACGTACGAGTTAATACCGCCCTCGTAATATAAGGTCTCCCCTGTGGGTTCTTCTGCACGGCTATCAGATAGAATAATCCGTACACCGCGGTTTAAGAATGCCATTTCTCTAAAACGAGTAAGCAGCGTATTATAATCAAATTCAAGGGTCTCAAAAATCTGACCGTCCGGCTTAAAGGTCGTTGTAGTACCGGTCTTATCTGTATTTCCCTTTATTTGCAACGGACACATAGTCTTACCTCGCTCATAACGCTGGTAATGCACATGACCTTCTCTGGAAACTTCTACTTCTAAATATTCAGAAAGCGCGTTTACTACGGAAGCACCTACACCGTGAAGACCACCGGATACGGTGTATCCTCCACCACCGAACTTACCGCCGGCATGGAGTACAGTATGAACTACTTCCACGGTAGGAATTCCCATTTGCTTATGAATACCTACGGGAATACCGGCACCGTTATCGGAAACCGTGATGGAGTTATCACTGTTAATCGTTACAGTAATGGTATCACAACGACCGGCCAATGCTTCGTCCACACTGTTGTCTACAATCTCGTAAACAAGGTGATGAAGACCTCTTGCGGACGTACTGCCGATGTACATACCCGGTCTCTTACGAACCGCTTCCAAGCCTTCTAATACTTGAATATCGTTCTCGTTGTAATCGTGTTTCTCACCATTTTGTTGGTTCTTCAAAATCTCATCAGACATAATGATCTCCTTCCGGTTCTCGGTTAATTTCCGGTCATAAATCTTTTCTTAATGGTCGCAGCAGAAATAGGCGAAATATAAACGGTACTTCTTCCTTGAACCTCGGCTAATACAAAAGATTTAGGCATCTCTCCCCTGGTCGCTACAGATACGGTAAATCCCTCTTCTGAAGCAACGCGCAGAAAGTCACCGGTAGTTCTCATAGTGGTAGTAATTTCCAAATCAAACACACCAATGATGTCTTTACTTCGTACGCAAACGCCGTCCCCAATATGAATATACACGTTATAAACTCCTATAACCGTCTTATAGGCGATAAAACAGTTTTTGAATACAATTTACCATTCTATCCCTTATAAGCGATTATAACACATTTAAAACGTTTTCACAACACCACGCAGCCGGAATTCACAAAAAAGCACTGAGCATTTTTCAATAATTCGTCCGGCAATTCAGATACGTCTGTACAAGTAATAAATGTTTGGAAATTTGCAATACTTTTCAGTAAACTTTCCTGTCTTAAACCGTCAAGTTCAGAAAATACGTCATCTAATAATAAAATAGGTTTTCTTCCTGTACTTTTTTCTAAAATACTTAATTCTGCCAATTTCATAGAAAGCACAGCTGTCCTTTTCTGTCCTTGAGATCCAAATCGTTTCAAATCACTGTTATTTAGTTTGAGTTCTATATCATCACGGTGAATACCAAGAATCGATTGCATCCGTTCAATTTCTTTTTCTTTCTTAGAACTAAGCAGTTGGTAAAATGATTCTTTAATATCTTCCACTTTTTCCGAAAAAAATCCTTCCGGAAGTGCATCTGTTTGATAATATATTTCTAAATTTTCTTCCGGCGCAATTTCCTTATGTTTTTCTTTAGAAAATTGACTTAATAATTGAATAAACTGATTCCTTCGAACAATAATTTTAGCACCACTTTCTGCCAGTTGTTCGTTATAAACATCCAACATATCCAAAGAAGATTTATTTCCTTGCAAATTACATTTCCGAAGCAAGGCATTTTTTTGAGAAAGTGTTTTATTATATTGTGTCAAATTAAAATAATGGGATGCCTTAATTTGAGAAATTGCAATATCCATCATACGCCGCCGAACAGCAGGCCCGTCATTGACCAATTGCAGATCTTCCGGAGAAAAAATAACTGCCATTAAATTTCCCATTAAATGACCTAATTTACGCAGACAAAGACCATTTACGCGAATGATTTTCTCCTCTTTTCTTGTATAAGAAATATCAATTTGTTCCGTAATGTCTTCAGCAATTTGAATAGAAACTTTAAACCGATCTGCACCATTGAATACTAAATCACCGCTCTTGGCATAACGGAATGATTTACCAATGGCACATAAAAATAAAGCTTCTAATAAATTTGTCTTTCCTTGACCATTATTGCCATAAAAAATATTAGTCCCTTGACACAAATCCAGCGTAAGGGACTGATAATTTCGATAATTGCTCAAAGAAAGACTTTTAATATACATAAATCAGGAATCAACCCTTTGTCTTAATCGGCATTAATAAATATGTGAAAGATGAATCTTCGCTACCTCGAATAACACAAGGACCAACGGGAGATGTAAGAGAAATAACAATTCTTTCATCCGGGATTACTTTCAAACATTCAATGAAGTTACGTGCATTAAAGCCAACAATCATTTCTTCACCAACAACATCGGCAGAAACTTCTTCTTTAACCGTACCATTTTCAGCATTTACATGAACCAATACGTCGTCATTCTGACTGAACTTAATGGTCAAAGGATAACGTTTCTCATCAATCATAACCAAAACAGCTCTTTCAAAAGCACTTAATAAAGATTTGGTAGAAACGGTTACTGTTGTCTTAAATTCTCTTGGAATCATCTTACGGTAATCAATATAATCCCCTTTATAAAGTTTAGCAACCATTCTAAACATATCCGTATAGAACATAATTTGATTTTCATTACAACAGAATTTGATAATCTTGTCATCGTCCGGCTTTACAGAACGAACTAACTCATTCAAAATCTTAGTCGGAACAATAACACCAAAATCACGGCTCTCATCCATTTGTGCAGTCTTTAATGCCAAACGGAAACCATCAATTGCAACAAAATTCATTTCATTGGCAACTTGTTCCATAAATACACCCTTTAAGATAATTCTCTTATCTTCAAGGCTGGCCGCAAAAGAAGTTTCTTTAATCATCTGACAAAGAAGATCACAAGAAATAGAAGCAGCATTATTTGTATCCAAGAAGGAAACCGGCGGATAGCTTTCAGGAGGCATTACTTTAATCTTATAACTTGCCTTACCGCTGGTGATGTGAAGCATATTTCCTTCATCATCCGTTTCCAAAGATACGTAAATATCAGGGAGCTTACGAATAATATCACCAAAAGTTTTAGAATTTACGACAATACTTCCGATTTCTTCAATAATACCCGGTACTTCATAAACAATACCGAATTCATTATCATTACCGGTCAGTCTTAATTCTTCTCCTACTTCAATTAAGATACCTTCCAAAACGCTCATTGTAGACTTAGAAGGAACTGCCTTCTGAACAATGTTAATACCTTCGATCAGGTTGTCGCGGTTGCAAGTCAATTTCATATTTTTCGTGTCCTCCCAAAGAATTTTATTCTTTTTATAATTATAACATAATTATCTTTAGTAGTTGTAGTAGTAGAGCCTGTGGATTTTGTGGAAAAGCCGTGAAACACGCATTAGAATGCGGTTTTTGCTTGTGTGTAAATCTGTTGAAAACTTGTTTTTTTTATCCACAGTTTCCACAGGTAAAATCTTCCAAAAACTTATCCACAGGTTTTCCACAGGAGTTATCCACAATCTGGGGATAACTAATTAGTGGAAAGATTCCTCACTTTTAATATTTCGCTTAATTTCGTCCATGGTTCTTTGCAAATCCGGGTTTGTTTCAACCTGTTTAGAAATCTGTTCACAGGCGTGCATAACCGTAGTATGATCCTTACCGTTAAAGGCTTTACCAATGTCCGGATAAGACATTTCCGTCAATGTTCGGCATAGATACATGGCAATTTGCCGTGGAAAAACTAATTCTTTTGTGCGTTTCTTTGACATCAGATCTTCCACACTAATATTAAAGAAACGAGATACATCATCTATTATAACACCGGCCGTAATTTCGTGCAAATCATTTACGGCGATATGTTTCAATGCTTCCTTTGCTAAATTCATCGTAATTTCACGACCTTGGTGAAGAGCAAAAGATAAATGATTGATAACACCTTCCAATTCACGTATATTCTCACCGGTATAAGATGCAATATAGTCTAAAATTTCATTATCAACTTCCAAATCCTTTTCAGAAGCTTTTTGATTTAGAATAGCTACCTTTGTTTCATAGTCAGGAGCTTGTACGTCCGCAATTAAACCCATTGCAAAACGGTTCCGCAAACGATCTTCCAATACTTCTAATTTGTTTATAGGCGTATCGCAGGAAATGACAATTTGTTTATTTGCTTCATACAAAGCATTGAAGGTATAGAAAAATTCTTCCTGCGTTCTTTCCATTTTAGAAAGGAATTGAATATCGTCAATCAATAAAACATCAATATTTCGATATTTATTTCTAAATATATCATTCTTTTTGTGCGTAATTGCGTCAATAAATTCTGTTGTAAATGTTTCAGAAGAAACGTACAGTACTTTCTTACTGGGATCATTTGCCATAATTTGATTACCGATGGCATGCATTAAGTGCGTCTTACCTAAACCGGACTGACCATAAATAAAAAATGGATTATAAGCAGTTCCGGGAGTATCAGAAATTGCAAGTGCTGCAGCACAAGCCATACGATTATTATTTCCTATAATAAAAGAGTCAAAAGTGAATTGTTTATTCAAATGTGTTTCAAAGGATTCTTCTTCAAACTTAGTTTTTTCTTCTCTTTGTTCTTCATATTTGGAAGCTTCAAAAAATTGCACCGTTAAATAACGCTTGGTCACTAAGATTAGTGCATTTCGAATAATATCGTGGTAATTTTTCTCAATAAAGGATAAGGTAAAAGGATCCGGTAGAGTAAAATAAACCACATCATCTTTGAAATCTTTCAATGTAAGAGCTGTTATAAATGAGTTGAAATGAAGAGACGAAATGGCAGACTTGAGTTGAGAAAGGCAACTTTCCCAAATATGGCTTAATTGTTCGTCTGTATAGCTGGGCATGTCCATAGGGTCCTCCAAAGTGTAGATATTGTTTCATCAAAAGGCATATTGACATCCGAGCTTGCGAACGTTTCATCTTATGTAAAATTGCGTGAATAAAATCAATCATTTGATTCAAGCGTAAGGCTAATATAACAGAAAGGAAATACCCTTTGCAAGACCTAATTTTCGGAAAAAAATCTCAAAAAATCACTTCATTTCTCCATTTTTACAACAGTTAGTAATCCTTGTGGATAACTCCCCCTAAATGTTGTGTTTTCCACAATTTGTGAACTTTTTGTTACCAAAATCATAGGTAAATTTATGAATTTATTGGTTGACATAGACAACAATTATAGATATAATGCAAGGTGCTTTTTCTCGCAATTTTTTAAAGTTGAAGAAGAAGCGATAGAAACACAGGAGGTGCAGACAATGATCAGACCTTATCAACCGAAGAAGAGACAGAGAAGTAAGGTTCACGGCTTCAGAGCAAGAATGGCTACTGCAAACGGCAGAAAAGTTCTTCGCAGAAGACGCTTGAAGGGCAGAAAGGTTCTTTCCGCTTAATTATAAGAGTGAAAGGAATCTGAATCGGAGGAATTTCATGATTGTTTCGCTGAAACAGAACAAAGATTTTCAAAGAACCTATAAGAAAGGTTCCTACAAAGCAGGTCGTTTTCTTGTCGTATATGCCCGGGAGAATCGTCATCCATATAATAGAATTGGGATTACGACAGGAAAGCGTTTCGGCAACAGTGTTCAGCGAAACAGGGTGAAACGTCTTATTCGGGAAAGTTACAGATTGATTGATGCGGAGTATAAGCAAGGTTATGACCTTGTGTTTATGGTCCGTACAGTGGGGAAAGCAGCACCGCAACCAAAGCGGAAGATGAAAGCTGTCTATGTACCTACTTTTTCGGAAATCGATTACGAAGTCCGAAAATTATCGAAAGGGCTTAAATTATTATGAAGCGAATAATACTGTGGCTGATCCGTTTATATAGGAAATATATTTCACCCAGTAAACCGCCTTGTTGCAGATTCTATCCTACGTGCAGTGCATATGCTTTGGAAGCGATCGAAAAGTACGGTGCTTTTAAAGGATGTGCTCTGTCGATTTATAGAATCCTGCGTTGCAATCCATTTTGTAAGGGCGGATATGATCCGGTTCCGTAAGAAGGGATTTGGTGTTAAACCATGTGGAATTTTTTTGCAAAACCTTTCGGGGTTTTGATGGAATTCATTTATAATACGGTTGCTTTTGAGAACTACGGTATTGCGATTATCATTTTTTCGATATTCGTTCGTCTTTTGATGTTACCGCTTAATATAAAGCAACAGAGAAGTATGGAACGTCAGCAAGCTTTGATGCCGGAAATCGAGGCCATCAAAAGACAGTATAAAGACGATCCAAAGAAATCACAGGAAGAACAGGCTTTGTTATTCAACCGTCACCAGATCAATCCATACAGCGGTTGCCTTCCTTTGCTGATTCAATATCCCTTAATCATTGTTGTCTATCAAATTATTCGAAGACCGTTAACGTATATTGCAGGTCTTTCTGCTGCGCAAATTACCACGTTAGCAAACTCATTCAATATCAATGCCGCAAATGAAATTGCCATCAATGCAAAGTTGGGCGCTTCTGAAGCGGTGAATATGAAGTTCTTAGGTATCTTTGATTTAGGTATTACACCCAGTTGGAAAGTTTGGGAATACGGTGCAGAGTGGAAAGTTTTGTTGCCTCTGTTGTTGATTCCGATTCTTTCTTTAGCAACAGCCTATTTGCAACAGCATCTTACGATGAAGTATTCCGGAAATGGACAGGCTTCTGCAGGTATGATGGGTGGTATGCTTAAGATTATGCCTTTGATGTCTTTGGTATTTGCATTTATGTTGCCGGCAGGCGTAGGTCTTTACTGGATTATGGGTAACGTATTAGGAATTGTACAAACCATTCTTTTAAAGAAGGTTTTTGTAACGAAGAAGAAGGAAGGATGTGTCTGATATGGCAAGATCTGTTGAGAAAGAAGCCAAGACTGTAGATGAAGCAATTGCTTTAGCATTAGAAGAGTTAGGCGTCGAACAAGAAGATGTTGATATTGAAATTTTGGAGAGCGGAAGCAAATCAGTTCTCGGTATTTTCGGTGGAAATAAAGAAGCAAGAGTTCGTGTAACCGAGAATGTATCTGATACCAAGAAACTTTCTGCATTTTTTGACACGTTAATCAATTTGTCTAAGAATGACGATGAAACTTCTGCAAAATACGAAATTCACGAAACTGTTCAAGATGGCCAGAAAGTAATTATGGTTAATATTTCCGGTGAAGACGTAGCGTATTTGATCGGTAAGCACGGAGATACCTTGCAAGCACTTACGTATGTTGCAAATTTAATCGTCAATAAAGATCGTGATGATTACAAGCGTGTCTTTGTAGATGTTGGTGATTATAGAAAGCACAGAGAAGAAACATTAATTTCTATGGCAAACCGTGTAGCCAGTCGCGTAGCAAAATATAAGAGACCGGTATCCATGGAACCGATGTCTGCAAGCGACCGTCGCATTATTCACACTGCGCTTCAAAGCAACTCCAGTGTTGTAACAGAGAGCCAGGGTGTGGAGCCGAACCGCTGTGTTGTTGTCAAGGTAAAGCCTTACGTAAAGAAATTCTGATTATAATGACAGCGTACCAAGATTACACCATTGCAGCAATTTCTACACCGCCGGGAAGTGGCGGTATCGGGATTATTCGCATTAGCGGAAACCGAGCTGTAGAAGTAGCAGACGGAATTTTTACCAAAAATCCCAATGGAACAGAATCAAATAAAGAAGTAGATTGTATACGGGCTGCCGGTGAGGTTGCCCGTATGTCTTCTTATACATTAAAGCACGGGTATATTTACGATCCGGAAACGGGCGAGCCAATTGATGAGTGCTTAATTTCCTTTATGCAAGGACCTCGATCTTATACGGGAGAGGATGTTATTGAGATTAACAGCCACGGTGGCTACGCCGTGATGAAGAAAATCCTTTCCTTATTATATAAGAGAGGTGTGCGCGCTGCCCAACCGGGAGAATTTACGAAGCGAGCTTTCTTAAACGGTCGTATAGCTCTTTCTGAAGCGGAAGCCGTATCGGATTTAATTCAGGCCAAGACCGAGGAAAGCAGGAAAGCAGCATTTTCCCAACTTTCCGGTGCCATTACCCGAGAAATCCATCAAATGACCGTGCTTCTTTCGGAAACGTTGGCGAAGATAGAAGTGGCCATTGATTATCCGGAGTATGAAGAAGACGAACAGGTTTCCAAAGAAGCAGTTTCCTCCTTGGAGGAAGTTGCGCAGAAATTACAAAAGCTCATTCGTTCTTATCAACGAGGCAGAATTCTGCGAGAAGGTTTCCGCGTGGCAATCTGCGGACGGCCCAATGCGGGAAAATCCTCTTTATTAAATGCTATGACCGGCTCCGATCGTGCCATTGTAACGGATATTGCCGGCACCACTCGAGACACCATTGAAGAAACCGTTGATTTAGATGGATTTACCCTCTACGTAACCGATACGGCGGGACTTCGGGAAACAGAGGACACGGTGGAACAAATTGGTGTGCGCAGAGCCTATGAGGAAATTCAAAAAGCAGATTTGGTAGTCTTCTTGGCAGATAGCCAGAGCAAACCGAAGGACGAAGCGGCATTATTAAATAATATCGTAGCGCAAATGCCTGTAAAATGTCGTTTAATTACGGCTATCAATAAAGAAGATTTGCTTACCGAGGCACAAAGACAGGCATTCCAAGAAATACAATGGTATACAGAAACAGCACCCATTTCATTCTCTGTACGGGAGCAGGGTGCGGAACCGATTTTTAATGAAATTCGGAAGATCTTAGATCAGCAGGATTTTGCAGCCGGCAGCGCCATGATTACCAATGAGCGCCATTTGGCTTTGGTGGAGCAAGCACTGGCGGCTATCGCCCAGGCCAAGACGTCTGTGGAGCAAGGGCAGCCTTTGGACTTAATTTCCTACGATGTGTGGGAATGTGCCCGCTGTTTAGGCGAAATCACCGGGGAAAATGTAACCGACGACGTAGTGGATATGATTTTCAGTAAATTCTGTTTGGGTAAATAAAGGAGAAGAAAAGAAATGGAAGAAAGACGTTGTTTTGGAACCTATGACGTATGTGTAATCGGCGCCGGCCACGCGGGATGCGAGGCAGCGTTGGCTTGTGCGCGTTTGGGCTTTAAGACGGTGCTTTTCTCCGTAACGTTGGACGGCGTTGCCAATATGGCCTGCAATCCCAGTATCGGCGGAACGGCCAAGGGCCAGTTGGTGCGGGAGATTGATGCTTTAGGCGGTGCTATGGGTAAAATATCCGATGAAACCGCCATCCAAACCAAATTGTTAAACCGTGCCAAAGGTCCGGCGGTGTATTCTCCCAGAGCCCAGATCGACCGTCGCCGCTATCAAATGCGGATGAAACAAGAATTGGAGCAAACCGACAATTTAGACTTGAAGCAAGGAGAAATTGTACAGGTTGTTACAGAAGAAGTAGATGGAATGCCGCAAGTGCGAGGCGTTGTGACCCATTTAGGTGCATTTTACCGTTGTCGCGTTGCCATCGCCTGCACCGGCACCTACTTGAAAGGCCGGGTTATCATCGGAACCTACTCCTATAGCAGCGGTCCCGACGGCCATTTTCCCGCTATGCAGTTATCCGACTGTCTGAAAGACCTGGGCTTTACCATTATTCGTCTCAAAACCGGTACGCCTCCCAGAGTGAACGGGCGGTCTGTGGATTACAGCAAAACGGAGTATCAGCCGGGAGATGAAGAACCTTTCACCTTCCAATTCCAGCCGGCCCGTCCCGGAGAGGATGTAGCTTCTCGAAAAGAGCAAATTCCTTGTTACCTCACCCACACGGTGAAGGAAACCCACGATATTATTAAATCCAACCTTCATCGATCTCCCCTTTTCAACGGTATGATTGAAGGTGTTGGTCCCCGATACTGTCCGTCTATTGAAGATAAAGTGATGCGCTTTGCGGACAAAGAACGGCACCAGATCTTCCTGGAGCCTACCGGACGGGATACGGAAGAAATTTATATTCAGGGACTTTCTTCCAGTTTGCCGGAAGAAGTGCAGTTGGATTTCGTCCATACCATTCCCGGTTTGGAAGAGGCCAGCGTGATGCGTCCCGCTTATGCCATTGAATACGATGCCATTGATGCAAGACAGTTGAAATTATCTTTGGAGAGTCGTATTGTAGACGGTTTATTCTGCGCCGGACAGATTAACGGATCTTCCGGTTATGAAGAAGCAGCAGCCCAAGGTTTGATGGCCGGCATTAACGCAGCCATGAAATTGCAAGGTCGAGAACCTTTGGTGATCGACCGAAGCGAAGGTTATACCGGCGTACTCATTGATGATTTAGTGACTCGTGGTACCAAAGAGCCGTACCGTATGATGACTTCCCGTGCGGAATACCGTTTACTCCTTCGTCAAGATAATGCAGACGAGCGTTTGACCCCAAAGGGTTATGCAGTGGGATTGATTTCCGAAGAAAGATACCGTCAGTTTACGGAGAAACAAGAAAAAATTTCCCAGGAAATAGAACGACTTCGCGCTGTTCATTTCGGCCCTAACGTGGTGAATGAATTTTTGACGGCCCAAGGCAGCACCCCGGTCAACGGCGGCATCAGCGCTTGCGAACTTTTAATGCGTCCGGAGATCAGTTATGAGGCTTTGTGTACTTTAACCCCACCCCCGGAGGATTTTTCCCGGGACGTGCGGGAACAAATTTCCATTTCAGTCAAATACGCAGGATATATCAAGCGGGAACTTGCCCAAGTGGAGCAGTTCCGCAAGATGGAGCGCCACAAAATCCCGGAGGATCTGGATTATCAGTTGGTTCCCAATATTTGCAATGAGTCCAGAGAGAAACTGGCGAAGATTCAGCCGGCTTCTATTGGACAAGCCTCCAGAATTACCGGTGTGTCCCCTGCGGACATTGCATCCTTGGTTGTGTACTTAAAACAATTTTCCAAAAAGAAGAAAGAGGAATCCAATGAGTAAAGGAATTGCCGGCATTTTACAAGAACGCCATCCAAATTTAACTGAAAAACAACTTGTCCAATTTCAGCGATACTATGAAATCTTGGTGGAAGTGAATCAAGTGATGAATTTGACCGCTATTACGGAAGAAGAGGAAGTGGCGGTGAAGCATTTTGCCGACAGTTTGACCTTAATGCCGTATTTGGCACGTTTTGGGGCAAAAAGTCTTGCAGACATTGGCACCGGCGCCGGTTTCCCGGGTATTCCTTTGAAAATTGCCTGCCCGGAGTTAAAAGTAACCCTGATTGATTCTTTGGAGAAGCGTGTGGGGTTCTTAAATCGCGTGATTGAAGAATTGGGCTTGACGGACATTTGCGCCGTGCACGCAAGAGCGGAAGATGCGGGTCGGGATCCGAACTATCGCAGTCGTTTTGATGTGGTGGTGGCAAGAGCGGTGGCACCCATGAATATTTTATCGGAATATTGCTTGCCTTTTGTAAAAGCGGGCGGACATTTCGTAGCTATGAAAGGGCCTGCGGAGGAGTCCTACGATCGTGCCCTCTCTTTATTGGGGGGTAAAAAGGTTTCAGACGACTTATTTACCTTAGATGATATGGAACGTCGGGTAATATGCGTGAAAATGGAGAAAAACATTTCGACACAATATCCCAGAAAAGCCGGAATTCCCAAGAAAAAACCGTTGTAAGACGACGAATGACGGGAAATGACGACGAATTACGGCTTTTTACGTCGAAAAGTTCCATATTGGACAATCTTTCCAAGCCCTTCCGGATAGTGTATAACTATTTTGCGAAGGGTGGTTTTATATATGGATTTTGCTCAAAAGAAATTGGTTGAGTTCTCTTCTAAGCGAGATGCGGTTACGTGTCTGCCTCTTGACTCCATTCGGATGAATCCCTACCAACCAAGAAAAGAGTTTGCCCGAAGTGCTTTGGTAGAACTGGCTAATTCTATTTTGGAGTACGGTGTGTTGCAGCCCATCAGTGTGCGGGTGCTGAAAACGGGCACTTACGAACTGATTGCCGGAGAACGCCGTCTTCGCGCATCACGCTTGGCGGGATTAACGGAAATCCCTGCTATCATTTTTCAAATTAACGATAATGACTCCGCAATCTTAGCCTTGGTGGAGAATTTACAGCGAGAGAACCTGAATTATATGGAAGAAGCAGAGGGTTATTACAGTTTACTCATGGACCATGGCTTTACCCAAGAAGAACTTTCTGCCAAAGTGGGCAAGAGTCAATCCACCATTGCCAATAAAATCCGTTTGCTTCGTCTGCCGCCCATGGTAAAGAAAATCATTCACGAAAATGGACTTTCAGAACGCCATGCCCGATCTTTGCTGAGACTGCCTGATGAGCAGTTACAACTTCGGGCGCTGAAGAATATTTGCGATGACGGAATGAGTGTGCAAGAAACAGAAGAATTGGTAATGGATATGCTGGCGCAATATGTGCGTCCGGATCCCAATCGTGCTTTTGGTCGATCTGAAATGGCAGAGATGCGGAAGAAACGGGGCAAAGTAAAGTTTGTCATTAAAGACATTCGTGTTTTTGTCAACACTCTTCGGGAAGCGGTGACGATGATGAAAGAGTCGGGCATTCAAGCCCGGGCAGCGCAATTTGACCGTGAAGAATACGTGGAGTTCGTGGTTCGGATCCCCAAGAAGGAAAATGGAATTACGATGAAGAAGGAGATATAAAAAACATTTTACCCTCCACTTTCATGGGGTCGCAGAATCTTGTACTTCCGGGAAGAATTACTGGACATTTTACACAAAATATGCTATAGTTTAAGTGTATAAGTATTTCCCGGTGAAGGAGAAGGCTGAATTATGGCGGATAAGATGGAAGATAAGAATTCTGAGGCTTTTAAGCAGGAGTTTAAAGTAGTTCCCCGTGATATTGAACAGGAGATGAAACAGTCGTTTATCGAGTATGCGATGAGCGTTATTGTTGACCGTGCATTGCCCGACGTGCGGGACGGTTTGAAGCCGGTGCAGCGTCGTATTATTTATTCTATGTTTGAGCAAGGCTACACCCCGGACAAGGCATACCGTAAATGTGCCACCACCGTGGGTAACGTAATGGGTAAGTATCACCCCCACGGCGATGCTTCCATTTACGATGCGTTGGTTCGTATGGCGCAGGATTTCTCTATGCGGTCCGTGTTGGTGGACGGAAATGGTAACTTCGGTTCCCGGGACAATGACCCGCCGGCTGCTATGCGTTACACCGAGGCCCGTATGGCTAAGGTTGCCTTGGAGATGGTTGCGGATATCAACAAGAATACGGTAGATTTCCGCCCCAACTTCGACGAGCACGAAACAGAGCCGGTTGTGCTGCCTTCCCGTTATCCCAATATGTTGGTAAACGGTGCTACGGGTATCGCCGTTGGTATGGCCACCAACATTCCGCCTCACAATATGGGCGAGGTTATCGACGGTGTTGTTGCCCTCATTGACAATCCGGAAATTTCCATTGATGAATTGATGTTATATATTAAGGGTCCTGATTTTCCCACCGCTGCCAACATTTTAGGCAAGCAGGGAATTCGTGAAGCATACCGTACCGGCCGCGGCCGTATCCTTTGCCGTGCACAATGCGAAATCGAGGAGCTTCCCAACGGTCGTCAGCAGATTATCGTTACGGAGCTTCCTTATATGGTTAATAACGCCAACTTGGTTGCCCGTATTGCGGAGTTGGTAAAGGACAAGCGTGTAGACTCGATCAGTGGCCTTCGGGATGAGTACAGCAAGAAGGGTATCCGTATTGTTATTGAATTGAAGCGGGATGCCAACGCCAATGTACTTTTGAACCAATTATATAAGTATACGGAATTGCAGACTGCTTTCTGCGTGAATATGCTGGCTTGCGTTCCCGGCGACGATGGAAAATATCAGCCGAAAGTTATTAACTTGAAAGAGGCGCTGGAATACTACGTTGCCCATCAGAAGAACGTTGTTACCCGCCGTACTCAGTTTGATTTAGATAAGGATTTGGATCGTGCCCACATCTTAGAGGGTGCGTTGAAGGCTTTGGATCATATTGACGAGGTTATTCAGATTATCCGTTCTTCCAGAACAGAAACCGATGCCAAGAATGCGTTGATGGAAAGATTTGATTTCACAGAGCGCCAGGCACAGTACATTGTAGATCTTCGTTTGGGCCGTTTGGTTGGCATGGAGCGAGATAAGATTTTGGATGAGTACAATGCAAAGCTGAAAGAAATCGAATACTTCCGCAGCTTGCTTGCAGACGAGAAGTTGCTGATGGGTGTTGTGAAGGACGAGATTTTAGCTGTAAAGGCTCAGTTCGCCGATGAGCGTCGCACCAGAATCGTTCCCTACGAGGGCGAGATCGATTTGGAAGATTTGATCAACGAGCAGGAAATTGCCGTTACCTTAACACACTTTGGTTACGTAAAGAGAACCAGTGCAGATACGTACCGCGCACAGCGCAGAGGCGGCAAGGGTATTTCCGGTGCCGGCACCCGTGAGGAAGACTTTATTGAGAAGTTGATTCTTACTTCTTCCCACAATACATTATTATTTATTACCACCAAGGGTCGTATGTATGGCTTGAAGGGTTACGAGATTCCCGATGCAGGACGTACCGCGAAGGGAATGGCCATTGTAAACTTACTCCAATTAGATGGAGATGAGAAAGTTGCCACCGTTATTCCGATTAAGAGTTTCGAGGACGGCAAGTTCTTAGTAATCGGTACCAAGAACGGTATCATTAAGAAGACGGCGCTTAAGAGTTATTCCAATATGAGAAAGAGCGGCTTGATTGCCATCGAGCTTCGTGAAGACGATCAGTTGGTGAATGCCCGCCTGGTAGATGAATCTCAGGAGATTATGATGGTAACCCGCAAAGGTATGGCCATTCGCTTCGGCCAGGAAGACGTTCGTGAGACAGGTCGTGCATCTATTGGTGTAAGAGGTATTGCCCTTCGCGCAGATGACTACGTAGTGGGCATGGATATTTGTGAAGACGGATATACACCTTTGCTCATTACAGAGCGCGGCTTCGGTAAGAGAACGGAGCTTGAGGAATACCGCAGCCAGAACCGTGGCGGTAAGGGCTTGATCACCTACAAGATTTCCGATAA
>JAFYOJ010000108.1 GCA_017560225.1 Clostridia bacterium
GGAAAGATGATTCTCCTGAATTTCCCGCAGGGCCTGCTCTACCCGGAGTTTGTTGATATAGTCAATGGGCGTGCAGTCGGTGAAATCCTTAAATAACTGACATAAATATTTCTCGTTCATATTCGCAATTTTTGCCAGCTGGCAAAGTGTAATGGGTTCCCTGAAATGTACCTCAATCCAATTCAGCAGTACACGCATAGTATCTGCCTTTCGGTTTCGATGGGGTGAAACAAGCATGGGTTGGATGATGCTGTTTTCGTACAGCGTGCCAAACAGTCCGTAAAGTAATGCGTATACTGTAAATTCGTAGTATGGTGCTTCTTTTTGTAAACAATCAAAGAGCACGTGGACACTTGAACAGAAATTTTGACTATTAACGGGATAATATGCCGGAATACTTACATCCCCATTCTGAATGGCGGAAATCCAATTGCTGATTTTGTCTCCGGGATAACGTCCCAACATTTTTAAATCAAAAACGATACACTCGTATGCACAGTTCTCCGGCGTACCTCTGTGGAGCATCCCACTGCTGACGAGGGCGATATCGCCCGGCTGCATTTTATATTCTTGATTCTGCAGAAAGAGGCGAAATGTGCCGGACAGCACGCGAATAATTTCAAACTCTTTGTGCCAGTGAAGCGGCATTTCGTAACGGGGATGTGTCTCCGTTACACCGTAGAATTGAATAGGAAAATCCTTGTAGCCGCGCGGCGTGCGCTCGTTCAAATCGTGAAAGTTCATAATAAGCCTCCGAAGCTGACGATTGTACAAATTTAAATGGAAATCACACAAGTATTTTACCGAAAAATTAACTATAATACAAGCATAATCTTTTGTGGAGGAATTGAATATGGCAGAGAACAGACTTATTGGGGATTATCCCGTGATTGGTATTCGTCCTACTATTGATGGGCGGCGTGGTGTATTGGGTGTTCGTGAGTCCTTGGAAGACCAGACTATGAATATGGCAAAGCGTGCCGCAAAGTTATTTGAAGAAAATTTACGCTACTCCAACGGCGAGCCGGTAAAGGTTGTGATTGCAGACACCACCATCGGTCGCGTGGGAGAAGCGGCTGCTTGTGCAGATAAATTCCGCAAGGCAGGGGTGGATATTACACTGACGGTGACACCTTGCTGGTGCTACGGTGCGGAAACCATGGATATGGATCCTTTGACCATTAAAGCGGTTTGGGGCTTCAACGGAACAGAACGTCCGGGCGCTGTTTATTTGGCATCCGTGCTGGCAACCCACGCACAGAAAGGACTGCCGGCCTTTGGCATCTATGGCCATGATGTTCAAGATGCGGATGATACAGAAATTCCGGAAGATGTTCGGAAGAAATTGTTGCGATTTGGTCGCGCGGCTGTTGCGGCGGCAACTATGCGGGGTAAATCCTATTTGCAGATTGGCTCCATTTGTATGGGCATCGGCGGCTCTATTATCAGCCCTGATTTTATTGAAGATTACTTAGGTATGCGGGTAGAGTCCGTAGACGAGGTGGAAGTGATTCGTCGTATGACCGAAGGTATTTATGACCAGGCGGAGTACGAGAAGGCGCTGGCTTGGGTGAAAGCCAATTGCATTGAAGGTTTCGACAAGAACCCTCCGGAACTGCAGAAGTCTCGGGCACGGAAGGACGAGGATTGGGAATTTGTGGTAAAAATGATGGTGATCATCAAAGACTTGATGAACGGCAATCCCAACTTACCCAAAGGCTGCGAAGAAGAAATGGTGGGTCACAATGCCATTGCTGCCGGTTTCCAAGGTCAGCGTCAGTGGACCGACTTCTATCCCAACTGTGACTTCCCGGAGGCGATGCTGAATACCTCTTTTGATTGGAATGGTGCGCGTGAACCCTATATTCTGGCTACCGAGAATGATGTGTTAAACGGTATCGGCATGCTGTTTATGAAGCTACTTACCAACCGAGCCCAAATGTTTGCCGATGTGCGTACGTACTGGAGTGGTGACGCGGTCAAACGTGTTACAGGTTACGACATTGCCGGCAAAGCGAAAGAGGCAGATGGCTTTATTCACTTGATTAACTCCGGCGCTTGCTGCTTAGATGCAAACGGTGCCGCAAAGGATGCAGACGGCAATGGGGTGATGAAGCCTTGGTACGAAGTAACAGAAGCAGACCAAAAAGCAATTTTGGAGAACAGCACTTGGAACTATGCGGATATCGGTTATTTCCGAGGAGGCGGTTATTCTTCCAGATTTGTTACGACGGCGGAGATGCCGGCCACCATGATTCGTTTGAATTTGGTGAAAGGCTTAGGTCCTGTTTTGCAGATTGCAGAGGGCTGGACGGTGGCGCTTCCGGATGATGTGACAGATAAATTATGGAAGCGTACGGACTATACTTGGCCTTGTACTTGGTTTGTTCCCAGAGTGACGGGCGAGGGTGCATTTAAGACGGCGTACGACGTGATGAATAACTGGGGTGCCAACCACGGGGCTATTTCTTACGGTCATATTGGTGCGGATTTGATTACGTTGTGTGCCATGCTGCGTATTCCCGTATGTATGCATAACGTTGCGGAACAAGATATTTTCCGCCCGGCCGCTTGGAATGCTTTCGGTATGGATAAAGAAGGTCAGGATTATCGGGCTTGCCAGGCCTATGGTCCCTTGTTTGGTAAATAATTTATGTTTTTGTAACATTTTTCTCTCGAAATTATCTTGCGCAGAAGGCGCTTGGTATGGTACAAATAAAGCAGTGAAACAACTTTATGACGGTGGAGAGATTTAATGGCTTTATTTAAGAATAAACAAGGGAAGATTCGAGGCGTTTGGAAGATATCCTTTTGGTTGTCTTTGGTAGTGATTTTAACGGTTGGCTGTACGCACTTGATCACCGAATTGGCTATTCCGGCTGCTCAGTATAAACTGGCTTGCAGTTATGCGGAGCAAGGGGATGAAGCCAGTGCTATTCTTGCATTCCGTGCGTTAGGTAAATACAAGGATAGTGAAGCACGTGTTACGGATCTGTTGTTTGCAAAGCAATCGCAGGACTTCTCGGATCTTCATGTGGGAAGTACCCTTATCATGGGTCTTTATGAACAAGATGGTAAAGAAAATGGTCCGGAAGAAATTGAGTGGATTGTGCTGGCGGTGGAGAATGGAAAAGCATTGGTAATTTCTAAATATGCATTAGACAGCAAACCTTTTCACAAAACATTTGCCGAAATTACGTGGGCAGATTGCTCTTTGCGTCAATGGCTGAATGAAGATTTCTACCAAGAGGCTTTTAATGAGGTGCAAAAGTCTCGTATTCTGTTAGCGGCTACTCCTGCAGATAAAAATCCGGACTATGATACCCCGGCGGGCACAGATACAATGGACCGTGTTTGGCTGCTTAGTTTGAGCGAAGTATACCGTTATTTGGCGGATTCGCCCTATGCGTCTTGTTTGGTAACTTCCTATGCTATTCAAAATCAGGCGTATATGACCACGAAGCAGGAATGTTGGTGGTGGTGTCGTACACCGGGCAATGATGAAGCTTTTACGGCCGGTGTAAATCCTATCGGAGCGATCAGTACTGTGGGGAATAATGTGAATTACGTCCATGCAGCCGTTCGGCCGGCAATGTGGATTGAGATAAACGGATAAATTTTATAAGAAAGCGGGATCATTATGAGTACTGTAAAGCCGGATACCTGGGCTGCTGTGGATGGCCTTGGAAGAACTTTAAGTGACGCAAAAGCGGTAGGCGAGAAACGCACCGGTAAATTTGTGGGCTGTTTCTACTGGCTTTGGTATGAAATCTGGCAGCATTATGAACCCCGCAATATTACCAAGATTATGGAGGCTCATCCGGAAGCGCGGAATGATTTTGACCATCCCGCATGGGGAGAAGGGTCCGGTCACGGAACGCCCTATTATTGGAATGAACCTCTTCTTGGCTATTATCAGATCACTGATCCGTACGTGATTCGCAAACACGCAGAACTCTTGGCAGATGCCGGTGTAGACGTGCTTTTCTTCGATTGTTCTAACGATAAGTTTACTTTTAAGAATAGTTATGAAGTTTTCTTCAAGGAATTGCAGGCGGCCAAGGCAGAGGGCGTACGTGTGCCTCAAGTGGCGTTCTTGCTGAATTTTGATGCCAATGAGAATACCCGTATTCAACTAACGGATTTGTGGGAAACCATTTATAAGCCGGGATGGTATCAGGACTTGTGGTTCTACTGGGAAGGGA
>JAFYOJ010000109.1 GCA_017560225.1 Clostridia bacterium
ACTCTCCTTTTCTTCTACACAATTATGCATGGTATTATGATGTTCCTTGCTGGTGTTCCGTTCTTCTTCTATAAACTCACAGGCAAAACAAAAGGTGTTCTCCGGCAACGCCTCGGTTCCTTCCGGAGAAGCGGTCTCTTCCGGGGTTTCCGTAGGCTCTTGAGACGGCGTTTCCGTAGGCTCCACCGATTCTGTAGGTTGCGGACTTTCCGCTGCCGGCGTCTCGGTCACGGTCTGCTCAGGGGTAAAAGAGGGCGTCTCCGTATCGGTCGCTTTTGCAGGGGTAAAATGCCACAAAACAACCATCACAGCTACGCATATACACATCATCAAAAAGGTGGAAAAAACCTTTCCCCTTAACTGTTTCTCCATATTAGAACTCATCATTTCCTATAATTTTCGATCGGCGAACGGCACGGCCTTTTCTCCGTCCCCAAATGAAGTATCCGATGGCAATACCCACCCAAATACCAACAATCAATACCACCATCATCCAAAAGCCCAAAGCACCGGATTTGATCAATAATGCTTGGTCATCTGTGGATGTAGGACTTGCAATTGCGGGTTTATTCGTCACAACGGGCGCCTCCGTAGGAGAAGCTTCCGGTGTTTCAGAAGGCTCTAAAGTCTCTTCTTCTCCCGGTGTGGCACTGGGATCAATTTCATCTGTGCCGGCAGGCGCTTGGGTTTGTGCCGGCGTGGTTGCACCGGGCGTCCACACAGGCGTTGTGGGCGTGGGAGTCGGCGTGGGGGTTGGTGCACTGGCTACGGTAATCGTTTTGGTCAACGTACCGCCGCCCACCTGACCGGGTGTCAACTGGGCAAAGTCTGCATCACTGGCTTCAAGAACTTTGACCGTGATGTCCCCCGTACTGCCGGGAGTACTATTATTTGTAACAACAAATACCAATTTCTGTGTAACCTGGTTAGCAATGTCCGTAGGTGCAAAAAGAATCGTAATCTTCGCATTTGTCGCATCTTCATCAATTGTATCCGTTACCTCCGGCGTCTTGGTGCTGGCAGCTTTGGAGAACCAAAGCACTTGAGGGTTATACGTCACCTCAAGCTTTCCACCGGAAACGCCATTATCTAAGGCAATACCTACATCCACGTACATAGTCTTGCCGGGCTGAACAGAATCAGCAGAAGGCGTAAGAATAATCCCATTTGCCGCTGAAACCGGCAACGCCATCATAGAAAATCCCATCAAGGCCACCAGGAAAAATATAATCAATTTCTTCGATACGTTCTTCATCTGCACATCCCTCTTATTTCTGTTCAATCTTTATCTTACCCAATAAATATTGCCGAAGTTTCGCAAAATCCGCAATACCTATCTGATTATCATAATTCACGTCCGTCGCCTGCGCGTAAATGCCTGTAATCAGGTTGCCCCGCAGCAATTCCTGTCTCAGTTTTGCAAAGTCTGCAATACCCACCTGGCCGTCGCCATTGATATCGCCGTAAATCAATACCGTATAGGAAACGCGCTCTGTTCCATCTTCCAGAACAGTCACAACCGTACCGGTAGCCACCAAATCGGCATCTGCCATTTCTGCCCCTTTGGCATTCTTAAAGGACACCGTAATCTCCCCTGTATTTCCCGCAACGGTCATAGCCTCTTTCAGTGCCAGCACCGTAGTCCCCGGCGCAATCTTATGCATTTGCTGCAAAGCGTGATCCATCATAAACCCGCTTTCCGCTGTAAAAGACAGCACAAGTGTATTATACACAAAAATCTGCTTGTCCGCTACTACTATATTCAATTCCGACGTTTGATAGACCCCACCATTTTCACGGTAAATCGTAACCAACACTTTCGTTTCTCCCGCCTCGGTGGGATTCCACACCAGCGTGTTATGATTGCGGACCACAGTACGCCGAATGCCGTTGGGACTTTGTACGGTAAAATGGTATTTTGCTTTCTCCAACAAGTTACATTGTAACAACAAATGCCCATCCGCCCGCGGCGTTTCTCCCGCAGGCACATCAATGGAAAGACCTGCGCCCTGGGCGTCCTGCATAACATTTTTATAAGCGACCGGTTGAATGGCAACCGGCAATTCCGCCGTTTTAGAAAGTCCGTATACATTGGTAACTGTTACAGAAACCTTTTTACCCGCCGTGACCTCCTCCGGTCTTAAAAACATAGGGGTCGTTTCCACAGACGCAATCCCATATTGATCCGATGCCTGCACGTACTTGGAAAGATTCCAAAGTTCGTCGCCGTCAATTTCCGGCAACAGTAGAGTTTCTGTTAAAATGATA
>JAFYOJ010000110.1 GCA_017560225.1 Clostridia bacterium
AAGTATTTTGATCGCACTTATGCTGTGTTTGACCCTTGGGGGTGTTTATGCCACATGGACATTTACCAATGATGCGGCAGATATTGTAGATGTAAAGAACGAAACATTGGTTGCATTGACCAATGCAACGGTTTCCGGTGCAGAAGGTACATTTACCATCAACAGCAACTTGGTGTTGAGTATTGACCAAAAGGCTCCCGGCGATCATGAAGCGGTATTGTTGTACAACCCTATGGTTGAAGGGGACGATATCTATTTAACCATTACGTTTACACCGGCCATCAATGCCAGCTCTGATGTTAAGAAAGATGCCGTAGACGCAGAACTCTATTTCAGTACCACCACAACGATGGAATGCTACGTGGATGCTACCGGTCATTTTGTAGTACCCGCAGACCCGGAGAATTTGGACGAAGGTGTGGTATTGAAAGAAATTTTTGTTTTTGGCAACAAAACAGACGGTGCTTTCACAAAGAATGTTACATGGTCTAAAGATGAGACAACCGGTGTATTCTCGGCTACATACGACCTTGATGATATCAAGTCTATGATTCAATTGAATGGTAAGATTATTTTGGATACAAAGGCAGATTATGACGCGTTCTCCGCTCTTTTGAATGGTAATATCGTAGCAAACTTGACCGATGGTACTGTCAATGGAACCGCCGGAGGCGAACAAGGTTAATCTGTTCTATTTAGATAAAGATGGTACTTGGAAATGACAAGTTATGAAACCTACGTGTTTCTTTTGTGCCTAATTGTATTCGTGATGTTGACTACACTTTCTGTAGTCAGCATCGCGATTATCGCGCGTTTGACGATTCGTTTGATTCGAGCAGGGGCGGAAGATGCACAATTAGCAGCAGAAAACACGCGGACCGGCAAAGCTACTCGTATCGGTTGCGGAATCCAGTGCACGTTCAGTGTACTGGTTTGTTTGTTGTTCGCTGTTTTATTTAGCTTGTCCATTTATACGTGGTGCGTCCAGGAAAGTTTTTCTGAGCATGTTCCCACATATCGAGTTGTACTGTCCGGCTCTATGGCAACGGCCCATGAGAAGAACACCTACTTGCAAGAAAATCATTTAACCGATCGACTGCAGGTTTATGATATGGCTGCTTTTACCCGCGTGCCGCCGCAAGAAGAGTTATCTTTGTACGATATTGTAATCTATGAATATGAAGATACGCTGATTTGCCATCGCATTGTAGAGATTAAAGAAGACAAATTAGGCGTCTATTATATCTTGCAAGGTGATGCCGTGGAACGTGCCGACCGCTGTGCTGTCCGCTATGAACAAATTCGCGCCATCTACACGGGAACCAGAATTCCCAACGTTGGTAGCTTCGTGCTGTTCTTGCGTTCTCCGGCAGGCTGGATGTGTATGATCCTTTTAATCGTTGGTATGATTGCAGCGCCTTTGGTGGATCGTCGTTTGGAACAAGAACGGAATCAACGACGTATTTTGCTGGGCATTCAAGGAGGGGAGCGGGATGCGTAGACGATGCGTACATAGCCTCACCTTATTCATGGCAATCTTGCTGCTTTTGTCCGTAGGGGGCGTTTGCGCCACGTGGACGTACACGTATCAAGATTGTCAAGACGTTCAGGGAAATTACATGGGGATTCAGTTGGCCCTGTTTGATTATCCGCCGGAAGAAATTCTTCCGGGCGGCGAGATGGAAGAAGCGGAACTGGGCGGAGATCATTTTGCTCTGGTGGACCTTGTACTCAATGAAAATGAGAAGGGCTACGGATTGAATATTAATAATAACGTTGTCCTGCACCAATATTTAAAACGTCAAAAGGTTGTATATTCCAACCAAAAAGTTTCCGGCGGTAATTTGAAATTTATTTTAGATCCGCAAAACAACACCCACGGGTTATATTATTGTGTGGAGAAAGTGTCGGATACAGAATATTATTGTTATACCTTCTCCGAGGATGCACTGGCCACAGCCAGTGGGTCGTCCAATGAAATTGTGGCATACCGTACTACTTTAACCAAGACGGATCGTTGGCGTGCCACCACCAGTTATATGGGTTATGCGAAAGTGCGCAGTCTTTCTGCCTTAGGAGAAAGCGCGGATCCACAGGCAATTCCCTATTCAATCGACATCAATACTTGGCACGTGTAAGACGTGCCTTTTTTATTTTACACCTTTTCTGCTGCGCCCCCATATCCTATCCATAAGGTATGAATTTCAGGAGGTTGTATGAACCTTGATCAGATAGAACCGGGGGAGACCGCTATTGTGTTGCAGATTGGAGCGATTGACGGTGTTGGCCGCCGATTGCGGGATTTGGGCCTGACGGAAGGAATGGAGATTACTTGTGTAGGCAGAAGCCCTTTGGGCAATCCTTCAGCCTATTTAATTTTAGGGAGCGTCTTTGCACTGCGCCGGGAAGATTGCGGCAGTATTCTGGTCAGGAGGTGCGAGTAAAATGGCGGATCGACCCAAGACGATTGCCTTCTGCGGTAATCCCAACGTGGGAAAGAGCACCCTTTTTAACGCCTTAACCGGTCTTCACCAACATACGGGCAACTGGCCCGGGAAGACGGTGGAAAGCAGCCGAGGCACCATGGAAGTTGACGGAAATACGTATCACTTAATAGATCTGCCCGGCACGTATTCTTTGACCGCAAAGTCTCCGGAAGAAGCCGTCACGCGGGATTATCTTCTAAGCGGCCGGGCGGATTTGATTGTGGTCGTTTGCGATGCCACTTGCCTTGCCCGGAATTTAATTCTGGCTTTGCAGGTGTTACAGCAAACGTCCCCAGTTGTGGTGTGTGTCAATTTGCTGGATGAAGCACGGAAGAAAGGCATCTCCATTGATTTGGAGAAACTTGCTGAACAGTTGGGTGTTCCCGTGGTGGGGACGGAGGCTCGCAAGCGCAGCTCGGCACGGAAATTAAAAATGTGCATTGTACAAAATCTCTGCGAGAAAAGGACGGGGCTTTCTCGGGATTTTCCGGATATTGTGGCAGCAAGCAAGCGGATTGCTCTTTTGGTTACGCAGGGAAGATGGTCGCTGTTGCAAAATCGGGATCGTAAAATAGATCGGGTGCTGACGCACAAAGTTTGGGCGTATCCCATTATGCTTTTGCTGCTTGCCGGTGTGTTGTGGATGACCATTGAGGGTGCAAATATTCCGTCCCAATGGCTTGGTGCATTCTTGGACCGCTGTGAAACACTTTTACGCCGTGGCTTTGATGCCATCTGCACGCCCGGGTGGCTTTCCGGATTTCTCATTGACGGTTGTGTTGCCACACTGTTTCGAGTGGTGTCGGTAATGCTGCCGCCGATGGCGATCTTCTTTCCTCTTTTTACACTGTTGGAAGATTATGGATACTTGCCCCGCGTCGCCTATAATTTAGACCGCCCTTTTGCCCGTTGCGGGGCTTGTGGCAAGCAAGCATTAACTATGTGTATGGGCCTTGGATGTAATGCTTCCGCCATTGTGGGTTGTCGCATTGTAGACTCAAAACGGGAACGGTTGCTTGCTATGCTGACTAATAATTTTATGCCGTGTAACGGCCGTTTTCCTTTGCTGATTACGCTGATTCCCTTGGTGTTTGCAGGGCTTCCCGTGGCCAACGCCGGTGCCGGCGCATTGATTTTAACCGGATTTATTTGTTTAGGTATTGTGATGACTTTTCTATGGTCCAAGATTCTGTCTTGTACAATTCTATCCGGAACCCCTGCGTCTTTTGTGCTGGAGTTACCGCCCTATCGAAAACCGGCTTTCTTACAAACCATTGTGCGTTCTCTTTTGGATC
>JAFYOJ010000111.1 GCA_017560225.1 Clostridia bacterium
GGATAATGATCCTTGTACATTCTATCGGCCTTTCGGCAGTTCTGCGTCGATTTATTTAAACTGTTTGATGTATAAAGAATTGCTGGCTATGGTTTACCTTTGCGATTTGCTGCACCTGGATGGCAGTAAGTATCAAACGGAAGCGGATGCCCTCAAGAAAGCGGTTCAAACCCATTTGTGGGATGAACGAGATGGTTTCTACTATAGTGCGGATTTGAATTTGATTCCGGTGGATCCGGAGCAGATTCTTCATTCCGGTGCGCCCAGACATTGGCATTGCTTGATTCAGCGTATTGACGTTTGGTCCGGCTTTATGGCCATGTGGGCGGGGATTGCTACGAAGGAGCAGGCGGCCAGAATGGTGGCGCGTATGGAAGACGCCAATACCTTCCGCAGCCCTTACGGTATTCGTTCTTTGTCTAAGTTGGAAGCGATGTACAATCCCATTACCAGCGGCAATCCGTCTTGTTGGTTGGGACCCGTTTGGGGAATCGGCAACTGGATGTGCTTTGAAAGTTTGTTGGATTACGGCTATGAGGCAGAGGCCAAGAAGCTTTGTGAAGACACTATTGGGCTGTTTGGCCGGGATATCTTGGCATGTGGTGAGATGCACGAATATTACCATCCGGATACAGGAGAGGGACAGAATAATCAGGGTTTCCAAAGCTGGAATTTCCTGGTGAATAATATGATTGCGTGGCACGAAGGAAAGGATTACGTAAGAGGATTCTAAGTGCGGCAGTTTAATATTTGTCTAATTTTTGCTATAATTTGACTGGCATTTTACAACTCTGTATGATACAATACGTACCATACAGAGTATTTTTTATTATAGAATGAAAGCGAGGCTCTATAGAATGGAGAACAAAGCGGCTATTGCTAAGAAGCGCGAGAAGACACAAGTGGGTATCTGGTACAGCACTTGGTACAATTTAGGGGAGAATAATTTCTGGGAGCACGGCGGAAATAACCAGGCTGTTTATTACAGACCTTTGTTGAAGGATGGGAAGTCCTTTGGTATTTATGACTCTTTGGATCGTGAACAGACCAATTTCCATTTAAAGGAAATTGCGGACGCGCAAATTGATTTCATTATTATGGACCAAACCAATTTGGTAGACAATCCTTTCGGTGGCGGTTGTATCAATAAGGCATCCATTGATACGGCGAAGGCTATTCGGGAATGGAACTTAGCTGGGAACCGCCGGATTCGGTACTGTTCCGGTATCGGTGCATTTGGTACGAAAGAAGATATGGGACATATTGAATCCGAAGCGAAGCTTTTGTGGGAGCGTTACTGCGAGCAGGAGTGGGGCACCGAAGATGATCACGTATATATCGATGGAAAGCCTTTGTTTGTAATCTTTAATTGCCTTTTCACGGAGGCAGAATGGAGAGAATATCAGGCAACCCACGATACACCTTACCGTGACCGTTTCACCATTCGTTGTTCTACAGGTCACGTTTACAAAGGTACCTATGGACAATGGGGTTGGGTAATGCCTGACGGTCCGCAGATTGACGAAGACGTAGCGGTGATGATGCCCGGTTGGTATAAGTTCCACTTCGTGCTGCCTTTTGTGTTCCGTGAGCGCGGCAATTCTTACAGAAATAGCTGGAAGACACTGTTGGCTTCAGATATCACCCCCAATTACGTAGTCATCAACTCTTTTAACGAGTATGCAGAGCATACCGCGGTATTCACGGCTTCTACCCATGAATTCCCCGAAGATTATCCCATTGAAGGATGGATTGATGAAGACGGGAACCCCGCGCCTTCTCTTTACTGGGATATTACGAAAGAATATATTGCCAAGTTTAAGAATGGCGACGTTGAATAAAGAAAGCAGGTGCACGGTATGAAATCGTTTTTTGTTAGAAATTTGTGTTTGCTGTTGGTTTTGTTGATGACCGTAGGCACGTTGGTTGCTTGCGGTGGAGACGGAAATGGTGATGACGTCGAAGAATCCACTGCTTCTTCTGCGGTGGAATCTACGGATGAACCTACCTCTACCGATGAACCGGGCAATTCACAAACGCCTTCTTCCGGCACAACTACAAAGCCTACCGCCGGAACAGCTACCACGAAGCCTACTTCAGGGACGGCCACCACAAAGCCTACAACTGCACCGGTGGATACTTCCTACGGCGGACAGCGCAAGAGTGCGCAAATTGGTATTTGGTATGCCATTTGGTATGATTCTGTGAACGAGGGTTCTTTCTGGGATCACAGTGGCCGTAAATCTTCCACTTATGCCGGTGATCCTGTTTATTACAGACCCCTTCTTCCGGACGGAACCTATGGTAAATATCGGTCTGCGGATGAAGATGTCATCAACTTCCATTTGAAAGAAATGGCTGATGCCCAGATTGATTTCATTATTATGGATCAGACCAATAATATCGATAATGGCACTTTAAATAGCGCTTCTATTAAAACGGCCAGAACGATTCAAAAGTGGAATGACGTAGCAGGTAACCGCACCATTAAGTATTGTTCCGGTATTGGTGCTTATGCGACTAAGGATAATATGGCGCACATTGAATCCGAAGCCCAGAAGTTATATGAACGTTATATCCAGAAAGCTTGGGGTACGGAAGAAGATCACGTATACGTGGACGGAAAGCCTTTGTTGATTATCTATAATGATTATTTTACAAAATCGGAGTGGGAGTCTTATCAAAAGAGCCACAACACACCTTACTGTGACAAGTTTACCATTCGGTTTGCAAAAGGCCACGTACGCCAAGGACAGAAGGGCTACTGGGGATGGGTTATGCCGGAAGGTCCTCAAATCAATGAGGAAATCGCAGTGATGATGCCCGGCTGGTACAAGGTAGCGAAAGAAGGAGATGGCTTTGGAAATTCCAATCTTCCTTACGTATTCCGCAATCGTGGTAAGTTCTATGAAGATGGTTGGAAGAAGTTACTGCAGTCTGACATCGTTCCGGATTTCGTCGTAATCAACTCTTTCAATGAATATGCGGAGCACACCGCAGTATTTACGGCGAAGACGGATTTGTTCCCGTCGAACTACGGCATCGAGAAGTGGATTGATTCCACCGGCAAAGAGAATCCTTCTCTGTATTGGGATCTGACCAAACAATACATTGCCAAGTTTAAGAAGGGCGATCGGGCATAAAGAAATAACAAGGGGCTGAAGCGAATCACTTCAGTCTCTTTTTTCTTGCAGAGCGACTTTGGGTAAAATGATCGTTTTTTTAAAATTTTTACCCAAGGTTTGGGCGTAATTCCTGAAATTTTGGGTTATAACCCCAAAAAATGTGTTTTATTGCCCAAACGCGTCGATATCAAACCTATTATCTGTCCGGATAGCACCACCGTCAGCAGAGAATAGACAAGTTTCCCTGCCGGAATGTACGTAAGAGAAAGCCCTAATACAGTTAAATCACTGAGTAAGTATGCCCATTGAATCGGCAACCGGCTTTTGGCGGAAATGGCCATGGCCAGCGCATCATCGCCACTGGGCGCACCGCCTACTCGTACACATAACCCTGCGCCAATTCCAATACATACAGCGCCCAAAATGGCGGCTATCAAAGGATATTGAGCGATAGCAGGGTAGATTCGGGGGAATTGTTCAAAAAGCGCGTAAAATGCAGAAAAACCAATACCGGAAACAGCGGAGTAGACTAAGAACATTTTACCCAAGGCCCGAAACCCGATGGCGTAGCACAGCACGTTAAGTATAAAACCGGAAAATGCCGGTGAAAGATCGAACCAATGATGGAGTAGCAATGTAAGGCCCAATACGCCACCCTCTGTGATGCCGGAAATGGCGTGAATCTGATACAAGCCAAAAGCTAATATACAACTACCAAATAGGGTCAGTCCAATCGAACTGACCCGAATTTGTGCGTATATGGATTTGATTTGTTGCTTAATCGAAGAATTCTCCATAAAGTGCCTGTACTGCCGCATTTGCGTCAGCTTTCTCTACGCCGAACATAATACTAACTTCACTGGAACCCTGGTTGATCATCTTGATGTTAATGCCGGCTCTGTTGAAGGCTTCTGTTGCACGTGCTGCAATACCTACGGACTTGGTCATACCGCGACCTACCAACATAACAATGGCCAGATCTCTCTCTGCGTGGAGGGTATCGACACCCAACTCGTTCTTGATTCGATCCATAACTCTTGCTAATTTCACGTCGTCACAATTGCTTCCGCGGATAATCACAGAAATACTGTCAATTCCGGAGGGCATATGCTCGTAGGAAATGGACTCATCTTCCAAAATGGAAAGCAAACGACGGCCAAAACCGATTTCTCTGTTCATCATGTGTTTGTGGAGGTAAATGTTAAGGAATCCTGTATCCGCCGCAATACCCACAACCGGGAACGTGGACTTGGGCGCTTTCTTGTCAGAAACAATGAAAGTACCCGGTGCATCCGGATTATTGGTGTTTCGAATGTTTACGGGAATGCCCAACTTGTAAACCGGTGCCAAGGCTTCTTCGTGGAGTACGCTGAAACCTGCATACGCAAGTTCTCTCATTTCCTCGTAAGTAAACAGAGGAATGGGGAAGGGCTTCTCAATAATCTTGGGGCTGGCAGCGTATACAAAGTCTACGTCTGTAAAGTTCTCATAAACGTCTGCTTCTGTTGCGGCAGCTAAGATACCGCCGGTTACGTCAGAACCACCTCTGGAGAACGTTACTACGTCGCCTTCTTCGGAATAACCAAAGAAACCGGGGAATACCAGAATCTCAGAGCGATCTCTTAACTTATACAATAAAGGATAGGATTTATCCAACACCCGTGCATTGCCGAATTCTTCGCTTAAGAAGAGCCCTGCTTCTTTTGGATTTACATAAGCGGCTTCCTTGCCTAATTTCTTTAAGTAGCAAGCCATCAATTTTGCAGAGTTATCTTCGCCGGCAGCCTTCATGCAATCCAAGAACTTCTCGTATTGTTCACTTCTGGTTGCAATGCGGGATTCCAAATCTTCTCGAATGGTTTGCACGATTTCCTTGCCTAACTTCAGATCACTTGCAATGACAGCGTAGCGCTCTACAACGGTTTCCAATACAGACTCTACATCGCCGCCGTCTCTCGCTGTTTCAGCAAGACGAATCAAAAGGTCGGTTACCTTGGTGTCTTCAGAATCTCTCTTGCCGGGTGCGGATACAACTACAATCCGTCTGTCCGGATCAGAAAGAATAATGTTGGCTACTTTCTTAAATTGTTTGGCATCTGCCATGGAACTTCCGCCGAATTTAATTACTTTCATATCATCAATCCCCTTAGTCTAATACTTTCATTGTATACTGAATTTCTACGTTTGCTACTGCAGTGAATTTCTCTGTCAAGGCAGCCAGTTCTTGCTTGGTGCAATAATCGGTGATAAAACCGCCCAGCGTAGCGTCTGCCAGCGCAAAGCCGATGAAGTTGCTGCCTGCACCGAAGGTTGCCCGCACACAAGATGCGATCTCGTCTGTTTCGCCTTCCTCAAAACCGGACTTAAAACGAACGTAGAAACGGTATGCGGCGGTATCTTCTTTCACCACACTTGCGTTGTTGCTTACAAATGCAGGCAAGGAATCTACGGTAGGACGACCTAAAATTTCAATAATATCACCCAAAACAGCACTGGCTGTTGCTAATTTGCCGGCGCCTTGTCCGTAGAAGAGGGTGTCGCCGGTGTAAGAACCTTTGGTCAATACTGCATTGTATACGGAATTTACGGAAGCCAACATATTGGCTTTAGGAACCAATTTCGGTTCTACACTTACCTGTACCCCACCATCTTGCATCTTGCTGCCTGCAATCAACTTAATGGCATAGCCGGCGGAAGCGGCTAACTCGTGGTCAGCATAAACTACCTCGCGGATACCGGTGCAAGCTACATCGTTGTAATCGACCCAAGCGCCGTATGCAATGGAAGACAAAATAGCAATCTTACGAGCTGCATCGTAACCGTCTACGTCGGCAGAGGGATTGGCTTCTGCGAAGCCCTTTGCTTGTGCGTCTTTCAAAATGGCATCAAAGGACATCTTGTCGCGGTACATACCGGTGAGCATATAGTTGGTGGTACCGTTTAAGATACCCTGAATTTCGTTGATATCATTTGCATAAATACAAATATTCAAAGGACGGATAACGGGAATACCGCCGCCTGCGCTGGCTTCGTACAAGAAACGTACTTTGTGGTCGTATGCAAGCTGCTCCAGTTCTCTGCCGTAAGCAGCAACCACTTCTTTATTGGACGTTACAACGTGACGGCCTGCTTCTAAAGCACGGCGGCAAAGCTGGTAAGCAAAATCCAAACCGCCGATGGTAACGGAGAACAACTTCACGTCCTCGTCGGCTAAAATGGTTTCTACATCTTTTGCCATATAAGGGGCATAGGGGGTTCCTGCAAAATCTCGGATATCCAAAATATAACCCAAACAAACTTCTGTGTTGAAACGGGCGCTTAATTTCTCTCTTTGTTCCAGTAAAATATCAGCAACACCGGAACCTACAACACCACAACCGCAAACTGCAACTTTAAACATTTCTGTTAACCTCCTGCTCTTATACCAAAAAATCTGAAACGGCATTGCGCATTTCTGCTACGTCGCAAACACCTTTGTGTAACACCGGCTTTTGATCCAGCCCTGTAAGGGGTGCGGGAATTGCGCAACTTGTTTTGTCAGACAAAACGGTAAGCATCTCAAACTCTGTCATTTCCTCAAGGGTATCTTCTGATACGGCTTGTAATACACTCTTGTTAAACTTAAACGGACTTGCAGTGGAAACTGCTACCGTAGGAGTGGAATCACCTGTGGCCATTGCGTACTTCTTGTACACGTTCACACCTACTGCGGTATGAGGATCAATCAAATACTGATCTTCCTTATATACATTGCCAATGGTATCCATGGTTTCTGTTTCTGTACCGGAAGCAGACCAGAAAATACTGTTGATGTTGCCTAAAGTCTTTCTGTCTACACTGTACACACCGGCAGTCTTTAATTCGTCCATCACTTTGCCGATCATCTTCACATTCTCACCGGATGCATGATAGAGTAGACGCTCCAAATTGGAGGATACCAAAATATCCATAGCGGGGGAGATGGTAAGATTGAACGTTCTGTTGGCATCATACGTACCGGTGTTGATGAAATCCGATACCACGCAATTGCTGTTGGTGGCACAAATAATCCGGTTCACAGGCAGTCCGCTCTTCATGGCGTAGTAGCAAGCCAGAATGTTGCCGAAGTTTCCGGTGGGAACTACAAAATTCACTTTGGTGCCCAGTTTCAACTTCTGATCCCGTACCATGGTAAAATAAGCGTAATAATAATACACAATCTGGGGAAGCAGTCTTCCGATGTTAATGGAGTTGGCAGAAGAAAGCTCAAAACCTCTTGCGTTAAATTCTTCATTCAATGCACGGTCAGTGAAAATCTTCTTCACACCGGTTTGCGCATCGTCGAAATTTCCACGTACAGCCATTACACGCACGTTGCCGCCTTCTTGGGTAATCATTTGGTATTTCTGCATTTCGCTAACGCCGTTCTCCGGGTAGAAAACCATAATGCGAATGCCGTCTACGTCTTTGAAGCCTTCCAGGGCAGCCTTACCGGTATCGCCGGAGGTGGCTGTCAGAATGGCAATTTGTCTGGGTTTGCCATCTTCTCTTGGATGCTTCTTCAAAGCAACCGACATAAATTCAGGCAGGATTTGCAAAGCCATATCCTTAAACGCAGACGTAGGTCCGTGCCACAATTCCAGTACGCTTACGGTATCGGTCACATAGGACAGGGGTGCTACCGTTTCCGGAAAAGCACTTTTGCTGCCATAGGCATTCTCTACACAGGTATCCAATTCTTCCTCGGTGAAGTCTGTAGCGTACCGGCTGAAAATCGCCTTGGCTAAATCTTTATAATTCATCTCGGACATCTCGGCGATTTCCAAAGAATCAAAACGCACCTGCTCCTCAGGTACAAACAAACCGCCGTCCGGCGCAATTCCTTTCAGTACAGCTTCGGAAAATTGAACTCCTGAAACGGTCCCTCGAGTACTTGCATACGTCATTGAAATCAACTCCAAAATTCATACAAAATCCTATTACTGCATAAAACACCACAGTAACGTTACTATAATAAGAGTATATGGTGGAAATGTCAAGGAAAAAATGCTTTTGAAAAGGGATTACAAGGGGCGATAGAAGATGCCCTCTTCCCTGTGAATCAGTGCTCTTGCGTCGGTGCCGTCGATTACGGAATGGGTGAGTTGTGCCACGTCGTCTATGTGCACGTGGAGTGTAAAGGAAACTTCGTGGGTAAAAGTAGAATTTTCCATCTTCATTCGCAAACGTGTACACAGAGAATTCAATAAATTCTGGACTCTGCCTGTATCGGAATAGGATACAGTGACGGTCACTTCCCGGCAAGCACAAATTTGTACGATGCCGGCTTTCCCGATGACTTCGGCACAACTGCCGGAATAAGCTCTGGTTAATCCCGGCGCACCTAATAAAATCCCGCCGAAATATCGGGTGACGACCACGACTACGTTCTCCAAAGCTCTCTTTTGGAGTACATCCAGTACCGGAAGTCCGCCGGTTCCTTGGGGCTCTCCGTCATCAGAGTATCGAATATATTGTGTGTCTTCTTCGCGGACTGTGTAGGCATACACGTGGTGTCTGGCGTCGGGGTAACGGGCTTTAATAGACGCAATAAAATCCAACGCCTCTTTCTCTGTTTGAACAGGGGCGGCATCTGCAATGAATCTGGATTTCTTCTCCACGATTTCCGCCGTTTCTACGCCGGATAACGTGCTGTATTGTGTAATCATCTATCTCACCTGGGGGATTTTTCGAAAAAATTGTATCACAAAGTTTGTTCCGTCGCAATGGGATGAGAAACGGAGGATATTTGTGTGGATTTCAATTGACAAATTTTTGGAATCAAGTATACTTAATAGCAGTATGTTTTGGAGGTGAAATCCCGTGGATGATATGGACTTGCAATTTGATATAGAGATTCCTTTTGAACAAGACAAGAAGAGCAAAAAGCCTTTTCCCGGAGATTTCTCATTCAATGCAGATGGATTGCTGGAAGATTGCGAAGTAGAGGAAATTACAACGGTTTTTGAACAAGCGGAACCGGAAGATATTTTACCGGATGTGCCGGCAGAATTAGAAACCCCGTTTTTTGAAGATTTTGATGATCTCGTAGAAGATGAAGATTTTGAGGACGAGGACGATGCGGCATTTTTAGAAGAATTTGACAGTGTTTTAGAAGAGGAAGAAGTGCAGGAAGAATCTGTACCCGTCGAGGAACCTATTGAGGAAACCTACGAAGAAGAGACACCGGAGGAAGCCTTTGCGGAAGACGTCGAAGAAGATGATGCGGCTCTTTGGGAAGAATTTCGCAGTGTTTTAGAAGAGGAAGAAGTGCAGGAAGAATCTGTACCCGTCGAGGAACCTATTGAGGAAATCTATGAAGGGGAACCGGAAGAGGAAGTCCTTGCAGAAGACGCTGAAGAAGACGATGCGGCTCTTTGGGAAGAATTTCGCAGTGTATTCGACGAGGAAGAAGTGACGGCAGAATCTGTCCCTGTCGAGGAACCTATTGCGGAAATCTATGAAGGGGAACCGGAAGAGGAAGTCCTTGCAGAAGACGCTGAGGAAGAACCGGAAACGGAGAAAGCCGAAGAAAGTGAAGAAGACGATTTTGAATTTCCGGAGGATCCGGATACCGAATGTGATTTTGTGGCAGTTCCCAAACCGACTGTAACGGTTACTACCTGGGATCAGGTTCGGCAGCGCGCCAATGCCGCAAAAGAACAAAAAACCTATGAAACAGGTCGTTTCTTTGCTGTGGAAGAAGATTATACGGAGCAAATCCCCACGAAGAAGCCTACACCGGCAGAGCAGGTAATGGGCATCGCAGCGGAAACTCAACATGCAGACACCGAAGAGGAAACGGAGACGATTCAGCCTATTTGGTACGTAGATGACATGGATCGTCCGGAAGAACTCAATACAGAAGTATCCGACGAGGAACTGGACTACGAGGACATCTTTAACGATGATCGTGCTGCTTACAAAAAGAAGAAGAAACGCAAAGAAATTCTGATGACCATTTTGAAAGAAACAGGTCTTTTCTTGGCGATTGTTGTAGGTGCATTGGTATTAGTCATCAATTTTACCATTTTCGTCAGTCGGCAGAATACTGTGGTGGGTCGTTCCATGGAACCGACCTTGCACAATGGGGATCATGTGTATACCTCGATGTTGCCTTACCTTTTCGGTGAACCGGAAGTGGGCGATATTGTTGTATTTGATTATTCCTGCCATGGGGAGGAAATGAGCTATTTCCACCGAGTCGGGGAAGTGCTGAAGAATAATCGTTTGGCACAATTTTTCAAAGATCCTGCTGAAATTCAATTGGATGAGTATTGGATCAAACGGGTGGTAGCCGTTGCCGTTGACACCGTATACTTTAAAGATAATCAATTCTACCGGAACGGATAATTGGTGGAATAAGATTATATTTTAGACCAAACTGTTACCGACTATGGAGAAGTCGATGCCCTGGTGGTGCCTGAAGGCAAAGTGTTTGTCATGGGGGACAACCGGAACAACAGCACAGACAGTCGCGTAATCGGTTGTATTGATATCGATATCATTACCGGAAAAGTGTGGAAGAAAGGGTAACTTTTTACCCGCATACCCATTGGCAAGACCTCATATATTTATTGTAGCGTGTTGGCGCAAATAAATAGATGGAGGCGGCAAATGGACGAAAGTATACAGCAAACCATTCAAGAACTTTACGGTGTGGAACTTTCAGATGTGGCGCAGCATTATAGAGGCGTTCAGTTTACGTTGAAATCCAATCCGGAACAAAAATATATTTTCAAACCTGCAGGGCGATTTGCCCACAGAATTGTATTTACCTATGCCTGTATGGCGTATTTAGCCGAGCGGAATTTTACCCAAACAGAGCGTTACTTGGTGAATCCGGCGGGGATTCCTTATGTGCTGGTGGGAACGGTGCCTTATATTGCCGTTCCGATTTACCGCGGACGGGAGTGCAGCATTGAACAGTTGGAGGAAGTCTGTAAGAGTGCGGAAGTGTTGGCGGAGCTTCATCAGGCATCTGTTGGTTTCACCCACAAGCAAGCTTTAAAGGTGGCAGTGTGCCATACGTCGTCGGAATTTCAGGGGCAGCCCTACGTTCGGGTAGAGGCCGGTAAAATGCCGGGGATTTTTGAAAAAAGGTGGAAAGAACTGGAACGTTTTTACCGGCTCGCCGGAAAAAGTGTACATCCTTTTGATTGCGCCTATTGTAAAATGGCTGAAGACAGTATCCAAAGAGCACAAGAGGTATGCCGGATTCTTGGATCCGGTGTGTATCAACGGGCTTTTGCCGCCTGTATGGAACAAGGGGCTATTTGCCATAAGGATTTCACTGCCCATAATGTGCTGCTCTGTGGCGGTAAGGCCATTGTCTTGAACTTGGACGATTGTTCCATTGACTTGCCCATTTGCGATTTGGCTAATTTAGTGAAAAGAAGAATGCGAAAATGTGGCTGGAAAATAGAAGATGCTTTGCGTGTTATAGCGGCCTATGAACAAGTACGCCCCCTTTCTTCGGAGGAACGGATTTTACTCCATTGCATGCTTGCTTTTCCGCAGAAATTGTGGCGTGTGGTGAATAAATATTACAACAGCAAAAAGACTTGGTGCGAGAAAAGTTGCTTGCAGAAATTAGAGGAGATTCAGGGGGAGGAAATGGCTTGGCAAGGCTTCTTAGAAGCCCTTGACATCTCCTACACCAAGGTGTATCATTAAGCCACTTCTTTGTGTTTTAGAAGTATGGTAGTATGGAAGAATATTGAAGGTGAGGACGTCTATGGAGTACGGATGTATTGGTGAACATCTGCCCCACAGTTTCTCGAAGGAAATTCATGAGCGGATCGAGGATTACGATTACCGCTTAGTTGAGTTATCCCCGGAGACTGTGGATTCGTTTATGCGGCAGAAAGATTTTAAAGCGATCAATGTAACGATTCCCTATAAGCAAACGGTAATTCCCTATTTGGATGAAATTAGTGAAACGGCACAGGCGATTGGCGCTGTGAATACGGTTGTGAACCGGGATGGCAAGTTATATGGCTATAATACGGATTTTGGCGGTATGCGGGCTTTGATTGCCCGGATGGGATTAAATTTCTCCTGTAAGAAAGTGGTTATATTGGGTACCGGTGGTACCAGTAAGACGGCAAAAGCAGTAGCGGAAAGCCTGGGGGCTTCCGAAGTGTACAAGGCAAGCCGTACAGGGAAAGAAGATGCACTTTCTTATGACGATATTTACCGTTTGCACAGCAATGCGGACTTTTTGATCAATACGACACCCTGCGGCATGTTTCCTAAAGCAGAAGAAACGCCTATTGATTTAGCACGTTTTTCCGGTTTGCAAGGTGTGATTGATGCTATTTACAATCCGCTGTCTACGCGGCTGATCTTACAGGCTCGGAAACGGGATATTCCCGCAGAGGGCGGCTTGTATATGTTGGTGGCACAAGCGGTTTTGGCTGCGGAACATTTTACAGGCAAGACGTATGAAGCTGGCTTGATTGACCGGATTTATCAAGATATTTTAGCTCGAAAACAGAACATTGTCCTGGTGGGGATGCCTTGTTGCGGCAAGAGCACCATCGGAAAGATGCTGGCAGAGGAATTGGGCTATGCATGGGCCGATACGGATGCGCTGATTGTGGAGAAGACAGGAATGGAAATCTCGGAGATTTTTACCCGCTACGGAGAGGCACATTTCCGGGATTTGGAATGTGCAGTGATGAGCGAATTGTCTCCTAAGACCGGGTACGTGATTGCTACCGGTGGTGGCTCCATTTTACGGGAGGAGAATATTGAATTGCTGCACCGAAACGGACGTGTTTATTTTGTGGATCGGCCACTGGAACAGTTGATTCCGACTATGGACAGACCGCTTGCCAATTCGGAGGATAAAGTAAGACGCATTTACCGGGAACGGTATGAACGCTACTGCAGTGTGGCAGACGTGGTGGTTTCCAGTAAAGGGGATGCCGGGAAAGTCGCGGCGAAGATTAAAGCCCTTCATTTTCACGGAAAGGGGCGAGTGTGATGGCGTTGTGGACGAAAGATACGCAGGTTTTGATCGTGGGCCTTGGTTTGATGGGCGGCAGTTATGCCCGGGCTTTAAAGAAACAAGGTTTCCACGTAACAGCGATCACCCGAAGTCAATCTTCCATTGATTATGCTTTGGCGGAGGGGTTTATTGACCGTGGTTATACAGAAGTTTCCGAAGAATCCGTTTCTTCGGCGGATGCAGTCATTTTCTCTTTGTATCCCGGTGCGTTGCTTCCTTGGATTGAAGCACACCAACACTTATTCAAACCCGGTGTGAAGATTACGGATGTAACCGGTGTGAAGACGTGTGTGGTTTATGATATTCAGCGCATTTTGCGAAAAGACGTAGAGTTTATCGGGGCGCACCCGATGGCGGGTAAAGAAACCAGCGGGGTAGAGAGCAGTGATGAGAGAATTTTTGCAAAGGCCAACTATATTGTGGTGCCTACGGAGCAGAATACAGCGGAAGGGATTGCTTGGTGCAAAGAATTGGGCACGCTACTGGGGGTTCGGAAGATTTCTGAATTGTCTCCGGAAGAACACGACGAGATGATTGGCTTCGTGTCCCAGCTGACCCACTGTATTGCGGTATGTTTGATGACTTGTAAGGACAATGAACATTTGGTGGATTACACCGGTGACTCTTTCCACGACCTTACCCGTATTGCCCGAATCAATGACCGGATGTGGAGTGAATTGTTTTTGCTGAACCGCGAAGCACTGCTGGAACAAATGGATTTGTTTATGGAAGAATTTAAAGATTTACGTGCTATGTTAGAGGCCGGTGACGTGGACGGGATGCGGGGTAAAATGCAGCTTTCCACCAAACGAAGAAGCCTATTTGACCGATAGAAAGGAGTTTCGCCATTATGAATATGATTTTTGAACGAAAGTTAGCGATTCCTAAGGAAGTGAAGGAAATGTATCCTTTAACCGCCGAACTTGCACAAGTGGTGTCGGAGCGTAGAGAGGCTTTGAAAGCGATCTTTAGCGGACAGTCGGACAAGTTCTTATTGGTGATCGGTCCCTGTTCTGCAGATAATGAAGATAGTGTTATTGACTATATTGGTCGCTTGCGGATCTTGCAAGACAAGGTAGCCGATAAGATTTTTATTGTGCCCAGAATTTATACCAATAAGCCGAGAACGACGGGGGATGGATACAAAGGCATTTTACACCAACCGGATCCCAATATGAAACCGGATATGCTGAAGGGCATTATCACCATTCGTGAACTGCACATGCGGGCCCTTCGGGAAACGGGTTTTGCTTGCGCGGATGAAATGCTCTATCCGGAGAATCACCGTTATTTGGATGATTTGCTGGGGTATGTGGCGGTAGGTGCCCGTTCGGTGGAGAATCAGCAACACCGTTTGACTGCCAGCGGTTTGGATGTGCCGGTGGGCATGAAGAATCCTACCAGCGGCGATTTCTCCGTGATGATGAATGCTATTACGGCGGCACAACATGCCCATACTTTCATTTATCGGGGATGGGAAGTCCATTCCAGCGGAAATCCTTATGCACACGCCATTTTACGCGGACATAAGAATAAACACGGTCGGTCTTTGCCCAATTACCACTATGAGGATTTAGTTCGTTTGTGCGAATTCTATGGGCAAGAGGAGTTGGCGAATCCGGCGGTGGTGATTGATACGAACCATGCCAATTCGGATAAGAATCCCTTTGAACAGATTCGCATTTGTAAGGAAGTATTGGCAAGTTGTGCCCATAATGAAGAAATTCGCCGTTTGGTGAAAGGCTTTATGATTGAAAGTTATATTGAAGACGGCTGTCAGAAGATCGGCGAAGGCATCTACGGTAAATCCATTACCGATCCTTGTCTTGGTTGGGAGAAGACGGAACAGCTTGTATTGGATATTGCAGATCGCTTGTAAGAAAGGTGTTTTGTATGGGCAAGAAGTTTTTATACGTTTTCTTAGGGATGGCTTTCTTGTTGGGAATTCCCGTTGGGTGTACATCCGAGAAGAAACCTTTAACCGTAGGAGAGGGGAAACAGTACCCTACGATCCAAGCGGCTGTGGATGCGGCAAAGGATGGCGACGTTATCGAAGTTTATCCGGGTACGTACACGGAGTCGGTTTGTGTGACGACGAAGACGTTGACCATTCGGGGTACGGATAAGGAAAAATGCATTTTGCAGTTCCCCAATGGCGATTATCTCAATCCGCCTTTGGAAATGGGCAGCGGAGTGCTTCAAAATATGACTATTCATGCCACCCATCAAGAGCAGCTTCCCGGCACCATCGCCAAAGCCTATGCGCTGCATATTGATTTTCATATCAGTCGGAACAATACTTTTACCATTGAGAATGTAAACTTTATCAATGACAGTTATCAAACGTTGGGCATTGGTCTTCGCAATGATTTCACGTTGACCTTTACAAATTGCTCTTTTGTATGTGAAGGTGGCTACAATGCGTTCTACTGCCACGACGATCCTTCCGGCGTGGAGGCGCCCAACCAAAAATTGGTAGTGGATCAGTGCTATTTTGAGAATAACGGTGCAGCTCCTACCATTTTACTGCAAAGTCAGGAGCAGGTTGGCAGTGATATTACCTGTGTGTGGACGGACAATCAGGTCTTGAATAAGGGTACGGGTAAAATGGTGGATCGCCAATTCTGGAATCCCAAGATTACGGATGGCGCAGGCTGGCTGGATATGACTTTCTGGAAAATTTCGGAAAAGTCTTCCGGCAACAATGCGGAGGAATTAAATGGATAAGCAGGTGGGATGTTTCACTTGCATTTTACAGAGCCCTCGGGTATAATAAAAACAGAACCTGACCTTTAAGAGTGCTGCCGGGTCTTACGCAATGAAATTTTGTGAACCCCGTCAGGTCCGGAAGGAAGCAGCGGTAAGCGAACCCTTTCGTGTGCCGTAAA
>JAFYOJ010000112.1 GCA_017560225.1 Clostridia bacterium
AAAGATATTAAACTTTTGAACGTATTGTTTCTTTTCTTCCAGTGTTGTAAGAATTATTCTCTCCTCCTTCATTATATCTTGTTTTCTTGGTTTGTGCAATGTCATTTTTTCTTCCATGGAATTATCCGGCGGGATTCCGCCTTGAATCGGAGCATATCCGGTATTTTCTCCCGTGTGCCTCGACACGCGCGCAAGTGTTGGAAGGGCACGACTCCGATATTTAAGATGTCGCTCGTTTTTATCTTGACCTCTTGGATATAGTGTAGCATAAAAAAGGAGACCTGAACATCTCGGAATGTTTGCTAAAGATTTTGCAGAAATTTGGTTGTTTTGCACAAGACATTTTGTACGATAAAACGCGATGAAACCTGCCAAACATATGGGTTAGACTGACAGAAACAGAAAGAATCTCAATAAAACTTTAATAATCTAATCTCTTGAACAATCCTTATATTTGTGTATAATGGAATATGGGGATTTATCTTTTTATCCCATGTTCTATAAAAGCAAGGCAAGGAGTACATACAAATGAAGTTTATTTTAGATATTATCCGCGGTGCGGTGATCGGTATTGCAAATATTATTCCGGGTGTCAGCGGCGGTACCATGATGGTGACCATGGGTATTTATGACAAGCTGATCGGTTCTATTACCGGGATTGTGAAGGATTTTAAGAAGAGTATTAAGACGTTGTTTCCGTATATTATCGGTATGGCGGTGGGCATTGGTGCGTTTGCGTTTTTACTGACGAAGGTGCTCCTTGTGAAGGCGCCGCTTCCGACGGCCTTTGCGTTTATCGGTCTGATTGTAGGCGGTGTTCCGGTGCTTGTGAAGAAGGCAGTACAGGCCGGAAGCAAGAAGAATATAGCCGATGTGGCGGAGAATAATCCACCGCCGGAAAGCGGACGCACAGATGGTGAGGACAAGCAGCCGGTTGTGACAAAGAAGCCGAACATCGTTCTTTGTGTTTTTGTGTTTGTACTGTTTTTTGCTCTTATTATCGGGATGCAGTTTATGGGTGAAGGTGCAAACAAAGAGGTGACACCGTCTTTGTTAAATGCATTGATTTTGCTTGTGATGGGCGTTCTGGCGGCTGCGGCTATGGTGATTCCGGGTGTCAGCGGTTCTTTGCTTTTATTGGCCTTCGGGTACTATAATGCGGTGACCGGGGCTGTGACGGATTTTATTTCCGCGGTGTTTGATTTTGATATTGCCACAGCGTGGGACAAGTTTCTTGTGTTATTCCCGTTCGGTATCGGTGTGCTTCTCGGTATTTTCTTTGTGGCAAAGTTAATCGAGTGGTTGCTTGCAAAGCATGAGAGGTTGACGTATTGCGGCATTTTGGGTCTGGTATGTGCGTCTCCGATTCCGGTGTTTTTGAATGCGTTAGGCGGTACCGTCGGTGTGGTAGCGGTAATTGCCAGCGTATTTACCTTTGCGGCAGGCTTTGTAGTGGCTTATGTGATGGGAAGAGAGTAAGATGGCAAAGAGAAAAGCGTTATTTATGATTTGTCTGCTGACGGTGGCCTTTGGACTAACGGCACTGGTGGCGGTATTGGTGGAGCGGGATGAAAAGTCCGAGGGTCTCTTGTGCGTGACTTCTTTC
>JAFYOJ010000113.1 GCA_017560225.1 Clostridia bacterium
GGGTACATTGGCCGTCTAAAACGGCAATGTACCCATTCTTTATCTTACCAAAACGCTTATTTCTCCAAGAATACCCGCAATACTCGCAATGAATTGGCTGCCGCCATTTGTTTGAAGGATTCATAGTCCATTTGGGGCGCCTGCGTATCATAAGAATCGGAAATGGCACGAAGCACGGCGAAGGGTACGTTATTAATAAAGGCCACGTGACCGATGGCAGCGCCTTCCATTTCACAAGCGATGGCGCCGAATTGAGAACGAAGCCACTCTTTCTTCTCCCGGTCTCCAATAAATTGATCGCCGGATACAATGACGCCGGTTTCCAAGGGAATGTTGCAAGCGATAGCCGCTTCCGCTAGCTTGGCGGACAAATCCACGTCCGCAGGGAATTTGATCACGTTGATACCGGAAACAAGCCCTACGGGATCGCCCAACACGGAAGTGTCCATATCATGTTGCACCACGCAAGATGCAACTGCGATAGAACCTACGGAAAGACCGGTGGACAGAGATCCTGCCACACCAATATTTAACAGAAAATCCGGTTTCCACGTCAGAATCATAGTCTGGGCACACATGGCCGCAAACACCTTACCAATGCCGCACACGGCTACCACGCAGGGAACTCCTTTCAGCGTTCCTTCTGAAAAACGAATTCCGCTGATAACCACGTCTCTACGATCTTTGATCAAAGCCCGAATGGCTTCGATTTCTACATCCATTGCACCGATAATACCAATCATCTTATATTTCCTCCTTTGTGGGATAGGCAAATGTTACGGGACGGGCATCCAACACCGCCAGATAACGGGCGGCTTCCGCTTGTCCCAATGCTAAGTCTAAATTTCTGTAATTGCCGCATTCGATATCGCTCTTGCCGAATACTTCCCCTTGGTGGGTGAGGATTTGATTCAGCACCAGGCGAATGGTTTCAAGTACGCGGGCGTTATCGGGAAGAACGCCGTTTTCCCCCCGTACCAATAAATAGAAACCTGTCTGACAACCCATGGGGCCAAAATAAATCACCCAAGGTGCCAATTGGGAATTTCGAATATATGTGGCAAATAAATGTTCAAAAGTATGCATGGTGGCATTGTCCATTACATCGCCTGTGTTGGGTTTGCGGGTCCGCAGGTCGTAGGTGGTGATATCGCCGTCGGTCATGGAAATATACAAGCCTGGCTCCATGATGCGATGGTCTACGGTGAAACTTTGGATCTTTCTGATTTCAGTCATGATTCGCTCCTTCTCAGTTGTTGAAAGAATTCCTGTAAAATGGCGGTACACTCGTCTTTGCGTATAAAGGGATATACCTTGACGTTCTCCGGGAGCAGATTCCAAACAGATCCGCAGGCCCCTTCGTTTAAATCCGGAGCACCAAAGTATACGGCATCTAAGCGAGATCCGCGAATGGCCCCTGCACACATGGGGCAGGGCTCTAAGGTTACGTACAGTTGGCAACCGTCCAAACGCCAATCGCCCAGTGCCTTGCAGGCATTCTCGATGGCATTGATTTCGGCATGGCCGGTGGACGTGTGGGCAATCTCGCGCGTGTTGTGCCCTGCGGCGATAATCTTACCGTCGCGTACGATGACACAGCCTACCGGGATATCTTCCGGTAAACTTTTCTTCGCTTCTTCTATGGCTTTAGCCATAAACTGCCCAATCTCTGCCATAATTTCGTTACACCGCCGTATTATTATAAGAACAATCCAGGTAAATTTCGGTTGTGAACCGCCTTGAACTGTGGTATTATTATAAAGTATTGGCGTTTTGAACGCAACCGAATTGTGAAAGGAATTCTTGGTTATGGTAGAGTGGCAGGAGAAAGGGAAGGACGAGCCGTATACATTTGAGGATTTATACCGCTTGATCGAATTGCTCCGCAGCCCCGGCGGATGTCCCTGGGATAGAGAGCAAACCCATGCCTCTTTGATTAAACCTATGATCGAAGAAGCCTATGAGACGGTGGATGCCATTGAGAAGGAAAGCGACGTAAAGCTTTGCGAGGAATTAGGGGATGTTCTGCTTCAGGTGATCTTCCATTCCATTATTGCGGAGGAAGCGGGCGCTTTCAAGTTTACGGATATTACGGACGGTTGTACTCGGAAGATGTTATTCCGTCATTCTCACGTGTTCGGAGAGGACGTAGCCAATACCGCAGGCGAAGTCTTGGATAACTGGGAGAAACGCAAGCAGGTAGAGAAGGGATTCAATTCTTTGGAAGAAGAGTTGCAAGACGTTCCGAAAGTGTTGCCGGCCTTGATGCGCGCCGGGAAGATGGCCAAGAAGATTCGAAAGAATAAGCCGGAAGCAGCGGTGGCCCATGCAAGCGGTGTTCCGGAGGCATTTTACAGTCTCGAGGAAGCCGGACGTTATCTCTATGAGGTGGCTCGAATTTGCGAACAGAGCGGCATTGAACCGGAACTTGCCTTGAAGGCATACTTGGATAAGGAGATTTTGGGATGAGGATTGATAAATTCTTAAAGGTTTCCAGAGTAATTAAGCGGCGCACCGTGGCTAATGAGGCTTGCGATGCGGGCCGTGTTTCCATAAATGGTCGTCCGGCGAAAGCCAGTACGGAAGTCCACGTGGGTGACGTGGTGGAAATCGGATTTGGTTCCGGCAAGACGAAGTTTGAGATTCTCCGTGTTTCTGAAACAGTCCGGAAAGACGATGCGAAAGAGATGTATCGGTTGCTGACCGAATAATAGAAAGTAGAGGGATATGCATGAATAAGAAGAAATGGATTGCGCTGATTGTTGCTTGCTTGATGGCGGTGGCTGTTCTGGCAGGTTGCAGCGGAAGACAGAAAGTTGCGGCGAAAGTAAACGGAACGGCAATTACGCGTCCGATTTTTGCGGCGCTTTATACCGTAGAATTGTCTAAGTTATATGAAGAAGCACCAGAAGGACTTTCTTTTGACAATCTGTCGAAACCGGAATTCATTGACGATTTAAAGAATGCCAAGAATGCAGAGGGGCAGTCCTATTACGATCAGTTGATTGAAGACACATTAGAACAGTGCCAATTGTTAATTGTCAACCTTCAACTTGCCAAGAAGAGCAAGGATTGGCCTTCTAAGAAAGAAATGAATACAGAGAAAGCAAATATTAAAGAAGAGATAGAGGCTTACGCAGAATATAACGAGATTGAAGATGCGGATCAATTCTGTATTATGGCACAAGGACTTCCCATGAAGGATTATATTGAATTCTACGGAATTAGCTATGGGCTGGATAAGTACAATAGTGCCAAGATGAAAGCCATGGAAGTGCTGGAAGCAGACTTGCGGGAATATTACAATGCCCATGTAGATGACTATGAAGACCTGCATATCCGTACTGTACGGGTTCGCCACAGTTTGTTTAAGACAGCGGGCTTGAGTGATGCTGAATTAACGGCCTTGAAAGCAAAGGTGGACGGTTATGTGGCGGCGTATGAAGCCGGTACTATGACTATGGACGAAATCGTAGCGTTGTCTGCCGACGTGGATCAAAACGGAAAGCCGAACTACGATGGTTACTATGATGTAACAGAGAATTCCAATTTTGTAGATGAATTTGAGGATTGGGCTATGAAGCAGGAAACTGCTTCTGACACGATAGAAGTTATTGAAACCGAACACGGCTATCACGTTATGCAGTGTACAAAGGTTTGGACGCTTGGTTTTGACGACGCTTCTGTTAAGGACGTTGTCGATTTAGATTACAGAGCGGAACTTTTAGAACAGGAATTGAAAGATTTGATTACGGAGAAGAAATATGAGATTCAGTCCAGAAATGATAAAGTGATTGACTCATTCGTAAAGCAGGTTTTGACAGGCAGTTATGAAGGATCCAGTCCTTTGCCTCAAACTTCTTCTACGCCCAAACCGGTGGATGCTGCCGCTTCTGAAACGTATGTAGGTACTTTGGGCGATGCGAAGTTGTGGAGCTCGGATTACAAATATTTCTTTACCAATGCTTTTACAGAAATTGTAATGGCAGATTACACCTCGAATACGGAACTTTCTGAGAAGGAACAGTATGATGCGCTGATTGCATTTTTGGATACACCTTATAAGAATGAGAGTATTACGTATTTAGAGAAATGTAAGGCGCGAGCACTGGAATTGTATCAACAATTCTTGGTGACCTATAATGTTGCCTCTGCTGATAGCGAACCTCTTACGAATAAAGAGTTGGCTTCTTTGGATAGTGAAGTGGATTCTTTTGTAGATCAGTATTTGTCCTATTACGGCGCCAACATGGGCATCTCCACACGTGATGAAATGATGGATCTGCTGATGGCTATGAATGTAAACGAGTACAAGCGTCTTAATCGCTTGCAGCACATTGTTTCTGAATTCTCCGAGAAGAAGATGGAAGAAATGAAACCTACCCAGGAAGATCTTCGTAATTACTACAATCAAAACAAGGATGACTTCCGCGTTGTGACCGTGCGTCATATCTTCCTCTCTTTGGTGGATGACAAGGGCAAGGCTGTTTCTGCGGAGAAGAAGGCAAGTGTTACAGCTATTGCGAACCAATTGGTGCAGAAGATTAAAGATGGCGACAGTCCGGAACTTTTGGTTGAGGCTTGGTCTGAACATGAGGAGGCTCCCTATGATTTAGGTTTGGTGGACTTGCGGGTAGGTAGCAAGGATCTGGATGAGGCAATCGTTAAATGGGCTGTTCAACAAACTGCTATGGGGAAGACTGTGGTGAAGTTGTTTGAAACCAAGACCGGTTATGAAATTGTTGTTGTAGAAGGCATTTTAGAGTTTAACGGTCAGCGTGGCATTGCTGCGGGTACCGATACCACGGTGGATGGTTTGAAGACTGCAGTGGAAACTGCTTACAAGAACGATCAGTTCCAAAAGTTGGTAGATGGTTTTGTTGCCGCTTCTGATTTGAAGGTGGAGAATTTGAATCAGGAAGAAATCGACAAAGTGGCAGACGAATATCTGACATATACGCCGTCTAAAACGGAAGACGAGGCGTAATCCATGGCACAGACCGAGAAGACACAAATGCGTCGTTTGCTTAGCCTGACGCGCAAAGCAGTACAGGAGTACGACCTGATTCAAGAGGGTGATCGAGTTTGTGTAGGTCTGTCCGGCGGTAAAGATAGTATGACGCTGCTTGCAGTGTTGGTACAGCTTCAGCGTTTTTACCCGAAGAAATTTGAAATTAAGGCGGTCCATGTATCCTTGGGTTTTGAGGGCATGGACCTTACCCCTATGCGAGATTTCTGCGCTCAATTGAACGTACCCTTGGAAATTGCAGATGCACAGATTGCGAAGATTGTTTTTGATATTCGGAAAGAGCCGAATCCTTGTGCTTTGTGTGCCAATCTTCGTCGCGGTGCGGTCAATGATTATGCAGGCCGCATGGGCTGTAACGTGGTGGCGTTGGCACATCATCGGGATGATATTATTGAAACCGCTTTAATGAGTTTATTTTTCGAAGGTCGATTTTATTGTTTTGAACCGAAGACCTGGTTGGATCGGGCGCAGGTTCGTGTTATTCGTCCATTCCTATATTTAGAGGAGAAAGAAATTAAACGGTATCAGGCCTTGGCCGATGTGCCGGTAGTTCATAATCCTTGTCCTATGGATCGGGAGAGTGAACGGGCGAAGGTGAAAAGTTTACTCAATGAGCTTCCTTATGATAAAGAAATGCTTCGCACCAACATTTTTGGGGCGGTAAGAAGAGGCGTGTGGCAACCTCCGGAGTGTCCGCCGGCCCCCAGAAGAAAAAGTTGAAAAAACAGTTGACTTTTATTTCTGACTGTCGTATAATGACACACGTTGTCCGAACGAAACGGATGATTATGCGCCCGTAGCTCAACTGGATAGAGCGTCTGGCTACGGACCAGAAGGTTGTGGATTCGAGCTCTGCCGGGCGCGCCATTATGAAGAAGCCTTGTGAACAATTGTTCGCAAGGTTTTTTTTTTTGCTTTTTGTTTTTTCTGTGTTACAATAGACATTGTGTGTTTATAGATTCCGGTTTCGAGAGGAGTTCGTATGATTACATTAGTATTGTTTGTGCCTTTTTTGTTTGTGTCCTTGATTGTTGGCTTGATTTACTTTCGAGCCGGTTATAAGCGAGGACTTTGGAGAGCTTTGATTTCTTTGGGGGCTACGGCTGTAGCTACGGTGATTGCTTTATTGCTTGCCAACCTGATTGCAGGCTTGCTTTCCGGTGTTGTGGCAGGTTTGATTCCTGAATCTACTTTCGATTCTATGGGCATTGTAAAGGGTCTTGCAAAGAGTGTGCTTACGGGTTTGGTACAAGATGTTTTATCCATGCTTCTTTTTGGGATCATTCTGATTATCTTTTTGATTGTGTGCAAGATTATTGCCAACCGCATTCTGCCCAATAAGCTGAAGGTGGAACACAAAGGCCTCAAGTGGGGCGGATTGGGCGTTCGCGCGCTGGATACGGTTTTGGTGACATTGCTTATTTTACTGCCGCTTTACGGCACGATGGCCGCCTATGTTACACCGGCTGCAAAAATTGCAGAAATGTCCATGGGAAAAGATTCCTCCGTTGTTATGATTTTGAAACAATTGTCGAATCATCCCGTTGTTAGTATGTATAAATTTGGTCCTACTAACTGGGTATATGATGGCTTGTCCGGTTTCTCCGTAGGCGATGCGGAATTGGATTTACCCAAGGTTGCTGAAACTGTAGATGTGACCATGCAGAAATTGGATAAGTTTAATAACGCTACCACCAATGAGGATCGTATGAAAGCCTGCAAGGAATTGACCGATCACTTGAAGAATAATGTGGTTAGCGAAGATTGGTTCTATGAGGTTGCAAAAGAAGCCAGTGCAGAGTTTGAAAAGCAGTTGCAAAATGCCACTACGCCTCAGGAAGCTAAAGAAGCACAGATGTATTTAGAAATCTTTTCCGCGCCCAAGGAAGAATTTCAGGATTGCAGTGAGAAAATTTTAGAATTTATATCTTATGCAATGGATAGCGAATTTATGGAATTTACGGAAGAAAATAACTATGAAGTGTTAACGGATAATTTCCATGAAGAGTTGGGAGAGACATTAAATCATGGTCCTCAAACACGTGCAATTAAGCGAATGATTTTAGTTTCGGCTGCCGAAACATTATTCCGTACACAGTACAATGCATGCGGTATGTCAGAGGATGAGAAGACTATATCGCAAGCGGCTAATGAGTTTGTGGATCAATATATGGAAGGTCGAGAATTGACAGAGGAACAACAAAACCAAGAGGCGGAAGCTATTACAATTATGTACTTTGAATCCAATCCTTTGGCGATTGTGGAAGCGTTTGCAAGACACCCGTTGTTCGGATATAAGTCAGTGGAACCCTTTATGACTAATGCATTCTTGGCAGAGGCGATGTCAGGCGGGGAGAACGTGGAACAAACAAGAATGATGCTGGAAATGAATCCGGCAATTCGACAAGGATTGATTGAGAAGGTAAAGGCTTGTGAAACTGCCCCCCTTTCTAAAGATTTGCTCCATGACCATGCGGATCTTGTTATGAATCAATAAGACAAATAATCCATTTTTACCCTAAAACACCTATTGACTTTCTGCCGGTATCGTGGTACCCTTTAGAAGATAAATCTTTAAGGCGGTACTGTGATACCGGCAAGGTTGTTTGAATAGAGAAAGTGGATTGGGTACAGTTTGGAATTGTATCGGCTTTTTGTGAGAACAAATCTTGTTGACAGTATGACCGTCGACAAGATTTTTTGTTGAGTGAAAGGAAGCATTTTACAATGACAATGAGTAGCACACAACAGAAGACCGACATGTGGAGGCGACATTAAATCCGGCGCTTGGAAGTGATATTTTACTTCTAATAGCCGGTTTTTTTATGCAGTAAGGAGGCATAACCTATGGCAAAGAGAACAGACATTAAGAAAGTTTTGATTATTGGTTCCGGACCGATCGTTATCGGACAGGCTGCTGAGTTTGACTATGCGGGCACCCAGGCGTGTTTGGCACTGAAAGAGGAGGGCTACGAAGTTGTCCTTTGTAACTCCAACCCTGCAACTATTATGACGGATACCACCATTGCAGACAAGGTGTACATGGAACCTTTAACGTTAGAATATATTGCAAAGATTCTTCGCTATGAGCGTCCCGATGCCATTGTGCCGGGCATCGGCGGTCAGACCGGTTTGAATCTTGCGATGCAGCTGGA
>JAFYOJ010000114.1 GCA_017560225.1 Clostridia bacterium
CCAGGGACACGATACTGTCGAAGGCATTGCCGATCCCGAACAAAAGCGCAATGCCTGTTAGCGTGGGTGTCCATAGGTTTGTGGCGTACAGGATAAATGCGATTCCATAGTAAATCGTATTGGTAACCACGGATTCAAACAGCATATAGTTGGTTTTTCCCAGTCCGTAGAAAGTGGCATCGAATACATTTTGGAAAGCATACAAAACATAGAAGCCTACTAGTAACAGCACTAGATTGAATAATTTGTCTACCTCTGTGAAACACAGCACGTGCGTCATAAACGGTTTCCACAGGGGAATGCTGATCAACCAACAAAGCGCAATGCCGGCGGTTATGGTAAAATATCCCAAAGAATTCTTCCGTACGTTTTCTTTGTCTTTTGCCACTTCTTGCTTGATCAATTCACCTAATTGCAGCACCGGTAGCAGTAGCCATCCCCAAATGAAATTATTGGCAACCCAGTAGGTTCCTTGTTCTCCTACCATATTGACCATTCTGGAAATCATGACCATATAGGCAACGTTACGCACTAGGGATTCAATGCCTGAAATGCCGCCGATTCTGAGAAAATCTTTACACCAAGCGAAATTAAGTTTGGTTTTTTGGAATAAATGAATGTCCTCTTTTGTGAGAAGCGCCATCGCCAAAACGAAGAGAATGGCGTTGATTAAGATGTTGGAGTATCCGATTCCATTGACGCCGAGATTCAGAGAACAGGGCAGGGTGGATACAAAGAATGTATCGGAAATCAAACACAAAAGTAATTTTCCGCCGGTAAATGCATACAGATATTTACTTTTATTTACCGTCACCAAGACTACTAATAAGAATTGCGTCAGAATGCTAAAGATATTGGCAATACTTTCAATGCGTATATAGGTGGCAGAGGCCTCTAAAATGGTTGCATCTGTAGCCATGGCGCTTAATAACGGATTGGCAAAGATCCAAACTACCACAGATAATAAGGCGTATGTACTTCCGGTGAGTAGCAAGCCGGTTCGTACACGATTGGAAAATTCTTTCGTGTCTGTTTGCATCTTTCCCATAAAGAAGAAAAGCGGCAATAGAATGGCTTCGTTGAGAATTTCATAAAGCAGATTGACCCATGAAAGTTGACCGGCAATGGAGAAGGACCATTCGCCGGGCAGTTGGCCCAAGAAAAATACGCGCACGGTGGTGTAAATGGTAGGGACGAGTCCCATCACCAACAGTGCAACAAATAGTTTGTAGTTGATGTTTTTTAAAGATAATTTGATTTTGGACAGCATAAAAAAGTCTCCTTTTTATTTATTTGTAAAAAGGACCAAAAAAACATCTGCAATCCAAGTCGCAGATGTCCCGAAATGACAATACCCTCCAAATTGACACGAGAGTCTGCGACCAAAAGTACATATTGTTGAGAGATACTGCAAATTTGTCCGGTTTGCAGTAGACATCTCCAATTACCGCTTGGATAATTGCTTCGGTCACTATTTACTTTTATTCCAAAATACATCTAAACGCAATGTTTGTCAACCCCTTGATTTACCTACCGCTATAGTAGTATAATAAACCCAACCAAACATGTGGAGGGGACGACCATGATGATTTCAACCAAAGGCCGATATTTATTAAGAGTGATGCTGGACTTGGCAGAACGCAATGCAGATCATTACGTGCCCATGAAAGAAATTGCAGAACACCAGGGATTATCCCTTAAATACTTAGAAAGAATTATGCCGGTGCTGACCAAACACGGTTTGGTAGAAGGTATTCACGGTAAGGGTGGCGGTTACCGTTTAACCCGTCCCACGAATCAATACAGCGTAGGGGAGATTCTGCGTTTGGCAGAAGGGGAGTTAGCCCCCATTGCTTGCCCGGAATGTGGCGGGGAACATTGCAAACGAGCCAAGGAATGCCTTACCCTTCCCATGTGGCTTCAATTCAATCAATTAGTCAATGACTATTTCGACGGTATTACGCTGGCTGATTTGCTTGCCGGCACGCTTTCTGATTAAAGACTTGCAATTCATTCCAAATTTGAAATTTCTTAATTTGGAATGTCTATTTTACGAAAAAAGTCATACTAAACTGCAAAAAATAAAATTTGGAATGAATTTGAGCCTTTTTTACCGGGAAAATTCATTCCATTTTTCAAAAATTACAAAAAAGTATGAAAGTTGGGCCGCACGATTAAGGTTTGCACGTTCCGCAAGGGCTGTACCCGTGGTCAATCATTTGATCCCGTGTCTGCCCCGTGATTTCCAGGCGATTTTCTTCTTTGATCGAACCGGCGTGTCCGCAAGAAGGCAGATGGAACTTACCGGTATTGGTGTTTAAGATGTAGATCACACTTCCAGCAGATGGGGAAGGGGCCGAAGTGAGTGCCTCCGTAGCCGCAGTTCCGTCCAATCGGCTGTGGCCGGTTGCATAATCAATAATAATCCCCGGTTGCACATTATAAACATACACATTAAAACAAATCCCCGCACCCTTATCTTCCATAGACAAAGCTTCGATTTGCACGCCTCGGGCCACCAGTTCGGAGCCTTCAAAAATGGGCGTAACCCGATAAAGCACATGGTTCTCCGTTTCCTTTACGTAGTCCGCCACCATATTTTCAAAGGGCAGCATACCTTTGGTATTCATATAGCGGGTGCCGGTGATTAAATTCTGTTCATTGGCATTCTCCCCGGACAACTGAAAGCCAATCAAGTGGCAGCGATTGTACAGGTAACCGCCATCCACGATGTCATAGCGAATGGTTTGCCAGCCGGAAGGCTTGACCTGACCGATACTGCCCCGATCTTCCGTGGGCATTAAATCGATGCCGATACAGGCCATCGCCTCGGTGCAGCGCCCTAAATCATCTAACTCCCCGTAGGTTTCAAAGGAAACTACCGTATACTGGGAGACCGGAAACGCAGGCACATTGTCGTTTAGTTGGATATAGGGCGAACTTTGGTATGCCGGAATGCTGCCGGTTTGCGTCTGGCCGGGGGATTGGGTGGGTAAAATGGTTGGTGTTGTTTCTGCCGGTCCCTGTTCGCAACCAATCAAGCTGAATACCAAAAACAATACTGTGACAAGTGCTATAACTTTACGTTTCATCGTACATAAACCTCTTTCGTAATGGTCTCATGGGAATGGCCGGGGAAGTCTGTCTGTGTCTGTAAACGAAAACCTGCTTCCAAAGGATCGATATCCAGGTAGAAATCCCCCGGATAATCCCGATTCCAACGGTACACGGTGATCTTGGTGATATATGGTAATGCCGGTTTCAAAGACCGGTCTTCCACAAAGTAAACGGCGTCCTCTTGTGCGTTCTCCGGACAAGATGTACAAACCGCGGCTTCCGGGAAAATGTCTCGGGAGAAATCGCTGATATAAATCGTGCTGTTGGCAGTGTCCTGTAAAATGTCTGCGATTACAGCCCGATCTCTGCTTTGCCTGCGTCGGTTAAACAACATTCCGTTTTGATTGTCCAAACATACAATCACGTGCATAGTACATCCCTGTGCTTTCTTTATACATTATATAATCAAGGTATCTTTTTGTGCGATTCTTGTCAAGTGAAATTTGTACGCGAATGGCAAATTTGCAATTATTATATTGCAATAATGACAATGTGTTGCGTTTATGATATACTTTATGGTAAGGATATTCATTGGAGGGAAAATGATTTATGGAAGTTCTATTTCACGCATATTGGGAAGATATATCCATCTACCGCGTTCGGAACAATACGTTTCACGTTCGGAAAGGTCCTGCCCACGATGACGCAGCGACCTATACCATGTCTGTTGACAAGAAAGAAGTACAGAAAGTTTTCTTTACCAAAAGAGACGGTCCGGAGAATTTCTTCGGCGCCTGGGTCAATTATTCTCCGGAATGTTATGAAGAAGTTGAACTGGATTTTGATACGGATGGCCCCCACGTTATTAAGTTTGAATCGAAAGAAGATGACGTGGGCCAGATTGCATTCGGGGCTGTTTCCTTGTATGGCCCGGGACCACACTATCCGTTAATTGAACATTTAGAAGCAGAAGACGTACGGGAAACGGATTTGACCGGAACGTTTATGCTGCAGTGCTATACAAGAAGAACCATTGTGCATAAGAATTTGAATGCGGCAGAGCCGGATCGAATTGGTAGCAGTTTGCAGTTCCGTTTTAACTCTTGCCCTAAAGGCCATTATAAATTGCGCATCTATTATTATTCCAAGAAACAAAAGGGTTTGTACGAAATTTTCTATTTAATTAAAGGGAAAGGTCAATATCTTGTGGATGGAGCCGTTCAACCCTTGCATTCCGGCTGTATGGTGCTTACCAGACAGGATGAGGACCGTGTCTTGATGCTGGATCCGGATATGGAGAGTGAATACGTCACCGTGGAGTTTCGGTTAAGCTTTCTGGAGTCTATTGATCCGGAATTGAAATTGTTATGGCCTTTTGTCTCCCGCGTGAATGGCATCTGTTTATATGATGAATACCAAATTCCGGATCATCTCAGTCAAATGCTGCGAGGCATCGGTCTTCGGGAATCCTGGGACGTTTATATTCAGCGCGTATCTTTTTTGATTCGCATTCAGCAAATGCTGTTTGATATTTACCACATTTTCCTGCCCCTGAAGAATCCTGAATTGCCTAAATTTACGCCCGCGTTGGTGGACCGTGCGGTGCAGCGTATTCATGAATATCTTTTTGAAGAGATGAATTTAGAAATGCTTGCCAGAAGTTTCTTCGTGAGCAAATCCAATTTAAATTATCTGTTCAAGAAGAAATTTGGATGCTCCGTGCATGCGTATATATTGGAGCAACGGCTTCTTGCAGCGCGGGGAAAGATTCAAAATGGTATGGCGGCCAACGATGCGTGTCATCATTGCGGATTCAAAGAATACAGCACTTTCTATCGGCAATACAAGAAGTATTTTGGTATCTCACCCAAAGAAGAAAAATTGTGTAATATGAAAAGTTTTTGATATTTTTGCAATGTAACAATTGCGGAAATGCAATTGTGTTAACGAATTGTAAAGATTATACTACAAATACAAGACAAGAAGGGAGATGTCTTTCTGTGAAGAAAAGTATTTGTGGTATTTTGGTTATTGTATTACTTGCATCGTTCTTACTTATACCTTCCGGCGTTGCAGAAGCTGCTTCCAATACGCCTTTAGTTACGTTTGAAAGTATGCAAAGTGCAGGGAAGCTGGTTGGTAACCTATTGAACAACAACTATGTTTCGTACAGCAATGGAGAAATGACGTTTGTGCAAGATAGTAATCCTGCGTATGTTGCAACATTGTATGCAAACATTACTCGAACGGATCTTTTATTGTCGGCCATTGCCAACGATGTTAATGCCGGTACTGCAAAGTTTACCGTTCATACGGAAGTGAAGGTTCCGAATTATACAAGCGGAAAGGATATCAACGTTGGTGTTTCCATTGGTAATACCAGTGCCGGCACTGCGCATTTATTTAAACTGTTTGATAACGGTGCCGATACGGGTTCTGAAGAGGCCTATCGTACTGTGTACGTACAGCATCATGCCAATATCACAAACGGGTATGCTTCCGGTGTTGTAGCAACGGAATCTAAATTTGTTCCCGGCGTTTGGATGCAGTTGGATTTGTTGTTCGATATGGCGGCAAACACCGTTACCTTCTATGTCGATGGTTATCAAATTACCACTGTTACCTGTGCGAATTTGACTGCGG
>JAFYOJ010000115.1 GCA_017560225.1 Clostridia bacterium
AAGGTGCAATTTGATCATAGCCTGCTTTGCTCGGAACTTCTGGTGCTGTAGCACTGCCTTGGAAAGGTACCTGCTGAGTATCTACTACAACGCCATCTGCCGTATAGATAACGGTATACACATTTCGCTTATAATAAATCTCTACAACAGTAGAACCATCTTCCGCAACAACACCCTGGGCATACGCCTGTACGGAGAAACCGGTATATTCATTGGCAACCGCTGCAGTAGGCTGTCCATCATCGCCGCCAAGAATCACAGTGGCGTCAAGATCATAGCCGTCCTGTGCCACATTCTGCAAATAATGTTTCACGGTGTATGCTGATTTGATGCAATATTCTCTGGTAACAACGCCCTCCGTCTCACTTTCTGTGTAAACGGCAACTTTATTCGCAAGATCCGTGCTTACCTTCCATTTCGGCGTAGTTCCTGCAGCAAAGGTCACGGTCAAGCGATCCGTAGCCGCAGAAAGATTGATAGTACCGGTAAAAGAGCTGCCGGTCAAATCCAATATACCGCCAAAATTCTCCGGATAAACCGTTACAACGTTATTGGAGGTTGTATTCTTCTCCAATGCCTTTGCAACACTGGTGTAATACAAACCATTTGCGTCGGCACTGCTGTATTTCAAACTTGCATGCCATCTGCTGTACACAGCCTTTGCCTGATAAGTTGCGCCGGCCTCCGTAATCACGCTGCCACCAACAACCAAATAGCCCTCATCATTTACGTACACACCTACATCGTACGCCTGTGCCGATAAATTCGTAGCCTTGCTTGTTGCATACGCCAATTTATTCTTTGTCTCCTGGTTGTCATAGGTCAAGAACTGGAAAGACTTAAATGTACCACCGGTGAAAAGACGGTATGCATTCTGATCACCGTTACAGTATACGGAACAGTTAAAGAAACCGCCGTTTGTGATCAACTTACATTTGGTCAAATTTACGTTGGCATTGAAAAGCCCCCCGTAAATACGAATATCCGGACAATTGGTATTTCCGTTACTGGTGAAATTCAACGAATAACTTCCATTAAAGATACCGCCGTTAACCGTAATAATAGGACGATCTTTTGTGGTACCGGTCTTCTTATAATATATACAAGACTTGCCGGTTGCAGTAATGCCACCCGGATTCGTTGAATCCGCATTGACCGTTAAACAATAAGAAGCAGAAGAACGGCCTTCGCAAGTAATCTCAATGGCATGTTGGCCTGCTGCTGCGGTCATCGTATACGTGCCCAGATTCAATGTGTGATTCTCTGTGGATTTCAGCGTAATCACAGCAGGCAACGTTACATCCGCTTTCAACGTAAGCGTAGAGTTGTTTGTACCACGCCACGCATCAACTGCATCTGCAATGTTTTCATAAGAAGTTCCGTTTACCTCTGCCACAGCATCCTGGGCAAAAGCATGAACAGGAAACAACAAGATAATCATTGCAACCGCAAACACAACAAAGAAGTACTTTTTCTTCATTTTAACTATAATCTCCCTTCTAAATGAAGTATAAAAAGAACGTGTGTCATTATAAACGTGCAAATTATGACATAATAGGCATTTTCCATTAATACTCTATGAATAAACCGTGTCTGTGCATGCCGCATACATTTAAAGCGGAAATTCGTCCTTTAAAACAGCAACTTCCGTATTGACTTGACAGCCCATTAGCGATATAATTATAAGGACTTTTTGTGTTATATCGTTCGATTTGGAGGATGATTCTTGATGAACAAACAATGGAAAGCAGCAGGAAGAGTATTTGCATTAACGCTTGCATTGGTTATGTGTATTGCCCTTTTTGCCGGTTGTAACAGCGATGACATTACAGCCCCCTCACCGACAGTGAAACCTTCTGCCACAACACCGGCAGTTGCCACACCCACACCGGATGTGGAGATCACTTATGACAAGACACAGTTCGAAATAAGCGGAACCACTTTGGTGAAGTACATCGGAAATGGCGGCGCTGTCACAATTCCCGATTTAATTACGACGATTGACAAAGGTGCTTTCCGAGGTTGTACAAGTGTTACCTCTGTGATCTTTCCGAAGACTGTCAGAGAAATTAAAGATTATGCATTTGAAGGTTGTACAGGTTTAACCGGCGTATTGACATACAAAGATAATACGTTGCCCAACAACTTAAACTATATTGGCGATGGTGTATTCCGCGGTTGCACCGGTATTACTGAAATCGCACTGGCGAATAAGATTTACGATATGGGCACCGGCGTTTTCGAGGGTTGTACCGGTTTAACGAAAGCAACTTTGCCGGAACAATTCGTAGATACGTCCAAGACAACGTATCTTCCTGCTGCAACATTCAAAGGTTGTACTGCATTAATCGATGTAACAGTTTTCGCCAAGGCAGAACGTATTGACGATTCCGCCTTTGAAGGTTGTTCATCTTTAACTACTTTTAATTTCCCGACCAAAACAAAAGAAATTGGCGAGAATGTATTTGTTGGTTGTACAAAATTAGCCGAGATTTCTTTTTCTAAAACTTTATACAATATCGGCAAGAATGCTTTTACAAACACCGCATGGCTGAATACGCAGATTAAAGAGGCACAAGATAAGCAAACCGGTGCACCTGAATTTATTATGGTTGGTCAGAATGCTATTGTTGCTTGCGTTGTTCCCGCAGGAGATATCACTTTGGCAATTCCCGATAATGCTTATGCGATTGCCGAGGGTGCATTTGATGCATTTATAAACCGTATTGTAAAGGTAGAGTTCTCTTTCTCTTCTAAAATGACCCATTTGGGACCTAACGTATTCAAAGGCGCAGTTAAATTAGCGTCCATTGAATTACCCTCTAAAGTTCAGGTTCTGTCCGACGGTTTATTTGATGGTTGCACAAGTCTTGCTACCGTAAATACAACCAAGAATAAATTAACCTATATTGGGGACTACACCTTTAACAACTGTAGTGCATTGCAATCCATATTCTTACCGGATGCGGTAACCTACATCGGTGACTATGCATTCTATGGCTGTACATCTTTAACGGAAATTCTCTTCCCGGATGATATTGTTACCATCGGCGACTATGCATTCAAGAACTGTACCAACATTTCCGAGTTTACATTTACGCTTAAGTTGTCCGACGTAGGTGTACAATGCTTTGACAACACCGCTTGGTACAACAACTTAAGCAAGTACACGGTTCAACCCACCAAGAATCAATTCCACATCTTCGGAGACGGTGTTTTGATCAAGGCAGATATTTTTGAGAATACCATTGTAATTCCGGAAGAAGTTAAGTCCATTGCATCTTTCAGCTTCAATGGTTGGACACAAATTGCCGACAGAGAATTCTATGGTTCTTCTTTGCCCAAGAGTATTACCATTCCGGCAGGTGTTACCCAAATCGGTGACTACGCATTCTTCTGCTGTGAGAATTTGGAAACCGTCTTTATCTCGGACACTGTTACTTCCATTGGAGAGAAGGCTTTCTACGGCTGTAAGAAACTTACAACCATTACCATTCCGTCTTCTGTAACATCTATTAGCGATTACTGTTTCTATGCATGTACAGGACTTCAAGAAGTTGTGCTTCCTCAGAATCTCACTTCAATTGGTAAGTATGCGTTCTACAACTGCTTTGCATTGGAGAACATCAATGTTCCTGCATCTGCAACAGTTGGTCAAGATGCATTTACCAACTGCCCTTTACTGGATAAATAATTACAAATTAATCACATGAAACAACAGGGCGTTCTCCAAAAGAGAGCGCCCTGTTTCTATCTACAAAAATCAGATCATCCAATCCGGATAGAACTCAAAAGAATGGCACATTCCGTCGTACGGAAAAGAAAGATGACACGCAAACAAACGTGGATCTTCGATTGCTGAATCTTTACCGCCATATTTGCCATCCCCAATCAAAGGATGCTTGCGGCTTGCAAATTGAACGCGAATCTGATGACTTCTTCCCGTATGTAAACGAATCCACACAAGGGACTGTGCAGTATCTCCATAAAGACGCTTGAAAGACAATTTAGCTTCTTTCACACCTTTACGTAAGCGCTTCACAACAAACACCTTATTTTTAGAAGAATCCTTCCACAAATAGTCCTGCCAAGTATCTTCTTCCGGTACAAGTCCACGCACCCAAGCCACATATTCTTTTACCATGGTTCCATCCTGTACTGCGCGAGAAAGAGCAGCCGCAGAAGCCTTTGTACGAGCATAAACCATTACACCGCCTACATTCTTATCTAATCGATGAACAGGCCATACAGGCCCCCCAATGGCGTTAGAAAGCATTTCGGGCATTGCATGTTCAGAATCTGGACCAGCCGGTTTCACACAAACAACAAACGCAGAATTTAGTTCCAAAATTTCCATTTTGCAAAGCATTCCTTTCCCACAAATAAACATGCGCATTCTAACACCATTTTACCGGGCCGTCAATTACGCCGCCTTCTTCCCTGCAACCTGCCGCGTATGCAGAATCATATTTTCAATATAAATCCCATAGCCCACCGTCGGATCTTTCATGGTCACGTGTGTCACTGCGCCCACAATACATCCGTCCTGAATAATCGGACTTCCACTCATCCCTTGCACAATACCACCGGTTTTCTCCAATAAACGACTGTCCGTCACTTTAATCGAAAGTCCTTTTGTATCATAAATCTTATCTTTCAGCGTAGCTGTAATGGTAATTTCATACAATTCCGGCGTGTCCCCGCAAACCGTGCTAAGAATATATGCCTTTCCGGTATGCACTTGTTCCCCAAGTCCCACCGGATATGCTTGAAGCGTAAAAGCATGACAGAAACAATCCGTACAAGTACCCATAATACCACAATCGCAATTACAACAAACAAACCCCGCAATTTGATTTGGTTCTGAAAAATACCCTTTCAATTCTCCCGGCGTTCCCGGTCTACCCGGAATAGCATCCAAGATTGAAACTTTACAGATACGGCCACTTTCAACGGATACCAAACCGTTCTCCCCGGAAATACCGTGTCCCAGCGCCGCAAAGGCACTGTATTCCGGATCGAAAAATGTCAGCGTACCAATTCCGGTCACACCGTCCCGCACCCAAACACCAATTCTATATTCACCATTCTCTTCATCTCGATAGACTTGTATTGAGCGGGTAATTTCCACACCGTTTCGTCGAATTATTACAGAAAGCAACCCATTTTCAGAAGAAGACACCACTTGTCGCAATTCTTCCGACGTGTGCACCGCGGTGCCATTTACCTTTAAAATACAATCTCCCGCTTGTATTCCTCCGTGTAAACCGGGATTCACAAATGTTCCATCAGACATAAAGCCCACAAAACCCAGCACGGTCACACCATTTCCATCTAACCGAATCCCCACAGGACTGCCACTTACCATGAGCGTAGCCGGCATAGGCACCGTTTCATACGCAGATACACCACGAGATGCGCATGAACAAACAAAAAACAACAGCAATAAACCAAGGCAACTTTTCTTGAAAGAATATTTTATTTTTTGAGGACGCATCGGCGGTTCCTCCCTTGCTTCAAAATTAAAGCTGCGCTCGGCAAATTCCATAGCACAGCCTGCAAGATTAAAATATCCTTTAGGAAATCAAAAAATACTGTAACAAAATGCTTGCATTTCCAAGATTAAGCATGATACCGTTCAATCAACGTTCTCGCATGATCATTTGTAATAGCATTTTCTTTATCGCCATCCAACAATCTGGAAACTTCTTGTATTTTGGTAAAATCATCCAAAATATCCACGCGTGTCACGGTACGTTCTCCGGACGATTCTTTAGAAACATACAAATTATGATCTGCAGCCGCAGCAATTTGAGCATGATGCGTCACGCAAATCACTTGATGGCCCGTAGCAATAGCACGCATCTTCTCTGCAATCTTTCGTGCCGCTACGCCACTAATCCCCGTATCAATTTCATCAAAAATCATAGTGGATACACGATCGGATTCATTCAAAATACGCTTCACCGCCAACATAATCCGAGACAATTCACCGCCGGACGCAATCCTGGCAAGAGGCAGTAACGGTTCACCGGGATTGGCAGAAATCAAAAATTCAATATCATCCAACCCATATTTACCAAACTGGGGAAAGCCTTGTTCATCGGTTTCGTAAGCAAAATCCAATCGAACCGCAAAACGCGTGCCCGGCATTTCCAAGTCTTCCAACTCTTCTTGAATTCGTTGTTCCAACAAATCGCCGTATTTCTTACGGGTAAAACTAATTTCTTCACATAACCCGTAAAGTTCCGCGGACAGCGCTTGCATCTCTTGCAAAATTTGAGCCGCTTGTTCTTCAGAGCCGGTAAGAAAGTCATACTGTGCCTGCGCATCTTCCAAAAAGCGCAAAACCGCTTCAACCGAATCACCATATTTGCCTTTCAAGGTTTGTATATAGTCATACCGCTTCCGCACCCATTCCGCTTCCTCCGGATCAAAGCAGTTCTTTTCCGCCGCTTTACGCACTTTATCCGACAGTGCTTCTGCTTCATACAGAAGACTTTCCACGTCGCCGGAAATCGATTCAAATTCAGAAGAAAGTGCCGTAATACCGGAAAGTTCATGCTTTAAATCACCAAGCATCGTAAGCACCGTTGTATCGGTATCACGATCCGACGTAAGCATGCCGGCAGCAATCTGTAAAGTTCTGGCAATCTTCTCTCCGTGATCCAGTATATTGCGTCTTTGAAGCAACGTTTCTTCTTCCTCAACCGTCAATTGAGCGCCCTCAATTTCCCGAATTTGGTATAAAAGCAAGTCCGCCGCACGAGCCCGAGACACAGGATCCCCGGAAAGGGCTTCCAAAGCCTTTTGTCGCTCGCGAAACCGTTTCAGAGTGTCATTATACTCTTGAAGCAAATCATCTATTTCTGCCCCTGCAAAAGCGTCTAACAAACGGCCGTGAGATTCCGGTTTTGTAAGAGACTGATTATCATGTTGCCCATGAATATCAATCATGGACTCCCCCACTTGACGAAGAACGCTGCTCGATACGGTCTTTCCATTGATACGACACACATTTCGTCCATTCAGCGCAATTTCCCTATCCAAAGTAACCACATGATCACCATTCACGGGAATACCCAGTTGCAAAAGGGTATCCGTAGTGTAAGCAGATACCGCTGTAAATTCACCCAAAACACGGCCCATTTCCGTACCGCTTCGAATCAATTCTTTAGAAGTTCTGGATCCCATCAATGCAGAAATCGCATCAATCATAATACTCTTACCTGCACCGGTCTCACCGGTCAAACAGTTCATTCCCGGTGAAAAAGTTACAGAAAGCGTATCGATCAATGCAATATTCTGAATTTGAAGGGTCTTAAGCATGATATCCTCCCGCAATTTCATGAAGAGAGGCTACAATTTCTTCTGCTTGATGTTCAGTCTTACACACAATCAGAACGGTGTCATCTCCCGCAACCGAGCCTAATATACCGGAAAGTTTCATGGAATCCACCGCAGATGCAAGCGCCTGTGCCATTCCGGACAACGTCTTCACCACAACCAAGTGACTGGCATTGTCTGCCGATACGAAAGCATGGGAGAACACCGGAATCAACTTCTCCGGAACATTCAAGCCTCCCGTTTGAATAGCAGCATAATGAAGTCCCCCTCGGTTGCCTGCCACCTTCACAAGACGCAATTCCTTAATATCTCGAGAAACGGTGGCTTGAGTAACTTCAAAGCCAAGGCCGCGAAGCTTAGACGCCAACTCTTCCTGAGTTTCAATTTCTTCTCTTTGGATTAAATCTAAAATTGCAGAATGTCTGTCATATTTCATCCGATAATTTCCTTCTTCTTTCATGAGATTTTCTTCTAAGGGCTTCGTAAAAATCCGGTGGATCAATGCGGATAATTTTGAGCGTCTTATCACAAGGAACGCACCGAAGCAGATCCCGGTCGCCCAATGGTGTATTTCGATGACCATCCACCGATACAAACATATTGCCATGTTCTCTGCACATAGAAAGTTCCAAAACACTCTGTGCCCGTGTTACAATAGGACGACTGTCCGTACTATGGGCACATAAAGGCGTTACAACGTTCACATCATTCCCGGGTTCCACAATCGGACCACCTGCCGACAAAGAATATGCGGTAGAGCCTGTTTGCGTCGCAATGACAATACCATTACAAGGATACGTATCCACAAAAGCACCATTAATGGACAAGGAAATATACGCCACACCGGATAATGCGTTTCTTTCCAACACGCAATCATTCAAGGCATATTCACTAAACCGAACTTCCCCGTTTGGATTCAGAACCTCTACCAGTAGCGTTCTTCGGTCTTCCTCTACGTACGCTCCGGTAATCAATTTACGAATGGTTTGTTCCGGACAATCCGCATCACATTCTGTCAGCAAACCAAAGGTACCTAAATTAAAACCGAACACCGGTACGTCATTCAAAATTCCATGATAAGCCGTCTTTAAGAAAGTACCATCGCCACCAACACTGATGAGTAAATCACAGGATGCAGCCATCTCTCCAATAGCCATTTCCCGTTGATCGGTTACGGACCAAGGCGTATCGCACAATTCCTTGCTGATGCGATGAATCGCCTCTTTCAAGGTGTCTGCATATTGCATATTTTGTTTTTTGGTTTCATTGTAAAAGATTCCAACGAACATCCAATTCACGTCCCCAATCCGACAAAATCCTTGTTGGTATCATAGCACACC
>JAFYOJ010000116.1 GCA_017560225.1 Clostridia bacterium
CTATTGTAATCGTTCTGGTAAAAAGGACCATTTTCTGACAGGTACTTAATTCATGGTCAATCCAAATCCATTTTCCGTCCATTGGTTTCTCTCCCTTATTTCAATAATTTACGAAAAGCAGTGGGTAACGCCGTCTCTTCCGTGAGATAGGGTGCCTGGACACGTTCCACATCACAGTGGAACACCTGCATTTGCCATTCAACATGGGTAAAAATATGTTTCACCATTTTACCTTTAGCCACCTTGCGCACACCATAGCCCATGTCCGTCAGATTTTCCTGCACCGCCATCTCGTCCAGCCATCCGGGCACATTAGGAAATTGCCACATATTGGCAAGCAATCCCTTCTCCCTTTTGGAAATAGCCAAATGTGTGCCGTCTGAAATCATCAATACCGTTAATTGTTCTATTTTCTTCTCTTTCTTGGCTTGCCGAACCGGATAAAGTTCTTGCGTTCCGTCCTTAAATGCTGTACACATGGTTTGCACCGGACATCGTTCACACGCCGGTGTGCCGGGCACACAGATTAACGCCCCCAGTTCCATTAAACTCTGGGTGAAATCCCCCCGTTTCTCCAACGGATATGCTGCTGCCAGCATTTGGGTATATCGCTTCTTGGTTTCCGAATCCAAAATATCCGAATCATCCGCCAGCAGTCTGCTAAATACACGAAGCACATTACCATCTACCGCCGGCGTGGGTTGTTCAAAAGCAATGGAACAAATAGCGCCTGTTGTATAATCTCCGATGCCGGGAAGTGCGCGAACGGCGTCATAGTTTTCGGGGAAAATGCCGTTATACTGTTCTACAATGGTCTTCGCGGCTTTTTGCAGATTTCTGGCTCTTGTATAATAGCCCAATCCTTCCCAATGTTTCAGGAGCGTAGCCTCATCGGCACGCGCCAACGCTTCCACCGTGGGAAAACGTTCCATAAAACGGTTATAATACGGAATCACTGTATCCACACGGGTTTGCTGAAGCATAATTTCCGAAACCCATACCCGGTACGGGTCGTGATTCTCCCGCCAAGGAAGGACTCTGGCGTTAGCATCATACCATGCCTGCATTTTGTTTATAAACAAATTCCAGTCCATTAAAATACCCGATATTTCTTTCCGTTATCTTCGGTGAAAATCAATTCAGTAAGCAAGTAGTCGTGACCGTCATCTTCATCCGTGACCACCAATACATCCCCGCGGAATGTACGGCCAAGTTCATCCTTCGTGATGCCTTCGCCGGGATTCTCAAACCAATCTCTGTGGTTATGCACAAACAAAAGGCCTTCATTGTAGCGCATAGTGCAGCAGAAAGGTGCTTCAAACATGCTGACTTTCAAATATGGTTCCGTCTCGCATACGCAGGTATTGGGGCCAGCTCCGCCGTGATACCGATGGCAGAAAGAAAGACCATTGAACCAAATTCTGCGTGCCAACGTCTTATAGGAATCTTCTTGTGTTTCTTCATAAAGCCAGATGGCTACGATCAAGCTGTCCACAATGGCACAAGGCTCCGTCCAGGTATCTTTCCGATCAAACCAGTTGAAATTCTCATAGGTGTAGGTCATACCCTGGGTTACGTAGAGATGGAAAAGTTCTTTTGTGTACGCCAGATACTGCGCATCTCCCGTGGTCTTATAGAAACGGAAGATTGCTCTTGCAGCCGTCAAGGTTGCATGGGTCTGGGCTTTGGTAGCAATCTTATCAAACTGCATAAACAGGCTGATTGTCTTTCGAAGGAATTCTTCTGCTTTCGGGTCCTTGGTAATCGCGTAATAACGGCTGATACCGTCCAAACAGATAAAGGCGCAACCAATGTCCGTAGACAAGATCCAACCGCCCATGGTGCCTGCCAGTGTCCCACTTACTTCTCCTTCGTAGCGTGCTTCACGGCTCATAGGATAGTGATCATAGTGCGAGAGTGCCCGGTAAAATAGATTATTAAACATACGGGTTGCAATGTCTAAGATTGCTTCATCTTTGAAAAGATTATAATACTCACAAAGACCGCACATCAACCAACCATGACCGGAAAGTTGTTGTTCGTTTACGGCATCTTCGTGGAAGATTTCGCCCAAGAAGCCTTCTTTGTTTAAGCGATTGGGGAGTTCGCCTACAAACTGCTCCATCGCCGGAATCTTCTTGCCTGTAATAGCATAGAGGTTGGAGAAGGCAAGCAACGCTCTTCCTTCCCAATCACCCGGCCAGTCATATTCTGCCGGTCTGAATAAATGTTGAATCTGATATTCTTCTTCAGAAAGTCTCTGGAAACTTCGCTCAATATGTTGATCAATATAATGCATACGAATCCCTCTTTATTTTATAATTAAAGTTGCTGTCATTATATCGAACAATGCGGGTATTTGCAATAACTATTTTCCATCGTTTCGGACTGCAGAATTTCCCTTAAAGATATCTGCCACTTCGCTGATTGTAACGAATGCCGCAGGGTCAATACCATGGACAATATTGCGCATTTTAGAAATCTGAAAACGGTTTACAACAAAGTAAATAATGGTCTTCTCTGTATTTGAATAGCCACCGGTAGCGCCAATCAACGTAGTTCCGGTTTCAAACTCTTCCATAAGTGCCCGGCTAACCGCTTCCGGTTGATCGGTAATAATCATAACTTCTTTGGAGCGGTCAAAACCCTCTACTACAAAGTCTACCGCTTTCAGACCTGCAATATAGGTCACAATGGAATACAGTGGAAGAATCCAACTATCCCGAACAAAGCCACACACAACATAAAGAATCACATTGTAGACCATCACAAACGTACCTACGGTCACGTTTAACTTCTTGGCAAAGATCACTGCCATGACTTCCACACCGTCAATGGCACCACCATAGCGGATGGTAAGACCGCTGCCCACGCCGGAGATAATACCGCCGAACAGCGCACAAAGAAGCAAGTCTTCTCCTGCTAAAGGGCTTGCCATACTGACGTCAATCGGGAGCACATCCGTAATCAGCCACGCACCCATAGAATAGACCAGCACCGTAAATAGCGAATATACAGTAAACGCTGCCCCTTGCCGCTTCAGACCGAATATAAACAAAGGGACGTTCAAGATGATCAGGAAGACGGACAAACTCAGGTAGTCCGGCGTAATTTGAGAAAGAAGTATAGATGTGCCGGAAATACCGCTGTCATAGAGCTTTACCGGTGCCAGAAACAAAGTGACACCAAATGCATTGATGCAACCTGCAATAAACAACATAATAAAGTTCTGCCACCGTAATGTTCTCAAGTCATTGACAATCCGTTTCATTTCCTAACTCCCTCGAATAGAATATGTATATTATACGGAGGAAATGACCGGAAGTCAACGAAAAGCCGAAATCCACGCCGCCTGGGCATTCTGTTCCCGCTTCCAATTTTCATAGGTGGAAGTGGTAATTCTGATGGTCGCGAACAGGAACAACAGGATAAAAACGATGGTTAAAATAATCATGATTGTTTTCTTCATAGAGCCCCCTTACTTCATACAAGCGCTGTAATCCGTTCCTCTTGTCAAACGAGCCTAATAACTCTGTCATAAGCAATTATAATCAGTTTAATAAGTTATAGTTTATCAGCGTATTCATCGAGAATTCTTTTAACTTTTGTAAAATTATCCTCCACTGTATCAGCCCCATTCAAATGCAAAAGTTTACACAAAAGAAGGTTTTGCCAAACATCATGTTTGACTTTGCTTCTCATATTCAGCCCACCGGTGTCATAGGATTTTGCCCATTCTACAAATTCAAGATGTTGTTTATACATATCACCGCCGGGTTCAACACGGACACCATACCGTTCCCTTTCTCGTTGAAGCAATCGTGCAATACGCAGTGTTGGTTCAATTTCAATTCTTATAGCTAAAGTAAAATAGGGAATTAAAATATCTCCCCAATCCACAAGAGAACCGGATATTACAACATGCTCAAAATTGTTAATATCTTTTATCATCATTTCTATTCGCTCTTCGCAAGGGCGTTTAAGTGTAAATTTCGGTTCTGTAGGCATCCAAAAATAATCATCTGTATCCATCAGCTTATAACCTAATTCTTCACAAATCTTTTTTCCAAGTGTTGTTGTTCCGGAACCGGATGCACCAAAAATATGAATTACATGTTTCATACAACATACCTCTGTCAAATTCTCGTTTTCTTAAACCGATTATACCAAATAAATATAAAAATTTCAAAGGAGGGATACTCTGCGCTCTCTTGCATTCCCGAGGCGCTGATCGGCGCCTTGCGGAAATGCTGCGGTGCTCCGAGACTTCGGAGTCCGACTGCTTCTGCAGTCAGCTCCTACGACGAACCCTCTTCTCGGGTTCGATTCCACACTTTCGAGAAACAAAAAGACCTCGCTGATGCGAGGTCTTTTTGTTTGGCGGAGAAGGAGGGATTCGAACCCTCGAACCGTTTTTGGCGGTTACACGATTTCCAGTCGTGCGCGCTCGACCAACTACGCGACTTCTCCGTTTCGACCACGTGATTATAATACATTCCCGCTTGGAAGTCAACAGGCAAAATGCATTTTTCACGGAAAATTTTTCAAATCATACAATATAACTATTATTCATCAATCAAGAGGTTTTTTCCAATGCAAAATAAACCACCAATAGAACGTGATCCCATTTATTTCTCCCAATTTACAGAACGGCCGCCCAATGCCATCGCACAAATCAAAAGCATTCAGACGGATTCCTCTATTTCAGGCTGGGTTCGTTTCTACCAAACCACGTACGGTGTATTATTGACCGCAGAAATATGGGGACTACCTCCCCTTACAGGATCATGCCGCAGCGGATTCTACGGATTCCACATTCATAAAGACGCCCATTACAATCCCTATGCCTGCGAACATCCTAAACACGCAGGCGATCTGCCACCCTTATTGTCCACAAAAGACGGGTACGCTTATTTAAGTGTACTTTCAGACCGTTTTACCGTGCCGGAAATCATCGATCTTACCGTTATCATCCACATGAATCCGGACGACTTTGCCACCCAGCCTTCCGGGAATGCCGGAAGTCAGTTAGCAATTGGCCGGATTGTGCCTGGGAAGACAATTCGGTAAAATGGCATAAAAAAACAGGACATAACGCCCGACGGGAATAATGTCCTGTTCAAAATTTCTCTTATGCCCGAATCTTAGATCCTGCAATCTCATCACACATTTGGATGAGCATATTCAGCTGGCAACCGGATTTCAGCATTTCATAAAGCTTTGCAATGAGTTCAGCCTCAAAGCCTTCCAAGTTAGCATACTTCTTAAGGGCTTCCAAAGCACCATTTTCCGCTGCAAAAGCCTTTACTTCCTGGCTTCTTTCGTCGCCTTCAGGCGCAAACAACAATGCTGCTGCAACGCCGATGCAAATGGAGTAGCAAGGAATGCCGTGCTTCATAGACAACTTCAAAGCGCCTACCAGACGGTCATTGTCACCCAGTTTACGAATGGTGTCCTTACCTACACGAGCCACGGTATCGCCCAAAGCCGTATTGCCGAAACGATAGAGCAGATTCTGTGCATGTTCAATCAAAGGCTGTACTTCCGTACCATTTTCCTTAGAAACCGCAATAGCCATTTCAGAAAGAGCCTTGTAGGCAACGTAACGAATATCGTAGTCCCCTACCGTTTCATACACGTAGTTGTAACCACGAAGATTGCCTAAATAACTGCAAAGTGCATGGCTCATATTGTGCATAAACAACTTACGCTGAATGAACAAATTGAAAGGTGCGAAAGGATACAGATTCTCTACAGCAGGAATCTCGCCTTTGAAAGCATCCTTATCCACAGGTAAAATGTTGTACGGTTCAACATACACACGCAAAGGATTGCCCTGACGCTTCTCTTCAGTCATAACAGGCACCATACGGCCGATGCTGGCTTCTACGAAACCAACGTTCTCGTCCACATAATCTGCAAGATCCGGAATCTCATTCTTGACTAAACCCTTTAAGAAAGAGTCAGCACCGATCAAATTCTCGCAGATAATGATATTCAAAGGTGCAGCGCCCTGTTCGTAACGTTTGCGAATACCCATTGCAATGGGCTTTGCAATAAACTTCAGTACGTTTACACCAATGGCCGTTGCCATCATGTCACAAGATGCGATTTCATCGGAAACCAATTCATTGTCTGTGCCGTCAATGCCGTATACGTTCTCTACGTACTGCTCAATATTGGCATCCGTAGTCACTACATGTACCGGATAACGTCCGTCTTCATTCAAGCGTCCGATTACTTCTTTGTTAATATCTACAAAGCCAACTTTGTATCCGGCATTACTGAACAATTGTCCGATAAAGCCACGACCGATATTGCCGGCTCCGTACATGACAAATTTCTTCATTGTACATCTCCTATTTGTGCCACCCAAGAGGGTGCATATTCTTTACAAACTTTCCAGATTTCACTTTCAGAACGAAGGCCGGAAATAGCGTCCTTCTCGGTCAGGTTGCATACAGCCGCACCGCTGGCGAAGAGTAAAATCTTAGCATCGTCCCAACCGTGATACAAACCGTACAAACAACCTGCACAGAATGCGTCACCTGCGCCTACGCTACCTTTAATCAAGCTTCTGGGAATATCTACAGAAGGAACGTAGGTCTTGGTACCGTCTTTCCGAAGCATCATACCGGCTTCAGGGAAATGAACAACAACACAGTCCTTCACGCCCTTATTCAAGATAAACTCCATAGCCGCCCAGACTTCAGCTTCTTGAAGCTTTCCTTCCTTATCTCTCGGGGTATTGCCGCTAATCTGGCAAGCCTCAATTTCATTGATTACAATGGTGTTACAGTAAGGCAGAACCGGAACAACCACTTCTGCGAAATGGCCACTGCTTTCACTCACTACGTCAATAGAAGTCTTAATGCCCTTTGCCTGCACTTCTGCCAGCAAGCGAGCCGCTTTATTGCCATACTCAGCGTCTGCTTCTTCCATAGCATCCAACAAAAGAAGATAGCCCAGATGGAACATCTTCGCAGGAATATTCTCTACATCTACGTCTGCAGGAGAGAACTCCGCATTGGCACCGCGATAATGGAAGAACGTACGGGCACCGGTACCAATGACCGTCATAACGTCCGAGAAAGACGTACCCAACGTACCCGTAACAACACGGGACACATCCATACCATAATGCGCCATTTGCTCCTTTACGTAAACACCGTTGTCATCGTCACCCACTTTGCCGCAAGCGTACAAAGGAAGAGACGGATCAATAATTGCC
>JAFYOJ010000117.1 GCA_017560225.1 Clostridia bacterium
GACACCACCGCCTCCCCCTTCTTCACCGCTTCCACCGTAATGGCAGAAAGTTCACTGACACGAATTCCCGTGGCGCAAATAGTTTGTACAATCAACGAAAGTCTTCTGTTCTGCTGTTGCTCTGCCGTGCGAACCAATCGAAGATATTCCTCTTTCGTCAGTTCTTTTTGGGCAGAACAGTAGGCTTCTTGCTGAATTTTGTACTGTTTGACACACAAATGATGTCTTCCGGTGAAGCGCAAATAACTGTTCAGCGATGCAATCATTGAGTTGGCACTGCGCACCGCATACTGCTCCCCCAAATGTTTTTTATAGTTCAGGATATCCTGTTTAACGGGAATTTTATCGCCTATATATTGCATAAAGTATCGAATGTCTCGTAGATATTTTTCAATGGTTGCCGGACTTTTTTCGTCCTCCTGTAAAAACTTTTTAAACTGTTCAATAGTTGCCACACCCATCAACTCCTTTATCAATTGATACTGTTATTATTATGGGTTTGAAAAATAATTTCAATACAATTGACTTTTTGGACAACCGTTGCTATAATGCCCTTGTTGAATAAAATTTGCTAAAAGGAGTTTTTTCCAATGAGAAATTACAACATTAAAGCGGCGCTGTTCGATTTGGACGGCGTGATCGTTTTCACCGACAAATATCACTATTTGGCATGGAAGCAACTGTCTGATGAGCAGGGTTGGGATTTCAACGAAACCGTAAACAATCGTCTGCGCGGGATTCCCCGTCTGGCTTCCTTAGAGGAGATTTTGAAGCACAACAACATCGATCTTCCTTTAGAAGAGAAGATTGTGCTGATGAACCGGAAGAATGATTATTACGTAAAGCTTTTAGAGCAAATCAATCCCGGAGATATTTATCCCGGTTCTGTGGAGTTTATCAAGAAGCTGCGCGCCCGCGGCATTTTAATTTCTCTTTGTTCTTCCAGCAAGAATGCACCGTTGGTTTTAGAGAAATTAGGCTTAACCGAATTATTTGACGCCGTAGTTACCGGCCACGATATTAAGAATGCGAAGCCGGATCCGGAAATTTTCTTATTGGGCGCACAGCGTCTTAAGATGCCCGCCTTCCACTGTGTTGTATTTGAAGACGCTAAAGCAGGGATTGAAGGCGCACGGGCTGCCCGTATGAAGACCGTTGGCGTAGGCAACAAGGAAGAAACCGAGAAATTGGCAGATACGTTTATTATGAGCTACGAAGAAATCGACGTAGAGACTTTCTTGGAGTCCGGTCGCAAACAGCCTTTGCCTGTACACGAAACCAAGATTATTGAAACCGAGTTCAATCCTTACGATACAGGCCAAATCGAAAGTGTGTTTGCACTGGGCAATGGTTATATCGGTCTTCGCGGTACCTACGACGAAACCGATGAGGGCAATAAGAGCCTTCCCGGTATGTACTTAAACGGTATTTTTACCTCTCGCCCAATCCAGCATGCGTTCCCCTTCCCCTTACACGCCACTCACGACCAGTTCACCATCAATCTTTGCGACTGGAGAATCTTCAATCTCTTTATTGACGGCGAAAAGGCTTGCTTCTCTCAGGAGAATATTAAGGATCACCGCCGTGAGTTAGATATGGCAAACGGTGTGATTGAAAGATCTTTCGTATTTGAAACTGCTTCCGGCAAGAAGGCACAGGTGAAGAGCCTTCGTATGGTGAATATGGACGAAGTACACGGCGCGCAAGCACAGTACAGCGTAACCCCCATGAACTTCGATGGCGAAGTGGTGATTAAGTCCGAAGTTGTGAAGCTGACCGGTACTTGGGACGTATGGCCTTGTTTCTTGGCTTCCGAGCAAGATACAGATGGCATCTACAGTTTCAGTCAGGAAGTACCCTCCACCAAGCAGCGTGTGGCTACGGCAGTTGCCCACACCTTTGACGGTGCTACCTCTGTTGCGACGGAAAATGGGGAGAACTGCTATACCACCATCATAACTGCGAACTTGAAACAAGGCGCAACCGTTACGGTTTCTAAGTACGTTGCATTTAGCTGCACCATGGACAAGAGTGAAGATATGGAAGGCGATGCGCGCCGCTTGGCAGCCGCAAATCGTGATGCCGGCATGGAAGCATTGTCCGCGCGCCAATCTGCTTTCTGGAAGAAGCACTGGGAGAATGGCGACATTGTGGTAGAGGGCAATCCCGCTGACCAGCAGGCTATTCGTTACAGCTTATTCCAGCTTTGTCAGCAACAGGCAAGAATTAACCAAAGCCCCATCGGTGCGACTGGTCTTTCGGGCTTGAACTACAGCGGCAAGGCATTCTGGGATACCGAAATGTATTTGATGCCTTATTACAATTTTACCGATCCCGCTTCCCAGAAAGAGTTGATTCTGTATCGTTATAAGACGCTGCCCAGAGCCCGCGAGCGTGCGAAAGAGTACGGTCTTTGCGGTGCCATGTTCCCCTGGTGCGGTATCGACGGCGAAGAAACCTCCGTTGTATTCGAGGCTTCTACTGCAGAGTATCACTTGCACAGCGATATTGCTTACTCCATTTGGCGTTACTACGATTCTACTTTGGACAAAGACTTCGTATATGACTACGGCGCTGAAATCGTATTTGAGACTGCCAAGTTTATGTCCCACAGAGGTAACTTTATCGATGCCTACGACGGTCGCTTCTGCATCAACGTAGTTTGCGGTCCCGACGAGTATAGCTGCGGTGTTAACAATAATATGTACACCAACTTTATGGTTCGTTTCCACTTGCGTTTTGCCCTTCGTTTGGCAGCAGAGATGAAACAAGAGGCACCGGAGAAATACGCCGCATTGATTGCTAAGATCGACTTGACAGAAGAAGAGTTGGATCGCTGGCAACAAGCCGCCGATAAGATGTATTATCGGTACAACGAGAAGTTAGGCGTTCACGAGCAGGATGATACCTTCGTATACAACGATCCTTTGGATATGGATACCATTCCCAAGAACTTCGATATCCGCGGTATGTTCCATCCTTTGGATTTGTGGAGATACCAGGTTTCTAAGCAAGCAGACGTGGTACTTTTGAACTTCATTCAAGGCGACGAGTTTACGTTCGAAGAGAAGCTTCGCGACTACGATTACTACGAGCCGAAGTGTAACCATGGTTCTTCCTTGTCTGCTGCCATCCACGCCATTATGGCAGCCGAGCTTGGCAAGCCGGATGCCTACGAGTTCTTCCGTCAGACGGCTTACATGGATATCAGCGACTTCAAGCACAACACAGACGGCGGTGTCCATATTGCTTGTATGGGCGGTGTTTGGATGACCGTTGTAAATGGCTTCCTGGGAATGCGTCACTACGTAGACGGCTTGTTGTTTAACCCCCATATGCCGGAAGCTTGGAAGTCTTATACTTGCCGCTTGACATACCGCGGTGCTTTGATGGAAGTCACAGTAAATGCAGCAGGCGCAACCTTCACCTTGCTGGATGGCGAGTCCCTCTCCTTCCGTACCGATGATGAGCAGGTAATGCTGACCAAGGCGCAGCCGGTGTTTCGTTGTAAGGTAAAATAAAGTTTTGTCAAAATAGAAGATACCCGTGGTTGTTTGGAACCACGGGTATTTTTTGTTTTCTTTCATGGATTGGGCAATACTGCTGTTATTCAGATATTTCCGCCCAACGATTGGGCGGTAGCATATATTTCAATTGCGTTTCTGCCCAAAAAGGATCAATTTCATCAGCAAAAAACTTGATTTTCGATAAATTTACAGTTTTTTTGGGCGAAAACGGCTAAAAGTAAGCCCTGGCGCCCAAACACTCAATTTTTCAAGCATACTTTCCACGCATATCCTCAACCCACCCCGCATATACATCCCCTATGAAATGTATTTGTTGCGGACGACGAAAATTCAAAAGGAAATTTCAGTTCACAGGGCGAATCAAGCTATGCAAAGAGTGTTGCGTTCGCCATAACTTTCGCACGCCCGCAGACTATACACGATTTGAGGAAATCAGATGGCGGCAAGCCTATATGGTCAAATGGCTTTAGTTCATCCCCAGACTGATCCCCAGAGCCACGTTGATTCGTTGCATCAAAACACCCTCAATGTGAGTTACTTTCTCCCGAAGTCGCTTCTTATCAATGGTACGAAGTTGCTCTAACAAAATGACAGAATCCTTCGCAAGACCGTATTCCTCCGCCCGCAATTCAAGATGGGTAGGTAATTTCGATTTGTTCATTTGAGACGTAACCGCCGCTACGATCACCGTAGGGCTGTACTTGTTGCCAATATCATTTTGCAGCACCAACACCGGTCGGATGCCGCCTTGTTCAGAGCCGATAACAGGACTCA
>JAFYOJ010000118.1 GCA_017560225.1 Clostridia bacterium
CGTGGGTGAGGGCATCCATACCGGTTGCGGCGGTCAAACCTTTGGGCATGGTGCTCATCATATCCGGATCTACGAAAGCAACCACGGGGATATCGTGGGGGTCTACACAAACCATCTTACGATTCTTCTCTACGTCTGTAATAACATAGTTGATCGTAACTTCCGCTGCGGTACCGGCTGTTGTGGGAACCGCGAAAATGGGTACGCATTTATTTTTGGTATCTGCAACGCCTTCCAAACTTCTAACGTCTGCAAAATCGGGGTTGGTAATGATAATACCTACTGCTTTTGCAGTATCCATGGAGGAACCGCCGCCGATAGCGATAATATAGTCAGCGCCGGATGCCTTGAAAGCCGCTACGCCGTTTTGCACGTTTTCGATGGTGGGATTGGGCTTGATATCGGAATAAACATCATACGCAAGGTTTGCGCTTTCCAATACGTCCAGCACTTTCTTGGTTACACCGAAACGAATCAAATCCGGATCGGAGCATACAAATGCTTTCTTAAAGCCTCTTGCTTTTGTCTCTGTTGCAATCGCCTGGATTGCGCCTGCTCCATGATACGAGGTTTCGTTCAGAATGAATCTGTTTGCCATGGTTCTCAAACTCCTTTGTATTGAATTTATATAGTAGATATATGGTATCACAAATGGTGAATACCGTCAACTTTGTCCATTGTAAAATGCCTCCGGATTGAGTATAATTAGGATGCATTAAACGTGAAGGAAGTATGCAAGATGGATTTAGAGAAAATTGTTGCGTCATTGAAAGATTGTCCTTGCGGACGTCCCCATACATTTGACACCAAAGTGGTGGAAATCGGAAGCGGAATTACGGTTCGTACAGGCGACATCCTGCGAAATGCGGGATTCCAAGACCGACTTTTGTTGGTGGCAGACCGCAACACGCTGGGTGTTTCAGCGGGACTGGTGGAAAGTTTGACCTATGCTCATTTTACCATTAAACAATTGGTGTACGAGGACCTGAAGAGTGCTTGTGCAGAGCAGGTGCGGGAAATTGAAGCCTTGTGCAGCGATGTGGATGGCGTGATTTCCGTGGGCACCGGTTCCTTGAACGACGTTTGCCGTGTGGCAGCGTATGAGATGAAGAAGCCTTTGTGTATCTTTGCAACCGCTCCTTCTATGGATGGCTTTGCTTCGGATACAGCGCCCATTATTGAAAATAATTTCAAGACTTCTTGGCAGGCGGCGCAGCCGGTAGTGATTATTGGCGATACCAAGATTTTGGTAAAGGCACCGGCGATTCTTAAGTCTTCCGGTTTTGGCGATATGATGGCGAAATACATTGGTCTGGTGGACTGGAAGATTGCCCGTTTGCTCATTGATGAATATTATTGTGAGAACGTGGCGGCGATTACCCAAGAAGCCACGGATCGTATTGCAAGTCTTGCGGATCGAATTTTGGAAGATAGCGAAGAAGCGGCAGGGGCTGTGATGGAGGCCTTGATTATGACCGGTCTTGCTATGAAATTGGCAGGTTGTTCCCGTCCTGCCAGTGGTTCAGAACATATTGTTTCTCACTATTTGGAGTGTCATAAAGTTATTCAGGGCATTTGGCCGGACTACCACGGACGGAAAGTGGGCGTGGCTACGGTTTACTGTAATCGTTTATATCGAAATCTGGCGGAGCGTTTGGAAACGATTCATTGTACCAAGGATACCACAGATTGGGATGCGGTGTATGCCCATTATGATGAAAAGATGCGAGGAGACGTTGCCCGCTTAAATGCACCGACCATTACGGATTTGGTGGATCCTGCAAAACTGGAAGCGGCTTGGCCGGAGATTCGGAAGATTATTTTCGAAACACTTCCCACCCAGGAGAAATTGTTGGCTTTAATGGAAACGGCAGGGGCACCGGTAGAGCCGTCTGAAGTCCACGTCAGTGGCGAATTTATGATGGATGCGATGCTGTATCACAGTTATATGCGGTATCGTTTGGTGCTCACGCGATTACTGCCTATGATGGGGGTTCGGATGGAGGACTATTTGGATTGATCTGGTTTTTGGTTTGGGCGTAAAATAGCTTTGGAACTTCTCGCCGACCAACCATTGGGCGTAAACACACAGAACATATGGTGTGCGCCCAAAATTCGGCTTTTTGGGATGATATAAAAGCATTTTACCGGCTTTGAAGGTGAAAATTTGGGCGCAAGGAGAAGGAATCCTCTCTCTGCGCCCAAAATCATTTTTCTCGGAACAATTTATGCTTGCTGATTCTGATAATACTCAAATCGGCTGATCAAATAACGGCCGACTTTCGCCATATACGCCATACTATCTGCCCGAAGCGCCGGGGGAACGTCTTTGAAGAAACTGGAGGCCTCATAACTGAAGTCGCCTTTGTATCCAATGTCTGCCAGCGCTTTCATGACACTTTCCCAATCTACGTTGCCGTAATAGGGAAGGGTATGGGCATCTATCTCACCGGAGTTGTCGTGAATGTGGGTACAACCATCTACAAGTCTGTGTCCAATCTTCCGAATGGCCGTTGCCGGATCATCTCCTTGCAGATAATGATGTTGCAGTAAACAATGGCCCACGTCAAAGCAAATGGTGAAGACCGGATCATTCAGTTCGTCATAAAGACGGTTTATGCTTTCGGCGGTGCCGGTTGCGGAATAGTACAAATTCTCAATGGCAATTTTGATACCGAACTCCCGAGCGTAAGGAATCAGACGTCTATAGAAATCCAAGTTAAAATTAAACATAATTTCTGCATTGCCCTCTGCCATGTAATCCAAATGGGTACAGGGATGTACCACAATCATGGGGGCGCCTAAGTAAGATGCGTTCTTCATACCTTGCACAATTCTTTTGAAGGCTTCCTCTGTCTTCTCGGCTTCCGGATAACTGGAAGGTCCCGGTGCATGGGATTGGCAAATGGCAATTCCTTTCTGATCGGCATACTGCCGCAATTTACGGTAGAATTGTTCATCCAATTGGTCGGTGGAATAGGGAACTTTGTCATTGTTAAAATCAATGCCTTGGTATCCTGTTTCTGCCAATAAATCAAAAGTTTCTTTCAATCCAAACACATCGTACAAACGAATCATATTTGAGGAAAGTAACATATCTTCATCTCCTTTATACTTCTGTCTCTTCGACTTTCTTTCTCCGTCTGGGTGCCCGCTTCTTGGGCTTAGGCGCCTCTTCTGCGGGGGCAGGGGATTCCGGCTTCGGCGCTTCTGCAATCTGCGTGGCTTCTTCCGCCGGTACTTCTTTCTTCTTTCTCGGGGTGGAGCGTCTTCTGCCGGGTTTCTTGGCAGACTCCTCTTTCTTCGTTTCCGGTGCCGCTTCCTCGGTCGCCGCAGGGAGCGTCTTACGCTCAGCTTCGCTTAGTCTAAAAGCATACTCGCCGTTCCGGACTTCCTTGTGTTCGCAAAAGCCCAAAGATAAGAAATAGGTAGACCAAATCTTTCGCTTGCCTGCAAACAAGGGGAGATCACTGTAATCCCGAATATCTAATTCAGGATGCTTTGACTTCAATTGATTGACCAAACTGCTGCCGCCAATCCACTCATCCTCCCCGGTGCGGGATGCCAAAATCTCTTTGATTTCGCTGCGCAGGGCACGGTCGCTCAGCGTCTGCGTCTGTGTTTGCGGCTGGGGTGCGGGGATTTCTTCTGCTGCCGGCACTTCTTGTACCGCTTTCTTTACGGTAGGTCTGCGGGTGCGCTTCACTTCGCGTTTAGCATCGGCGGTCTTTCGAGACTCGCAAAGCACCATAAACAAGGTACACGCCATTCTAAAAGAAGCGGGGGCAATATCGTCACCCATACCGATGACGCACATGCCGCTTTCCCGCAGGCGTAGTGCCAGGCGGGTAAAATCACTATCGTTAGACACAATACAGAACCCGTCTACGTCGCCTTTATATAAAATATCCATAGCATCAATAACCATGGTGATATCGGTCGCATTCTTGCCCGTTATGTAGCTAAACTGTTGCACGGGGGTTAAAGCATATTTCAGTAACTTTTCTTTCAATGAATTTCGGTTGTACTCTGCCCAGTTGCCGTAAATCCGGCGATAGGTGGCAATACCGAACTTTCCGATCTCATCAAATATCTTCTCGAAACGGTCCGGAGACACGTTGTCTGCATCAATCAGAACTGCAAATTTCTTCTCGTTGGTCATTTATTTTCTCCTTGCTGTACGCGTAAAATAATAGTATGATTATACCACACAACGACCATGGGTTACAATATAGTTTTCTACTTGCTTTTTACCTAAAAAACTGTCATAATACAAGATGTTTTTGAAAGGAATGATTGCAGTATGAGAAAGACCAAGATTATATGTACCATCGGCCCTGCCAGTTCGAAATTGGAGACGTTGGAGCAGATGTGCTTAGCGGGCATGAACGTTGCCAGACTGAACTTCTCCCACGGTACCCATGAGACCCATTTGGAGACGATTAATAATATTAAGAAAGTGCGGACCAAATTAGGACTGCCTATCGGTATTATGTTAGATACCAAGGGCCCTGAATACCGCATTGGTTGTTTCAAAGATGGAAAAGCTGTGGTGGAAGATGGAAAGCTTTTTACCTTTACAGCGGAGGATATTGAAGGCGATGAAACCCGCGTGTCTGTGAGCTACAAGGATTTAGCGAAAGATTTGTCCGTAGGAGATCGGGTGCTTGTTAATAATGGTCTGCTCATTTTTGAAGTAACGGAAATTCAAGGCAGCGACGTCATTTGTAAGGTTATCGCGGGGGGCGTTATTTCCAACAGAAAGAGTATGAGTTTCCCCAATAAAGTGCTGAAACAGGATTATTTAAGCGAGCAGGATAAGAAAGATATTGCCTTCGGTATTGCCCAGGAAGTGGACTTTATCGCATGCTCATTCGTATCTTGCGCCCAAGATTTACGGGACGTTAAGGCGCTCTTGAAAGAAATTGGCGGCGAAGACGTCAGCTTGATTGCAAAGATCGAGAATCAGTCCGGTATTGATAATATCGAATCGATTTGTGAAGAGTGCGACGGCATTATGATCGGCCGCGGAGATATGGGCGTAGAAATTCCCTTTGAGAAATTGCCGGTCATTCAGAAACAACTGATTACCAAGTGCCGTATGTTGGGCAAGCGTGTCATTACGGCGACTGAAATGCTGGAATCTATGATTCACAACCCAAGACCTACCCGTGCGGAGATTTCCGACGTTGCCAATGCGGTATATGACGGCTCCAGTGCCATTATGCTCTCCGGGGAGACAGCCGCAGGAAAATATCCGGTACTCACGGTAGAAACTATGGCAAAGATTGCCGCGGAAACGGAGAAAAATATTCGCTATGAGAAACGGTTCTTCGGTTATGATTTCCGAATCAATAACAAATTGGATGCGATTTCTCACTCGGTATGTAATATGTCTATTGATTTGAATGCGAAGGCGGTCGTGGTGTGCTCGTTGTCCGGAAC
>JAFYOJ010000119.1 GCA_017560225.1 Clostridia bacterium
ATGGCTTTGGCCGCCATTTGACCACTATAAATAGCCGCCAACAAAGAATTGCCGCCCAAACGATTGGCGCCGTGATAGCGGGAAGCACATTCTCCTACCGCATACAAACCGTCGATGGAAGTCTTGTGATTGGCATCAACTGCCAGCCCGCCCATAAAGAAATGGACGGAAGGATATACAGGAATGCTCTCCTTCGTTACGTCAATGCCCGCATATTTGCGGCAAATCTCCGCCACTTCCTGCAAGCGTGATTCAATTTTCTTCTTGCCCAAAAAAGCAATATCCAAATAAACTTGAGAAGGTGCATCGTAAATACATTTGGAAACAACGTCACGGGGCATCAAATTTCCTCGCTCGCCGTAACGGTCTTCCATGAAATAGACGCGTTGACCGTTCTCCATATAATAAAGTCTGCCACCTTCGCCCCGCGCCGCTTCACTGATCAACATTCGTTTTTGCGGTGTCTCCACAGTGGTGGGATGATATTGAATAAATTCCAAATTCTTGAGACGCGCACCCTGTTCATAAAGTTTTGCTGCTACGTAACCATCGCACTGGGTAGAGCCCGTTGTCTTTCCGAACAAAACGTTCTGGCCACCGGTAGCAATAACAACAGCATCTGCATAGACCGTTTCCAACTTACAAGTTTTCTCATTATAGAGCATTGCGCCGTAGCATCTTCCTTGCTCGATTAAAGCGGAATGGAACTGACGTCCCAACAGACGAGTGATGACTTCACTGCACTCGTATTTTCTCGCTTCTCGAATTAAAGCCGTCATAATCTGCTTGCCTGTGGAAGCACCGGCATACGCCGTACGGTTGCGACTTTGTCCGCCAAATGCTCGAAGGGCAATTTCTCCTTGCTCATCCCGGCTAAACATCACACCAAGGGATGCAAGCCACCGAACAATTTCCGGCGCTGCGGAGCAAAGTCCCAAAACAGCCTCTTTCCCGGCAATCCGGCCACCGCTCTTCCACGTATCTTCTGCATGATACTCCGGAGAATCCTCTTGGCCAAGAGCCGCATTGATACCACCTGCCGCCATAACAGACTGGGCACGTTCAGAAGGATACGGAGAAACCAAAGTAGAGCAAACTCCTTGTGCCGCTAAAGCAAGGGCACAACTCAAACCGGAAAGACCGCTTCCGATAATCAAAACTCGTTTCATTCCCCTGCCCTCCTTTAGCACAAATATAGATAGAATCCAACGACGTCCGCAATCAAGACTGCAACGCAAAGGATCTTCACCAGAATATCTACAAACTTAATAAACGCAGCATTTCCAATGCCCAACGTAATAAACGCTTTGCTGGTGGAAATGGCTACATGCATAAGCGCCAATGCAAAAAACAACGGTGGAAGCACCGCATGCACGATTTGCGGCGGTTGTAACAAGCCGATGGTGCCCGCAATATGCAGAACAGTGAAAAGAATCATCAAAATGCCGCCAATGCGCTGGATATTGGTGGGGATATTTAATTTAGAATAGCTGTTGCACTTCCGTTTCTCGGCACCTTTGTGTCCCAGGACAGCCAGTACAATACTGATCACAGCATGGACCATCATCAACACGAATAAAATCCGAGGTAAATTGTTTGCCGTTTTGGCAATACTGCCTCTCGACAGCATCCACGCCGCATGAAAGATGGCATGGTCCATCAGCAAAAATGTAATGATCAGGCTAATACCTGCATTGATTTTCCGTAATATCATACGTTCTTCCCTTTACCCTTATTTTCTCTTTTGTGCAACCAGTTTCGTAATAAACAAAACCACAAGGAGTACAACGAATAACGCTGCGCAAGCCTTATGGGCAATGGCAAGTGCAAGGATTCCGTGAACTTTCATCACGACAATACCGGTAATCAATGCAATGCCGTAGAACAATCTCATGAAAATTTCCAACGCTGGAATCTTCCATTCCTTCTTAGTCATCGACGTGTAAACGGCCAAAACCAAAAGACCCACAACAGAGACTGCAATGTGTACAGGCATGCCGGTCGCTTTGAGCAAGAACAGCAAAAGGCCGATGACAAACATACTGGGTGCAAAAATCAAATCCTTCTTCATAAAAATCTCTCCCTCTCAATTATTTCTTATATAATTACCCTTTGCGCTTTCCCAAACGGTCCAGTCCAAGGAATAAATAGCCAACTGCAATAAAGGCCACCGCCAAAATTCCAATCCACATCAAAACACCGGGAACGCCCAACGTATCTAAATTCACAAAGAAATACGGATAAATCAACGGTGTAGTGGACGTAGGAATCAAAATAGAAGAATCAAACTTCAAGATAACAGCCTGAATCAAAAGAAACAGTGCATACGCAAGGGGGAAAATGGCAGAAGCCAGCGGATAATACCACTTGCACTGCTTACGCTCATAGAACAAGAACCAGTCCGCAATGTACAAAATGGGCAGCACTACATGGAACAGCAAACTTCCGATGCGCCAGTTCAGCTGAGGATCACGGCCTTCCGCACCGGCCAGTACCAAATTAAACACAAGGAAGGTCAGCAAAATACCAAGCACGCCGATGAATTTCAAGACAGGTGCCGTGGTAACGTAGCCGTTCCCTTTCTTCTTCACTGTTTGAATCAAGGACGCAAACATCACGCCCAAGCAAAGAAAATTACTGATGTTGGTAAAATGTACGTAGAAGTCCCACCGAATAGCGCGAATATTATCAAAAATGCCTAAGCAGGCAATACATCCCACCAGTCCAAGTGTGCAATAAATGGTTTGAAAAATAATCTGTGTTGTTCTGTTTCTAATCATACTACCGATCCCTCTACTTTCAATATAGAACAAAAAAATAACGCATGATTATTGTACCAAACCATGCGTTACAAAAGCGTTACAAATTATACGATTACGGATTGATTTTCTTGAATCGAAGCATGGCGCAAGTTTCGTCCGCCCAACTGTATTGCGTCATATATTCACCGTAGAATTCAGGCTTTCCTGTTTCTAAATAATCTAAATAATCACACCGAACAGATCCGGTATCAATTCGGTAACAAGGTGTTTCATGACGGAACACAGACTCCGCACCAACCGCCTTCAACGTGTTCTTCAAATCCAGCACCAGTTGGCGTAAATAAGCGGCGTTCTTGCCGTCATCAGTATCCTCCGGGAACAACGTGGCACAAATTTGCTTTGCGGTCATACCGGCACCCTTTCTGTCCACCAGATACGCCAGTAATTCTTTCGTTTTGGAGCGTTTAAACAGCAAACGTTCCCCTCTTACATAAACCTCAAAATTGCCGAAACAGGTAATTTCCAACAACTTTTCTTTCTGACGGAAGCCTTTAATATTATCAATCTCCGCCTGTACGTCCGCTGCCGAAATAGGTTTCATTAAATACCCAGACGCATGCAGTTTAAATGCCGGAATGGCATACTCCTCATAACCTGTACAAAAGACAATTTTACAGTCCGGCCGCAAACCCAAAATCTTCTCTGCCAGCGTAAGTCCGCCCATCCCACGCATATTGATGTCCAAGAATGCCACATCAATAGGATGTGCCGCAACATACTCCAGTGCCGCTACACAGTCGGAGAATTCTGCTACATCTTGAATATCCGGAGAAACACGAATGGCATTGACCAATGCCCCCAACATTAATCGTTCGTCGTCAACTGCAATAGCAATCATGAGCGTACCTCCTTAGGAATAGAAATCAAAACTTTCGTCCCCACACCCACCGTACTTTCAATTTCCAGAGTGCCGCCAACCATGGCTTTCAATCTGCCGCGAATGTTTCGGATGCCCACGTGTTGCCGTTCATCCAGCAACACGCCTGTATCAAAGCCCACACCGTCATCCTCCACCGTAACACAGTAATGGGTATCTGTTTCGTAGGACACCACCCGTATGGTGCCGCCTGTCTGCAATTTCATCAACCCGTGCTTAATGGCATTCTCCACAATGGGCTGAATGGTAAGTGCCGGAATCTTAAAGTCGTTGGAATTCATTTCAAAACTGAATGTCATATCCGGGAAACGAACGTTCTCAATATTGATATAATGGTGCACGTGTTCCATTTCCTTGGACATCAAAATCGGCTTCGGATTATCCAATTCACCGAAATTACCTCTTAAATATTTAGAAAAATTATGCACCAGTTCGCCGGCCTTTTGGGGATCCACAATACAGAGTTGTTCGATGCTGCCCAGCGTGTTATAGATAAAGTGCGGACGAATTTGGCTCATCATGGTGGACACGCGGCTTTCTGTAAGCTGCGCATTTAATGCAATTTTCTCCTTTTCCAATTCTTTGGCTTTGGCAAGCACTTTGATACTGTTAGGAATAATCTTCAACACCGCAACAGTGGCTGCGATAAAGAAAACCGTGAAGACCGCAATGGAGGCATGACCGATGGTCCAGATTCCAAGATCAATCAGCCAAACATCCAATCCAAAGGCAATCAGCGGTAAAATGGAGCCTATATAAATCCAACGAATTTTCTCTTTGGTGTGCCAAAATTCCCAGATTAAGCAACCCAGTAAAATGGCATTCACCAGCATTTGTGCCATCGCCCAGTAAATCCACGTATCGTAGAACAGAATCTCCGCGAAAACAGGCAGCAGGAGAAAGGCGATCTGCACAAGTCCCAACGCAGCAACCGCCCAAGTACCAATTTTCTTTGTACCGTTTAGGAAATAAACGATAGAGATTGCAAGGAAGAACATATAGAACATCATAGAGAAACCTAATATCGTGGTATTGGATACAATAGATTCACTCCAGAATGAAACACTGTGGGCACTATACGCTAAATAAATTCCCGCAAACAAGATCACCAGGCCCAGTACCCAAAGAATCTTACTATGTTTTATATGAATAAGAGTAGAAAACAAAGCACTGCCCAAAAACAGTAAGGACACAATCATAAATAAAAGGCCCATATCTCGCTGGCTTTCACCACGGTCCAATACACTTTTCTCAAATTCAATGCCTGTCCAAAAAGCCGTGTTGGATAAGAATTCATCCACCGCCGTTTCGTTGCCGAAGCGATGGGGATTGTGAATCACAATTTCGATGGGTTCCTCACCGGTCACAGTGTACGCATTCCAATCCACACCGCAAGCAGAATCCCCAAACACAGGGTTCTCCGTATCAATGACAAAGGGTTCACTCCCCTGTTCGCGGAATGTTACGTTAATATGGTCCGTGTAAAATGCAATGGGCACTTCCCCACTGTAAATGCCAACATACGTTCCGTCCGGCGCCAGCATATGGAAATTGCCTCTTAATGTTACGTCACCTTCCGTAGAAGAAATGTGTTGTCCCGGCACAATCTCCTGCCAGTCACCTTCGCCAATCCGATAATCGCCATCAAAGTATACTTGTGCAATCAACGTCATCTCCGCTTGATTACTGGTGGCATTACCATACCACAACAACACAATGGCAGACAGAACGATCAGCAGAACGCCTGCGATCTTCAAGGTGGTCCTATTTAGAAAAGAAGCTTTTATAGTTTGTTTGTCCATCATTCTATGTCCTTCACTGCTTGGTGTTGTGCCCATATACTACCATAGAACAAAAG
>JAFYOJ010000120.1 GCA_017560225.1 Clostridia bacterium
AAGTTATTAGCGGCCTTCGCGTGCTGGGCTTCCACACGGTGGTGGAGGCAGCTTTGGGTGCGGATATGGTGGCGATGAAGGAGGCAAAGGAACTGACGGAGAAGGGTTTCTTAACCAGTTCTTGCTGTCCTGCTTTCGTCCAATACGTGAAGACGGCGTTCCCGGGACTTGCTCAGCATATTTCCCATAATTTATCCCCTATGGCGGAGATTTCTAAGTATATTAAGGCAACGGATCCCGGTGCAAAAGTGGTGTTTATCGGTCCTTGTACGGCGAAGAAAGCAGAGGCTCGTTTGGATACGGTGAAGCCCTACGTGGATGCGGTATTGACTTTTGAGGAGCTGCAAGCCTTGTTTGACAGCCGGGATATTGAAATTACGGAACTTCCGGAGGAACCATTGGATAATGCTTCTTATTTTGGCCGGATTTTTGCCCGCAGCGGCGGCCTTACGGATGCGGTGCGGCAGGCTTTGATAGAGCAGGGATTGGAAGATTTTGAATTGAAACCTGCGCCCTGCGACGGCATTGAAGAATGTCGAATGGCTTTGCTGAAGAAGAATAAGGGTATTTTGGATGCCAACTTCATTGAGGGCATGGCCTGTGTGGGCGGCTGCATCGGTGGTGCCGGCTGTTTAACCCACGGGGAGAAGAGTAAGTCTGAAGTGGATAAGTATGGCCGAGAGGCTTTGGAGAAAACCATTGCAGAGGCCATTTCGGTGCTGTGAGTAAATAGATTTGCAAATAAATTAAAAAATATAGTTTTCATTGTTGTTATTTGATTTCTTGGCAAATCCAAAATTCTGATTCATAATTTTGGAGGAGAACCTATGAATGAAATGATTAACACAGATGTTGTCCGGCAAATAAAGAAATTGCTGGAATCTTCAAGACAAAAGATTGCGATTGAAGTGAATACGACTTTGATCTATACTTACTGGCAGATTGGCAAAATTATTGTTGAAGATGAAGCTATGCACCACGGTGATGCGGAATATGAAAGGAACTCTTTGCGTCGACTTTCTAAGGTGTTGACAGCTGAGTTTGGCAAAGGATTTTCACGGTCCAATCTTTCTAATATGTGCCATTTTTATCTAACCCATAATAGTGTCCAGACAGTGTCTGGACAGTTATCTTGGTCACACTATTGCGAACTTCTTGCAATTTCAGATGAGCAAAAAAGAAATTTTTATGAAAAAGAAAGTATCAATGCACACTGGTCTGTGCGCGAACTTCGTCGTCAAATTGAAAGTTCACTTTTTGAGAGACTGCTTCTTTCTAATGATGAAGCTAATAAGGAAAAGGTATTGTCTCTTGCTTTGAAGGGCAATGAAATTACGAAACCTGCGGATATTATTCGTGATCCGTATGTATTTGAATTTTTAGGGCTTGCCGAGAATAAACCGTTTCTTGAAAGTGATCTTGAAAAAGCGCTTATAGAACAAATAGAAAAATTTTTGCTTGAGTTGGGCAGAGGTTTTATGTTTGTTGGAACACAACAGCGTATAACCCTTGGAAACCATCATTATTATGTGGATCTGGTTTTTTACAATAAAATTTTGCGATCTTATGTTCTTATTGAACTAAAAACGACGAAGTTAATGCCGGAGGCGGTTGGTCAACTTAATATGTATCTTAATTATTATGCAAGAGAGGTCAATGACGACGATGATAATCCGCCAATTGGTATTATTCTTTGCACAGATAAAAATGGGATTGACGCGGAATACGCGCTTGGCGGTCTTTCTAATAATCTTTTTGCGTCTAAATATGTGTTATATATGCCCAATAAAGAACAATTAATTGCCGAGGTTGAAAAGGTGCTGGAAAAATGGCATCATAGTGAGTCTTGATTTGTGTAAATTGGAAGTATAACTTTATTGAATTTGCGCATAGATATGAATAGTACTTTTAGGATAGCGAGGTCTTATCTGTGCGTAAGAAAACGAAAACATATTTAAAGATTTTTACGGTTGCGATTGCATTGCCCTTGGTGGTAGGTGGCTTGTCCGCTTTTCTCACTATGGGCAATATGGACATATATAAGGAATTAAAACAGCCGCCTCTGGCGCCGCCTTCCTGGTTGTTCCCCGTGGTATGGAGCATTTTGTACGTGCTGATGGGCGTCAGCTCCGGTCTTTACTGGATTGTGCGTCCCGTAGGGGAAGGCAGCATTCGGGGTAAAATGTGGGAGCAAGGTTTATCTTTCTACCTGGCCAGCCTTGCTTTTAATTTTGCATGGAGTATTTTATTCTTTAATTTGCGGTGGTTTTTGTTCGCTTTTGTGTGGCTGCTGGTATTGCTGTTTTTGATTGTGGGCACCATCTTGGCTTATCGAAAGTTTAGTCCTGTGGCGGCGTACTTGCAGATTCCCTATGCCTTGTGGGTGGCGTTTGCCGGGTATTTGAACTTTTGGATTTGGTGGCTGAATCGGTGAAAGTGTAAACAAGTGGCTGTCGCAAAAACGTTATGATCCCTACCAAGTCATCTTGGTACCCCTTTTTTCGGCAAAACGAGGGTACCATTTTTGTAAAAAGGTACATTTGGTATCCTTTTTACCGGTAAAATGCTCGCAAAAGGGGTACCAAATTTGAAAAAATTTCATTTTGGTACCCCCCTTTTAATGATTACTTATGTTTGTTCAAAACTTTTGCGTATGCAGGATTTTTCAGCAATTGGGCACGTCTGCCTAAAACGGGGTGTTTTGACCCAATATTTTACCGGCCTCCATCATCCGCTGAGCAATCTTTACCCCAAACGGACAGCGCTCTTCGCAGGCACCACACCCGATACAGTCACCGGCGTGGGCTTCTAATCCTTCATAGTGGGCCCGCACGGTGTCGGGCACGAAGTCTTGCATGGTGGCAAAATCATAGAGTTTATTGACCATCGCAATATCGATATTCATGGGGCAGGGTTTACAGTGACCGCAGTAGGTACACTGCCCTTTGTAGGCGTGGCGAGGGGCAGCCGCCAGCACGGATGCATAGTCTTTCTCGTCCTCGGTGGCTGTTTCATAGGCAATGGCCGCCGGCACTTGGGCGGGATTATCAAAACCAATGAGCACGCTGGCTACCCCGGGGCGGGTCAAGGCGTAGTGGATACATTGCACGGGGGTTAAAGCAACACCGAAGGGAGAACGCTTGCCATCTAACAGTCGGCCGCCGCCGTAGCCTTTCATTACGGTGATGGCAACGCCTTTTTGCTCGCAAAGGCGGTACAAGTCCGCCCGTTCGGGTGCAATGCCGCCTAAATTAGCATCGTATTCTTCTACGAAATAATCTTCGATTTCTTCGGTGGCAGGAAGCATATCGTAGGCAGGATTTAAACTAAACAAAATGACTTCCACGCTGCCTTCCAGCACGGCCAGACGGGCAATCTCCGGATTGTGGGTACTAAGACCGATGTGGCGAATCTGGCCGGAAGATTTCAACTGGTGCATATAGTCCATGAAACCATTCTCCAGCACCACTTTCCAATCATCTAAACGGTCTACAAAGTGAATCATACCTAAATCGATATAGTCTGTCTGCAACCGGGTAAGGAGATCGTAAAATGCTTCCTTGACTTCTGCCATATCCCGGGTTCGTACATACTGCCCGTCACGCCAAGCGGAGCCTACATGACCTTGGATGATCCAGCGGTGGCGGTCCTGTGCGATGGCAGAACCGATATTGCTGCGCACATTGGGTTCCGACATAAAACAGTCCAGCAAATTCATGCCGGCTTCCCGGCATACGTCTACCACGGCGCGGACTTCTTCTTTGTTATGGCGCTCCAGCCATTCGCCGCCTAAACCGATTTCACTGACCTTTAAACCTGTATTTCCCAGTTGTCTGTATTCCATCATGTGCCTCCCGGAGTGTGATGGGTTTATTATACTGGGTGGGATGGGGGTTGGCAAGGGTGAAACATTGACGAATGTACGAAAACGCGTTACAATAAAAGTAACTTAAAGAAATGAGGGGGATATTATGAAGAAACGCTATGCCTGTATTGGTTTGGTTTTATGGATGCTTGTAGCGATGCTTCCCATTCAAGCGGGGGCATCTGGTGTGTATCCTTTACCGGAAATTGAAGAACAACCTCAGAATTTGGTTTATCCCATTGGCAGTGTGGCCATTTACAGTGTGAAGACCACTGGACCGGTGGATTCTTGTACTTGGTTCTTAGAATACGGGGATGAAACCTACGATTTGAGTAAAGCGAACGGCACAGAACCCTGGTCGGCTTTTGTTACGGGTAGCTCCGGGTCCAGTAAAGACGGCTATACGTATAGCTATTTCTTTGAAGGCATTGAGGAAGATCTTGCAGGTAGCCATATTTACGCCGTGTTAAAGAAAGGCAATGCTGAATTACCTACCCAGAAGGCGATGATTCAGTTAGGCGGGACCGCAATGCCGCCTTCTATTCACGTGCCGGAGAAAGCGGAGATTACTATCGGAGGAGAGTTGGGCTTGCTATGCGTGGCATCGGCGCCCAATGGCGGTTTGCTTACTTATACTTGGTACGAAACATCTACGGGTAAACTTCAAGATATCATCGCCATTGATCGCGGCGGTGCAAAAGAACCTACGCTGTATGTGGATACATCGGAAGCGGGTACTCGTTACTACGTCTGTATGGTAGAAACGGAGCAGGAAGGTGTGGGCTACTCCAGCGTGATTCAGGTGAACGTATTGGAAGATGCAGCGGTGGGAATTCCTGTTATATTTACAGTGGACAGTCAAAGAAAAGTGGGCAGCACGATGACGGTGGATTTAGAGGCCATGGCTGAGTTGGATGCTGCCATTTATGAGGCTTTCTTGGAAAAAACTGCTCAGTATCAGTGGTATCAAGAGGGCGTGGAGATTCCCGGTGCAACCCAAGCGGCTTATACTTTTACAGAAGGGGATGCAGGTCATACGTTCTTTGTGGAAGTGATCTGTGGGGATTTGCATATTCGCAGCGTTGATTTGCTCATTTCCGATGGGAATTCCGGTGAGACACAAAGTCCGAAGGTCACTTTAGTTCCCACGACTTCTCCGGTAGATCCGACACCGA
>JAFYOJ010000121.1 GCA_017560225.1 Clostridia bacterium
AGGGCATAATATTTGTTGTAGGGCTTAGGCGCCATATCGAAAGAAGACCCGCCCCAAAAACGGCGACGCTTCGTTCTGTCCGGATCGAAAGCAAGCTTGTCCTCTTGCTTGGCTTTGGTGCCTAAGATGGGGAAGGTAATGCGGCCGGAAGGGTGGAATTCAACGGTGTCGCCTACGTATTCGGTAAAATGGTATTTTACCCGCAACCGATTTACCTTCTCGATAATCTCATCTTGGTTGTAGGGCGCCGTCAAGTCTTTTGCCTGCAAAATTTCCCCCTTGACAAATCCAAAATTCTGTTGTATCCTATCCACTTGTAAAGCGTTTCTACTTTACAGCCAACGAGAACGGAGGTAAACAGTGATGGCAGAACTTCAATCAGAAGTATATGAAATCAGTATGTTACTGGACTTCTACGGGCAACTGCTCACAGAAAGCCAGTATAACGTAATGGATATGCACTATAATCAGGATCTCAGCCTGACGGAACTTGCAGAAGCTCTGCAAATCACACGCCAGGGCGCTCACGATTTCATTAAGCGGGGAAAGAAGCAACTTTTGGAATTTGAGGAGAAATTGGGCTTGTTGGCACGTTTCCGCGAAGCCAGAAATCAGTTGGAATCTCTCCAAGAAGACTTCCAACTCTTAGACAGAAGCGAGATGGAAGGCGGCAACGCGTATTTGTTAGAGCAGATTGAAGAGAAGTTATATAAGATTATTTCTGATCTGTAAGAGAAGAGGAGTACAGCCACATGGCATTTGAGAATTTGTCTGCGAAATTGCAGGCCACCATGAAGAAACTAAGAGGGCAGACTCGAGTTTCCGAGAAGGACGTAAAGGACTTTATGCGGGAAATTCGTCTGGCTTTATTAGAGGCTGACGTAAATTATAAAGTTGTTAAAGATTTCATCGCTGCAGTATCGGAGAAAGCCGTTGGACAAGAAGTATTGGAAAGCTTATCCCCGGGTCAGCAGATTGTAAAGATTGTAGATGACGAACTTACGGCGCTTTTGGGTGCGGAAGATTACAAATTGGATTTCTCCAAGCAACCGCCTAACGTTATTATGATGGTAGGTCTTCAGGGTGCCGGTAAGACAACAGCCAGCGGTAAATTAGCGTTGCATTTGCGGAAGAATGGTCGCAAACCCATGATGGCAGCCTGCGACGTATATAGACCCGCTGCTGTAAAGCAGTTGGAAGTGCTGGGTAAACAGGTAGATATTCCTGTACACAGTGAAGAGCCGGGCGTCAAGCCCTTGGAAATCGCCAAGAATGCCGTGAAGAAGGCGGTTCGAAACTTAAACGATACAGTTATCGTGGATACAGCCGGACGTCTTCAAATTGATGAAGACATGATGGAGGAATTGAAAGAGCTTAAGAAAGAACTGAATCCCTCTGAAATTCTTTTGGTGGTAGACAGTATGACCGGTCAGGAAGCGGCAAACATAGCAAAGGCATTCCACGATGATTTGGATATTACCGGTGTAATCCTTTCTAAATTGGACAGTGATACCCGTGGCGGTGCGGCACTTTCTGTAAGAGCCATCACCGGCAGACCGATTAAATTTGCTTCAGTAGGTGAGAAGCTCAGCGAGTTTGAGATTTTTTATCCCAAGCGAATGGCGGATCGAATCTTAGGCATGGGTGACGTACTTACTTTGATTGATAAAGCCGTGGAGATGTATGATGAGAAACAAGCGGTGGAGTTAGAGAAGAAGATTCGGACGCAAACCTTTACCTTGGATGATTTCTTGGACCAACTCCAGCAGATTAAGAAGATGGGTGGTATTCGAAGTCTTCTTAAGATGATTCCCGGTGCCGGACAGATCAAAGACGAGGATATTGACGAAAGTCGCTTGGTGCGCATTGAAGCCATTATCCGGTCTATGACCAAGAAAGAGAAGAACAATCCGGATATTTTAAATGCAAGTCGCAGAAAGCGTATTGCGGCCGGTAGCGGCACTACGGTGCAAGAAGTTAATCAGCTCATGCGTCAGTTTGAAGATATGCGGGCGATGATGAAGAAAATGACTAAAAGTGGTATTGGCAAAAAGGGCTTTGGCAAGGGCTTCGGGGGAAACTTCCCCGGTTTTCCCCAGTAAGAAGACCATTTTGTGAATATAAAAATGCTAAAAGCGGAGGTGAATACACATGTTGAAGATCAGACTTAGAAGAATTGGTGCGAAGAAGGCTCCTTTCTACAGAATCGTTGTTGCTGAATCTCGTTATGCAAGAGATGGCAGATTCGTAGAGGAAATCGGTACCTACAATCCTTTGGTAGATCCTGCTGAAATCAAGGTTGACTTGGAGAAGGCTGAGGACTGGATGAAGAAGGGTGCACAACCTACAGATACTGTAAAGGTTATTCTTAAGAAGGCAAAGGAGAACGCTTAATTCTCTTTTACCGTGAAACGAGGTTATTATGAAAGAATTTCTTGAAACTATCGTACGTCAGCTTGTAAATAATCCTGACGAGGTTCGTGTAGAGGAAGAAGATACCGAAAGAGGCCTTCGCCTTGTTCTTTCTGTTGCGCAGGAAGATATGGGTAAGG